>NZ_JASPGN010000018.1:0-44999 GCF_030232655.1 Corynebacterium sp. MSK218
ACTCAACGGAATACTTTCTAGGCATAGTTCAATCCTTCCTTAGCTGAGGTAGGAACTAAACCCAGGACGCTTCAGTCAACTCTGCGCAAAATGGAGACTTACCGCCGGGAATTTGGATGGTCAGCTAGAGGGCGAGATAGTAGTCGAGCATGGACCATTACCATAAGTTCGCGTTCGTGTGAGCCGTCCGCCATACTCTCCCTTGTCCCTACGACACAGGAGAGCAATGACTGAATCCATATATCCTCCCGATTGGTTTCTGGATTATCGGTGCTGAGACCCCCAACCCCGTTCCGCAATCCGACTTCCCTCCGGATGTCGTTCAGTTCATCGACGTCGTGACGGCGCGCAAGTACTGGCCCTTCTTGCCTCACATTGATATTGACGAGATGGAGCAACACCACCCAGGAGCCAAGTAGCAATTATAAGACCTCAAGTTGGTTCTCCATGAAGAGTGGGCTCTCGTAGATAAATGGGCGGGGATGCGCGAGTCGAGCGAAGTAACACAAATTATCGACCGTGTGCTCGCTCCCGTTGCAGACCGAGATCTCGCCTCGTTCTGTGTCCATCACAGAAGACCTGGTGACTTGGGCTGTGTCGAACGAACGCGACTCCATGGAGGGATGCGATAATCTGCGAAAGTACAACGTGCAGTCTCCCGAGCTCTTGTTGAAGTTCCCCTATGCCCCAGCTGGACCCACGGGAGAAGAGCTCGAAGCGTGGCACGGGGACCTGTGGCGAAATTATCTTCACTGGATTATCAACAACGCTGCATCGACTGTGGACTATGAATCGACGTTGCCGGCATGGCAAGTAAAGGGAATTGAGGCTGTGCGAGAGTGGCTACACAACTTGTGATGAGGTGAAGTCTGTAGAACCTAGGACCTGACCCCTGTTAGGTAGACACCTGATATCCAGCCCGGTTGGGTTGGGAAGAAAGGTAATCTACCACCATGCCTAGGTACTCCGAACAGTTCAAACGTGATGCTGTGGCCCTCTACGAAAACAATGAGGACCTTTCACTTCACGCGGCTTCAGCAGAGCTAGGAATCAATCGTTCCTCACTTTATTCCTGGATCAAGCAGTACGGCACCGGCAAACGCGCCCGCACGAAGACCCTGCGTGACAACGCCCAGGCGACCACTGATTCTGAACGGATCCGCCAGCTAGAAAAAGAGGTCTCTAAGCTGCGCGAAGAACGTGACATCCTGCGCAAGGCCGCGAAGTATTTTGCCGAAGAGACACGCTGGTAATCCGCTTCCAGTTTGTCTATGACCACCGAACCGAATACTCGGTCAAGCGGATGTGCCACGTGTTAAAGCTCAATCGTTCCTCGTTCTACAAATGGGTCAACACCCGCGCAAAACGCAGGTTAAAGACGTGTTCTGATGCTCTTATAGGTGCACGAATCAAGACCATCTTCGATGATGAGCACGGGCTTTATGGTGCTAAACGCATCGCTGCAAGCCTCAACGACGATACGGACTTTCCTCCGATCAATCACAAGAAGGTTGCACGCATCATGAAATCCATGGGACTGAAAGGCTTTAGTAAACAACGTCGATGTGTCACTACTAGGCGTAAGCCTGGCCACCGAGTCATGCCAGATTTAGTAGGCCGCGATTTCACCGCTGACAGACCGAACCACGTTTACGTAGGCGACATTACGTACCTGCCGTGTAAGGGCGGCAGGAACATGTACCTAGCCACAGTCATCGACGTCTACTCGCCCAAACTCGTCGGTCATGCACTCGCCGATCACATGCGGGTATCGCTGGTTATCGAGGTTATGTCTCATGCCAGCAAAGCTCGCGGAAGCCTTACAGGGGCAATTTTCCATCCCGACCACGGCAGTGTGTACACCTCACAGGCTTTTAGGGACCACTGCGCCCTACTTGTTGTGCGCCAATCCATGGGAGCAGTGGGTACAAGTGCCGATAACGCTCTAGCGGAATCATTTAACGCCACCTTAAAGCGTGAAGTTCTGCGTGATCGGAAAGTCTTTGACAATCCCATCATCTGCTGCCAGGAAGTCTTCCTGTGGTGCATGCGCTACAACACGCGCAGGCGGCACTCTTGGTGCAACCTTCTAGCACCCGATGCCTTCGAAGCGCTCAGATCAGCTACACTGACTCAAGCAGCATAGCTAACCCCCAAAGTGTCTACTTTCCGGGCGTCAGGCCCAGCGCAGCATCTTAATTTCTACATTGAGGAACGGTATGCCTAAATTTTCTACGAAGATGAAGCCAATTTTGCGAGGCTGGTTTGATGAATTTGAAAAAGACTGGTTTCCTGAGCCTGCGAAAGGGAAGAACGATGAGGACTATAGGTTCGAGTGCTTTTGCAATTACTATGTAATTAATAGCATGCAAGGAGGGGCTAACAATCCTCCCGAAGACTATGCGACATCGGAGGGGCCGACTGATAAGAGCGATGACTTTCACATTGATGGGGTCGGAGTATTTGTTAATGGCATTCTTTGCTCAACCATCGATGAGTTGAGTGCGACTGTTGAAAAGAGCTCCAAGATTGAGGTTACGGTCCATTTCCTTCAAGCAAAAAACGGTGCGGATGATCTGAATGCCGGAAGCCTCAATAGTTTTTTGGAAGCTGCGTCTCAATTTATTTCTGATGAGCCGTGGGGCGAAGGTTTTGTAAAAGAGAATCAGATAAACGAACATATTGTTGAAGCGCAAACCGTTTTTGCGGAAAGCTTAAGTAAGAAATTTACGAGTAAACCTAGAGTCCACTTGCACTGGTGCGTTTCGCAGCGTGAGCGGGGAAAAGAATTTAGAAATGATGTTGCGGCAACCGTAAGAAATAGAATTAAAAAACTCCCAAAAGAGCACGCTGAATTTGCATCAATGGTAGATTTCGAATTTTACGGTGCATCTGATTTGGCTGAGATCGCCGACTCATTCGGTCATCAGAATAAGTGCACGTTCGAGCTGGGAGGGAACCCAGTGATTAATTTCCCAGCTATAAGCGATGAACTGGAGGATTCCTTTTTTGCGTTCATCCCTGGGGAAGAGTTTTTGAACATTATATGCCCAGACGGGGAAACCATCGATCATAAGTTGTTTAATGAAAATGTTCGAGATTTCCTGGGCGAGGAGTCAGATCCGTTTAAGGGAATGACCCAAACTTTAAGCAGTCCCGATGAGCGGGAATATTTCTCATTCAGAAATAACGGTGTGACCGTTGTCGCTGGGGACATTACGGGGAACTCACGAAAGAAGACGTTGTACAATTACCAGATTGTGAACGGCTGTCAAACTTCAAACGCTCTATTTGAAAACCGAGAACACCTAGAAGATGTATTCGTACCAGTTCGCTGCATTAAAACTAAAGATAGTGATGTCCTAGACAGCATTACGCTGTCTACCAACAGTCAGAATAGCGTGACTGCAAGTGATATGGCTTCTAGGACGAAATCCGCCCGTGAGTTGGAAAGAGTTTGTAAGAGGGACGACGTGGCTAATCCTATTGCATTTGAACGTCGGGAGGGTCAGTTTATTAGAATCCCTACGAAAGTTCCTAAGAACAGAATTCTAAAGAAGAAAGACTTCACCTCAGCGTACGTCTCTTGTGTGCTAAAAAAGCCGCATCACGGAATCGGATATTGGGATCGGTATCAGAATGGCAAGAAAGACGATATTTGGTTGAGCGATGCGCCAATTTCTCTGCTCTATTTGAGTGGATATCTTATGAATGCCATTATTCGAAACAAATTATTTGGTGAATACTCTTCTCTTAAATTTCATTTCGGTACGGCAGCGTTTAGTAGCCTTTGGCCTGACTTTGACCAAATTTTTGCAACGTATAACTCTGCCGAGAATTCAGAAGAAAAAGTTAGAATCGAGAAATGCATCAATGACGGCGTAGATAAGGTTCTTAAGGAGGTGGATCAAAAAAATATTCTGGAGAAGAAGCTCGAGCCTGCTCTACAAGCTGCGAGCAAGCTAGCGGTAGATTCCAGTGTCTTAGACAGCAAGAGTGGAAAGCTCGGAAGGGCTAACACCAAGACAGAAGATGTCACTCACAGATTCTTTAGCTTGATGGAAAAAGGCTGAGGAGAATCATTTGAAGCAAATTGCGGTGCGCTCGAAATCGACGTTTGAAGGTTGCATTTCAGGCATGTGAGTCGATTGCACTTCTCGCGTTGTCGAAGTAAATTCGCTTATTAGGCTTTGAGTAGAGCATAACTAAAGAAGGTCTCGAGATATCGATTATCTGAAATCTCGAGACCTTGGTGTTTGAGAGGTTTAAGAATTTTCAATCACATGGCTGTTCGATTCTGTCTAAGTTTCCAGATAGCCATTAACGGGCTTGGCTTCGGGAGGGTATGCCAATTGGGGGAAGTTACGTTTTAGTCAGCGCAGATACTCCTGACTTTTCTACTTTCGGGGCTGGCTCGTGGAAGCTGCCGAATGGAAACAGTAACATACACCAATCAGCTGTGGGATACCCAGACCCCTTCGCGGATTGCTCGGAAAACGAACCGAGCACCCAAAGAATCGGGTACTCTCAATCCACTCGGGCTGAGCACGACCAAGGAAACTGCAAGACTAGCTCTAGGCCGCAACATTAAAGAAGCCGACACCCCAGAACAAAACAAACTGAGTTGCCGGTTTGTCAACAATGTCGCGACTCACCTGTCAAGCATGTCGCGACTCATGACAAGAGTGCCCCAGAGAGTGCCTGGTTCGGAGACATCGTTCCGCATGTCTCATGAGATCGATCCGGTCCAACCAGCACCAATGTCTCACTACATCGACCCGGTAGAAAGCCCAGAAGCCAAAACTGCACAAACACGACGAAAAGCGATGTCTCAAGTCATCGATCCTCAGAGGCTTTCCGCACCGAAGTGGGGGACTCTGAGATTATGCCTGTGTGGAGGCCCAGCTCTGGGTTTCACACACCTGTCACTGTCGTTCACGGCAGATAGTGGCTAAAAATTCACAAGTTTCTGGGTCTTACCTACCGTGAATGTCGGCCTCGGCTCTGAATACGAAAAATCTCGAGACACCGACCGGAACGATGTCTCGAGACTTCACAGCGTGCCCCAGAGAAGATTCGAACTTCCGACACCGGCTTTAGGAGAGCCGTGCTCTATCCCCTGAGCTACTGGGGCAGGGGGTGCGTTGCGCACCTAGGTAAGACTAGCAGCCCCGCTTGAGGCGGCGGTAAACGTGTGGCCTTTGGTCGCGCTGGCTGCGTGGGCCTATTCGCCAGCCAGCTCCGCGTACTTGGCGCGGACCTCGCTAGCAGCGGGATTGGTGGCGTGGGTGCCGTCGGAGTAGAGGACGGTGGGAACGATGCGGTTGCCGTCGTTGACGGACTCGATCCAAGCGTTGATATCTTCGGTGCCTTCCGCTTCGGCGTCGACGAGAGTGTGCGGAGTCTCAGTGCGGTTCAGTGCGGAAATCAGGCGCTGGCAGAACGGGCACCAGTCGGCGTAGAAAATGGTGACATGCTCCGAGGTTTCGGGAGCAGTGATGTTGTCAGACATTAAGCAGCAGCCTTTCGGTCGTAGGTAAGGAATCGGTATTTCATTGGCAGCTCGCTCGGCGGCTGCCCGGGGATGGTGAGGTGTCCAGACTGTGAGGTCAGCCAGTCGCTATCGGCAGAGAGACTGAACTCCTCCGGTACGGAGGGGGCATGCACGGCATCGTCGCCGTATGCATCGCCGACCTGCACACCCATGAGGGTGAGCTCGATAGTATCGACGCGGTCTAGGGCGGAGTTGTAGAGTTGGCCGCCGCCGATGATCCAGGCGTCGCCAGGCGTGGCGTCGAGTGCCGCGTCGAGGTTATCCACCACGGTGGCACCCGCAGACCACTCGCCGGGTTCATGGCTGGACAGCACGATGTTGTCCCGGCCCGGAAGTGGGCGGAACTTGGGGTTGAGGGACTCCCACGTCTTGCGGCCCATGATGACAGGTGCGCCCATGGTGACGTTCTTGAAGTGCTTGAGATCCTCCGGCACGTGCCAGGGCATCACGGCACCGTCACCGATGACCCCGTCGAGGGACTGGGCCCAGATTGCGCCCAGCATTAGACGGACACCTGCGCCTTGATGGTGGGGTGGGGGTCGTACCCGATGACCTCGAAATCCTCGAAGTCGTAGTCAAAGAGGCTCGCGGCCTTGTGGAGCTTGAGCTGCGGGTATTCGCGCGGCTCACGGGAGAGTTGTTCCTTGACCTGCTCGATGTGGTCGTTGTAGATGTGGCAATCGCCGCCAGTCCAGATGAGATCGCCTACCTCGAGACCTGCTTGCTGGGCAAACATGTGGGTCAGCGCGGCATAGGAAGCCAAGTTGAAGGGCACGCCCAAGAACATGTCCGCGGAGCGCTGGTAGACTTGCATGGAGAGCTTGCCGTCAGCGACGTAGAGCTGGAAGAGAAGATGGCAGGGCATGAGTGCCATTTTGTCCAGCTCAGAGACGTTCCACGCGGAGACCAAGTTGCGGCGCGAATCCGGGTTGTTTTTCAGGGTATCGAGCGCGACCTGAATCTGGTCGATGTGCTGGCCATCCGGCGTGGGCCAGGAGCGCCATTGAACGCCGTAGACCGGACCCAGCTCGCCGTCCTCATCAGCCCACTCGTTCCAGATGCGGACCTTGTTTTCCTGCAGCCACGTGACGTTGGACTCGCCGCGCAGGAACCACAACAGCTCACCAATCACGCCGTGGAAGTAGACCTTCTTGGTGGTCAGCAGCGGAAAAGACTCCGCCAGGTTGTAGCGCAGTTGGGCGCCGAACAGGGAGCGGGTGCCGGTGCCGGTGCGGTCGCCTTTGGGTGCGCCTTCTTCGAGGACGCGGCGGAGAAGATCCTCATAAGGTGTTGTGAGGGCTGAAGAAGCGGTGGGAGTGTCACTCATGATGTCTAAGTGTAGAGCGTCGGAAAAATCTTAGGTAGAGCGGTAGGGGGTACTGGTGGTGAGATTTTTTATTTCGATGGCTGGGCTTGATAAATAGCCTCTAGAGCTTCGTCGGTTGGGGTCGCCTGCCATGAGGACGTGGCGCCGGTAAGAATTGAGGGGCGCTCCCACAGGTACCTCATTTCTTTTAGTCCTCGGAGGTCCGTGCTAGCAATGCCAGCCACTTTCAGCATCCATGGGTGAATAGTGATGGGGGCGTGTTGGCATCCGGCACGTCGAGCAAATTCAGCTTGGGTAAGCGCGGGCGCGCAAGGCGTGGAAACTATAGGGGGTGTCGATTCGTCCAGTAGTGCGTCAGCTAGCGCTCGTGCAAAGTCTGGAAGGTACGTGACCGAGTGTTTAGCGTGTGCGTTAAAAAGAGCAAGGGGACGCTTCTTGCCAATGATGAGCTGATGGTAAACGCATCCGGGGCCGGCATCTGGCCCGTACAGATCGGCCGCGATTACCGAGGTAGTGCGCGAGGGAGAGGCTAAGCGGTTCTCGATTAGGGTCGCTCGAACACCGGGTTTGCCATTGCGAGATCGGGTGAGGGGAGTATCAGGCGAAATCACCTCGTGAGACTGGTCGAACCCATACATCGATTCGGGAAGGACAGCGGGGATGCCCCGTTGGGCGGCTACCTTCAGCACGGTTTCTTCAGCTGGAATGAGTAGGTCGCGCCACTTTTGTGCGTCATATGGGGCGTGGATGCAGTGGGCAATGCCGTCGATCTGGTCTGGGTAGGCATCACTGTGTGTTGCGTCGCCTTTCTTGAACTCGACGTTTTCACTGGCGGCGAATTGGGGCTGTCGCCGCGTCATGATTGTGCATGTGTGCCCTCTTTTTGCGAGTTCACGTGATAGTGCACGGCCAACAGGGCCCGCGCCGGTGATGAGAAAGTGCATTGAGTGTCCTCCACTCTTATTAGTGACTGGTGCTCTCTAAGGTTATAGGTGCACTCGACTATATTCAAGAGCAGCGCTCACTTTGCTGCTGATATGGTTTCCATATGTCAATGACCCCACGAGCGCGTGCTCGCGAAGAGACGATGTCACGCATTGTTGAATTAGGACGAGAGCAGCTTGATGCAGGTGGCCCAGAAGCCTTGAATCTGCGTGCAATTGCTCGTGATTTGGGGATAGTTTCTTCGGGTATCTACCGCTATGTGCCCGACAGGGCCCACCTTTTAACGATGCTGATTGTCGATGCGTTTGAAGCGCTCGATGGCGCCGTTGCCCAAGGCGTGGGTGCGGCCACTGGGACGCGAGCTAAATTCGTAAGCCTCGTGGCCGCTATGAGGATGTGGGCTTTGGAATTTCCTCAAAGGTGGGCGCTTATTTATGGCACGCCCGTCATTGGATACGAAGCGCCCGCCTCAGAGACAACGGGCGCGGGTACGAAAGTTAGTCAGCGACTAGCCGCTTTGTTAGCTGAGGCCTCGGTTAAAGAGTTAGAACCTCGTTCATCCCAGTTCTCGCAAGACCTTGCGGCAGCATCTAATGAGCTTGATGTGGAACTTCCCGCTGACGTCATGGAAAAGGCGCTTGAGGTGTGGATACAGATAATTGGTGTGATTAATGCCGAGGTTTTCGGTTACCTCGGCAAAGACACACTGCATGACTTCCATGAGTTTCATGCTCGAATGGTTTCTCGTCTTGCAGACGAGTTGGGAATTTGACTTAGCGGCGCTGCGTTGGAGGGGAACGCCGCACAAGAAACCTAGTACCCGCCGTTGGCTTCCGCGTAGGCGGCGGCGTGTTCGAGGATGTCGTCGGCCAGCTCGGGGCGGCAGACCAGCAGGTCGGGGATGAAGGTGTCCTCGTTGTTGAACGTGATGGGGGAACCGTCAAGGCGGGAGCAGTGCAGGCCCGCAGCCAAAGCAACGCCGACCGGAGCAGCTTGGTCCCACTCGTACTGACCGCCAGCGTGAATATAACCGTCATAGTCACCGAGAAGTACGTGCATGGCCTTTGCACCCGCGGAGCCGACGCCCACGGTCTCGTAGTCCATCTTCTCAGCGATGTAGTCCGCCACCTTCGGCGGGCGGTTACGGGAAACCACGATCTTTTTCGACAGTGGGCCGGTTACGGCACGGACATCGGAAGACTTAAAGGTTACGCCCAAATCAGGCATACCCACCGCGGCATGGATGGGGGTGCCGTTTTCGACGAGCGCAATGTGGACCGCCCAGTCCTGACGGCCGGTGGCGAATTCCTTGGTGCCGTCGAGCGGGTCGATGATCCACACGCGCTCCTTCTTCAGGCGGCTCAAGTCATCGGAGGCCTCCTCGGACAGGACACCGTCCTGTGGGCGGTGCTGCTCGAGCACGCGGGCAATCCATTCCTGTGCGGCATCATCGCCGGCATCACCCAGCGCTAGGCCGCGCAACAGGCCACCGTTGCGTACGCCTTTGAGGATCTCGCCGCAGCCCACGGCGAGGGAGTTGGTTAGACGGGAATCAGAAATCTCAACGGTCATGCTGCCCAGATTACCGCGCGCGCTACAGTAGGGCATGCCCAAAAACGTTCTGGCGAAGTTCCGCCCGCAGGTAGCCGGTTGGTTCGAGGATGTTTTTGCTTCCCCCACCCCCGTTCAGGAGCAAGCCTGGCAGGCCATTTCCGCAGGTGCGAATGCCCTCGTGGTGGCGCCGACGGGTTCCGGTAAGACGCTCGCGGCGTTTCTGTGGGCGCTGAATTCTTTGGTGGAGCGCGAGGGCCAGACCGCGCTGCCATTGAGTAATGAACCAGCCCGTGAAGGTGCCCACGATGGCGTGCGAGTTTTGTACATTTCCCCGCTCAAAGCTCTGGGCGTGGATGTGGAGAATAACCTGCGCGCCCCGCTCAACGGTATTGCGCGCACCGCCGAGCGCCTTGGCCTGGATGTACCGGATATCACCGTGGGCGTGCGCTCCGGGGATACCCCGCAGGCAGAACGCTCCCGCCAGGTTCGCAAGCCGCCAGACATCCTCATTACCACGCCGGAATCGGCCTACCTCATGCTTACGTCCAAGGCTGCGGGGATTTTGAAGACCGTGGATACGGTCATCATCGATGAGATCCACGCTCTGGCCGGTACCAAGCGCGGCGTGCACTTGGCGCTGACTTTGGAGCGCCTCGGACTTATCGCGGGTGAGTTCCAGCGCATTGGGCTGTCGGCTACGGTGCGTCCGCTGAGCGCTGTTGCCAACTTCTTGGGCGGTGACCGTCCCGTGGATATCATCGCCCCGCCCGCCAAGAAGCGCTGGCAGCTTGATGTCCACGTACCGGTGGAAGACATGTCGGACCTGCCCACCCCGGAACAGGGCTCGCCCATCGGGGAAGCTACTGTCGACGACCCCCTTGGCATCACCGCAGGCCCTCAAGACACGTTGCGCCTACACGCGCAACGCGGGGAAGCGAGCGGGCCAGGAGACTCCGCTCTGCCCACAGCGAAATCCATCTGGCCCTTCATCGAAGAAGAGCTGTACGCCGAAATCATGAAGCAGCGCTCCACCCTTGTCTTCGTCAACTCGCGGCGGACAGCCGAGCGGCTTACCAGCCGACTCAACGAGCTCTATGCTCAGGAGCACGATCCGGAGTCCTTGAGCCCGGCCACCCGGCGCGACCCAGCTCAGCTGATGAAGCAGGTCGACGTCGCCGGTAAGGCACCTGCCGTCATCGCCCGCGCTCACCACGGTTCAGTGTCCAAGGACGAGCGCGCGCTGACGGAGACCATGCTCAAGGAAGGCACGCTCAAAGCCGTGGTGGCCACGAGCTCTCTGGAACTGGGAATCGACATGGGGGCGGTGGAGCTGGTGGTGCAGGTGGAGTCGCCGCCGTCCGTGGCCTCCGGCCTGCAGCGCGTGGGCCGCGCCGGGCACTCCGTCGGCGCGGTCTCTCACGGCTCCTTCTATCCCAAGCACCGCGCGGACCTGGTGCAATCAGCACTCACCGTCGCCCGCATGGAGGAGGGCCTCATTGAGGAGATGCGCGCCCCGCGCAACCCGTTGGATGTCTTGGCACAGCAGACGGTGGCGGCGGTGGTGGCGTCGGCAAGCGCGGGCACGAGCGAGGGACTCGACGCCGACACGTGGTATGACACCGTACGCCGCGCCTGGCCCTATAAGGACCTAGCACGCGAGGTCTTTGACTCCGTGCTGGACCTGGTCAGTGGCGTGTATCCCTCGACGGATTTTGCAGAGCTCAAGCCCCGCGTGGTCTATGACCGCGTGACAGGCATCCTCACCCCGCGCCCCGGCGCGCAGCGCGTGGCGGTGACCAACGGCGGCACCATTCCGGACCGCGGCATGTTCGGCGTCTTCCTCGTGGGAACTGGTGAAGCCGGTTCCGCGCCGCGCCGCGTGGGCGAGTTGGATGAGGAGATGGTGTATGAGTCCCGCGTGGGCGATATCTTCACCCTTGGCGCAACGAGTTGGCGGGTCGAGGAGATTACGCGTGACCAGGTGCTCGTAACACCCGCGCCGGGGCACACGGGCCGATTGCCGTTCTGGAACGGCGACCAGGCAGGGCGGCCGTATGAGTTGGGCAAGGCGTTGGGGGCGTTTCGTCGTGAAGCATATGCGGACCCGTCCATCGTGCGCGACGCTGACGAGCTCGCCCGCCGCAACATCGCGGCCTACTTGCAGGAACAGAACGAGGCTACCGGGCTCATTCCGGATGAGAAGACGCTGCTGTTGGAGCGCTTCACGGATGAGCTGGGGGATTGGCGCGTGTTGTTGCACACCCCGTTCGGCCGGCCGGTGAATGCGGCGTGGGCGCTGGCGGTGGGGCAGCGCGTGGCGGAGCGCACCGGGATGGACGCCCAGGCCGTGGCGGGTGATGACGGCATCGTGCTGCGCTTGCCGCAGGGCGAGGCGGACCCGGATGCTGCGCTGTTTCTTTTCGACGCCGATGAGATCGCCGACATCGTCACCGAACAGGTGGGCAACTCTGCGCTCTTTGCCTCGCGTTTCCGGGAATGCGCGGCGCGAGCTCTCCTGCTGCCGCGGCGTAACCCGGGCAAGCGCGCGCCTTTGTGGCAGCAGCGCCAGCGCGCGGAGCAGCTTCTCGACGTCGCCCGCAACTACCCCTCTTTCCCCATCATCCTGGAGACCGTGCGCGAGTGCGTGCAGGATGTTTACGACCTGCCAGCGCTCACGGAGGTTATGCGGGAGCTGGCGCACCGTCGCATTCGCATCGCGGAGGTCACCACGGAGCAGCCCTCGCCGTTCGCGTCTTCGCTGCTGTTTAACTACACCGGCGCGTTCATGTACGAGGGGGATTCGCCGCTGGCGGAAAAGCGCGCGGCGGCCTTGGCCTTGGACCCGGCGTTGCTGGCGAAGCTTTTGGGAACGGTGGAGCTGCGCGAGCTTCTCGACGCCGACGTTATCGCCGAAGTCCACGCCCAGCTGCAGCGCACCACCCCGGAGCGTCAGGCGCGCACGACGGAGGAGGTCGCGGACTTGCTGCGTGTGCTGGGCCCTATCCCGGTCGAGGAGTTCGGCGCGCATGCCACGGTGCCATTGAGCGCACTCGATGCGCTCGGTGCGCGGATCATGCGGGTGCGCATCAACGGCCGCGAACACGTGGCGCAATCTTTGGATGCGCCGCTGCTTCGCGACGGCCTGGGCATCCCCGTCCCACCCGGCATCCCCGCCCAGCAGGCCACGATTACCGACGCCGTGGACCAGCTGGTCAGCCGCTGGGCGCGCACGCGCGGGCCGTTTGTGGCGCGCGATGTGCAAGAAGCCTTTGGACTCTCGGCCGCGGTGGCGCACTCCACGCTCAACGGTCTGGATTCCATCCTGGCCGGGCATTACCGGCAAGGCGTGGAGGAACAGGAATACTGCGCGGCAGAAGTGCTCAAGGTCATCCGCTCGCGCTCGCTGGCGGCTGCTCGGGCGGCCACGCAGCCGGTCTCGCCTGCGGCCTTTGGGCGCTTCCTCCCGGACTGGCAGCAGGTGGCCGCGGTGGGCCGGCGCCCAGTGCTGCGCGGTGTGGACGGCGTCTTTGCCGTCATCGAGCAGCTGGCCGGTGTGCGTCTGCCGGCTTCTGCCTGGGAAAGCCTCATCCTGCCTCAGCGTGTAGGCGACTATTCGCCGACGATGCTCGATGAACTCACCGCCAGCGGCGAGGTCCTCATCCTCGGCGCCGGTAAGGCCGGTTCCAATGATCCCTGGATCATGCTGCTGCCGGCGGACTATGCCGCACAACTTGCCCCGAAGGTCTCCGCGGAGGAGGTTGGCCTGTCCCTGCTGCAAACCCAGCTGCTGGAGGCTTTGCAAGGCGGCGGTAGCTACCTCATCTCCGATATCCAACCACAGCTCAGCGGTACGCCCGAGGAGGTCCGTGAGGCCCTCTGGGGCCTGGTGGAGGCAGGCTTGGTCAGCCCCGATTCCTTCGCACCCATCCGAGCCCACTTGGCCGCAGGCGGCCGAGCCGGACGCGCCGCACACCGTGCACGGCGCCGGCCTACCCGCTCCCGATTGCGCATGGGCCGCACCTCCTTTGCCCAATCGCACAATGCGGCTGGCGCGCAGAGCGCCCCGGACGTGGTGGGTCGCTGGTCCCTGTCGGTTCCCGCAGCTAGCGATGCAACCTCGCGCTCTATTGCGCACGGCGAAGCCTGGCTGGACCGCTATGGCGTGCTTACCCGCGGTTCTGTGGTGGCCGAGGACGTCCTGGGAGGTTTCGCCCTCGCCTATAAAGTGCTCTCCGGCTTCGAGGAGTCCGGCAAGGCGATGCGCGGTTACGTCATTGAAGGACTGGGTGCCGCGCAGTTCTCCACGCCAGCTGTCATCGACCGCCTGCGCGGGGTGGATGATTCCCCGGACGTCACTGGCTGGCCCTCCGGTACCCGCGAGCCACAGACGTATGTCCTCGCCGCCACCGACCCAGCGAACCCCTACGGTGCGGCCCTGTCCTGGCCGCCGAGCGACGGCCCCGACTCCGCCCGGCCTACCCGTGCGGCCGGCGCACTCGTCGTACTCATGGACGGCCTGCCGGTGGCGCACCTGACCCGGGGTGGGAAGACGCTGACCACGTTTTTTAACGCTCTACCTGAGGGAATCGAGCGCGCCGAGGTGCTGTCTGCGATTCTCCACGGCTTCAATGAACTCGTGGCTTCTGGGCGCTTGAGCAAGCTCGTCATTGAAAAGGCCAACGGTCGGCCCATCTTCGAGTCAGAGCTCGCCGGTGAACTGCGCGCCCTGGGCGCTGCGCTGACCCCGAAGGGCGTGCGCATCACCGGCTCCACAGAATCCACCCGGCCTGCTCGCCGCGGCGGTCGACGCGCCGCCGACGCAATGGAGGAGCTCTCCTTCGACGACCCAGCCGATCCCGATGATCCGCCTCCCGCGCCCGGCAGCCCCGGTGGGTTCCGCCCGCGTCGCCGCCGGCGCTGAATGAGTTAAAAACACCCTGCTGCTGCTCGGCGTGAAGAAGATCGAAGACCTGTCCCGCCAGCATGTGGTCACCCCGTGGGAGCCGGGCGCTTTGGCATTCGGTCCGGGAAAGAATGCAACGGTAGAGTAGTCACCCGTTCGGTGAGGAGGTTCTACTGTGCCAGAAGGTGATTCCGTACTGCAGCTGTCGAATCGGCTGCAGTTCATGGAAGGCCGACGCGTGACCTCCTCCTCCCTGCGCGTGCCGCGCTATGCCACCGTGCGCTTCGATGGGCTGGTGTGCGAGGAAGTCTGGCCTTATGGCAAGCACCTTTTCATGGATTTCGGCGGCGAGCTCATTTTGCATACCCACCTCAAGATGGAGGGCGAGTGGGCCATCCACTATGCCGGGGACCGCTGGCGCAAGCCCGGGCACAGTGCCCGCGTGGTGCTGCAGATGGAGAATACCCCGCGCGATATCGAGTTGGTGGGGCATTGGCTAGGGCTGGTTGAGGTCTTTCCAGCCCGCGAGTTTGAGCAGCGCATGGCACACCTGGGCCCAGACATTCTGGCACCAGAATGGGAGGGAGGCGGCTTTGAGGAAGCTGTCCGCCGCATCGAGACCCGCCCCGAGCGCAGCATCGGCGCGGCCCTCCTGGACCAGCGCAACGTGGCCGGTTTGGGCAACGAGTACCGTGCGGAGATTTGCTTCCTGGCAGGCGTTCATCCAGCCACACCTGTAGCGCTTGTCGACGTCCCCCACATCCTCACCATCTCCCGTCGCCTCATCTGGGCCAACCGTGACTCGCCGGTACGCGTGACCACCGGCGTGAAACGAGCAGGGGAGACCACGTACGTCTTCGGACGCAACCGTCAGCGCTGCCGACGCTGCGGCACGCTCATTGAAAAATCCACGCTGGGAGGCGTGGACGCGGGCGGCGACGAGGGCGAGCTGGAGCGCGTCATCTGGTGGTGCCCACACTGCCAGCCGCGTCGCTAGGCTGGGATACATGAAGATCATTTTGAACATCATCTGGTTGGCAACTGGAGGCCTTGTCCTCGCACTGGGCTACTTCCTTCTGGGCATCCTGGCCTGCATCCCCATCGTGACGATTCCCGCGGGCGTGGCCTCGATGCGTATGGCGAATTTCGCGCTGTGGCCTTTTGGGCGCTCCGTCATTCAACCGGTCAAAGGTACCGGTGGCATGTCTCGGTTCTCTAATGTTGTCTGGTTCCTTGTCGCTGGCCTGTGGTTGGCTATCGGCCACGTCACCACTGCAGCGGCGCAGGCCGTGACCATCGTGGGCATCCCGGTTGCGTGGGCCAACCTGAAGATGATCCCGGTGACGTGCTTCCCGTTCGGCCGCAAGATCGTCGATTCTGATGAGATCCCCTTCGGCTGGGAGTCGATGATTAAGCTCTAAAATCTCTGTCTCCGGTTGCGGGGTTTCCTGGGGTGTTTTAGGGTTCTGGGTCATGGGGGATTTAGAAACCTATTTCTCCTACCGCAACTCGGGGATCACACTGGTAAAGCAAGCGGTAGGAGGCGAGAAACGTTTACGCGCACTCGGCGCCGCACCTGCCGATGCCGCCGAACTGGCACGCTTACACCACATCTACTTCGGCACCACTAAATTCACTGGCAAACAACGCACTGCCCGTAGCCGAGCCGCCGAACAAGGCCATGATCTGGCCACGCTGAGCCTTATTGAGTCCTACACGAAGAAGCTGAAAAATCAGCTGCATGCCTGGAACCTGCGTGTCAAGCTCGCCGGCACGCCCGCCCACAACATCCCAGCCGTAGCCCAAAAGCGCCTAAAGGAGCTCAAACCCAAACGTATCCCCACCCCGGGGGTGCGTATGACCTACCGTGCAGACGGGCCACACTCGCTAACCATTACCGATGATCCCATGACCGTTACCGAGATGCGCGGCGTGCTGGAATCCATCAATAGGGACAACCTGCTGGAAGCAGCCAAGCACGTCTTCTTCAAAAAGTCCCACGGCGGAACCAAACCCGCCGTATTCACCAGCGTGGTGGTGACCTTGGACAAGCTCGACAAGATTATCTCCGGCGACGGTGACGACATCGTCCTCGAGCTCACCAATGGTGGGCGTATGACCGGCACGCAGTTCTTGAACTACAAGTTTGCCGAAATCGGCTACGTCACCCTCATCCATCCCACGATCGGGCCGGTGTGGCTGCACCGCATGAAACGCTTGGCCGGGTTTGAGCAGCGCATGATGGCCAGTGCTGAGCATCCCACGTGTGCCAGGAAGGGGTGTAATAAACCTGCTGACTATGCCCAGGTGCATCACCTAGTGCCGTGGAAGGCCGGTGGTACCACCGATCCGCCGAATCTGACCATGTTGTGCGCTTATCACAACGGCATCAACGATGATGACCCGGAGAAACCCACCGGAGCTGGCTACGTCTTCCGATTACGCGGAGAGGTGGACTACATCCCGCCCTGGGGAGAACCAATCACCGCCCAGGCGGCGTATCAAGCCGGGCAACAAGCTAACACCGGACCGCCAGGTGGGTAAACCGCCACGCACCACCGGACACACCCACCACGCGGACGCCCACCACCGGGCCTCCGCGGAGTTGGCGATCCCACACGTCGATTGCCCGTCACAGATTGCCCGTCACAACGGGTGAACCCCCGACCGTTCGGTCGGGGGAGACGTCGCCAAGCAGTGCTTAGCGGTGGTTGCGGTACCAACCGATCAGAGCATCGGTGGAGCCATCGCCGGATGCGGCTTCCTCCTTGCCGGAGACAGCCGGTGCCAGGTCATTGGCCTGCTGCTTGCCCAGCTCCACGCCCCACTGGTCGAAGGAGTTGACGTCCCAGATGATGCCCTGGGTGAACACGATGTGCTCGTAGAGCGCAATGAGCGCGCCGAGGGTATGTGGGGTGAGCTCCTCCGCCAGGATGGTGGTGGTAGGACGGTTGCCCGGCATCACCTTGTGCGGTACGAGGGATTCATCCACGCCCTCGGCGGCGATTTCTTCCGCAGTCTTACCGAAGGCCAGGACCTTGGTCTGTGCGAAGAAGTTGCCCATGAGCAGGTCATGCATCGAGCCGGTGCCGTCTGCAGTGGGGAAGTCTTCCTTCGGGCGGGCAAAGCCGATGAAGTCCGCCGGGATGAGCTGGGTGCCCTGGTGCATGAGCTGGAAGAAGGCGTGCTGGCCATTGGTGCCCGGCTCGCCCCAGTAAATCTCGCCGGTACCGGTGGTGACAGCGGTGCCGTCGCGGCGAACGGACTTGCCGTTGGATTCCATGGTCAGCTGCTGCAGGTAGGCAGGGAAGCGCCCGAGATCTTGTGAGTACGGCAGGACGGCGTGGGTCTGTGCGCCGAAGAAGTTGGAGTACCACACGCCGAGCAGGCCCATCAGGACCGGAACGTTCTGCTCCAGGGGGGCGGTGCGGAAGTGCTCATCCATGGCGTGGAAACCCTCGAGGAAGCGCATGAAGTCCAACGGGCCGATGGTGCACATCAGGGACAGGCCGATGGCGGAATCGACGGAGTAGCGCCCGCCCACCCAGTTCCAGAAACCGAACATGTTCTGGGTATCGATGCCGAACTCGGCGACCTTCTCCGCGTTGGTGGAGACCGCAACGAAGTGCTTGGCGACGGCCGACTCATCACCATCAAACTGCTCAATCAGCCAGCGGCGCGCGGCATGAGCATTGGCCAGGGTTTCCTGGGTGGTGAAAGTCTTGGAGGCCACGATAAAGAGGGTGGAGCCGGCGTCGAGGCCGTCGAGAGTCGCGGCGAGATCCGCCGGGTCAACGTTGGAGACGAACTCTGCAGTGATGCCCGCTACCTCGTAGGAGCGCAGGGCCTTGGCGGCCATGGCTGGCCCCAGGTCAGAGCCACCGATGCCGATGTTGACGACCTTCTTGATGGTGTGGCCTGTATGTCCCAGCCACGTGCCGGAGCGCAGTGCGGTGGCGAAGTCGCGCATGCGGCCGAGTACGTCGTGGACATCAGCAGCGACGTCCTGGCCATCAACGCTCAAGTCCTTCTCCGCAGGCAGGCGCAGTGCGGTGTGCAGGACAGCGCGATCCTCGGTGTTGTTGAGGTGTTCGCCGGCGAACATGGCGTCGCGGCGGCCCTCGACGTCCGCAGCGCGGGCAAGGTCCACGAGCTTGGACACGACGTCCTCATCGATGAGGTTCTTCGACAGATCCACATGCAGGCCCGCGGCGTCGAAGGAGTAGTCCGTGGCGCGGGAGGGAGAGTTGGCGAAGAGCTCGCGCAAATTGAGGTCCTTCTTCTCCTCAAAAAGCGAGGTGAGCGCGGCCCATTGTGGCTGTGCGGTGATGTCCATTGCAAAAGCCTTTCTGGCAGGTAGCAGACATGAAACTTACTGTTTCTACCGTAGTCCAGAACGTGCGGCGATGCCGGGGGAGTTAGATGTAGAGGGTAAGACCAAAATGCTGCATCGTGTTGCCGATTTCCATGGCGCCGGCTTCCTGGTTATCGGGCTCATCAACGACGTATGACATGACGCCCACGGCGTAGAGCTCGTTATCGATGACGGCGTAGACGGGGCCGCCGCTATCTCCACGGTCGCTGTCGTTACCGAAGGCAAACAACCCCTGGTCAGCATCGCGCCCAATGTAGTTACCACAAGAGACTCCTCGCGTGGACCCGGCGCGGCAGATGGTGGGGTGTGCTAGGTCGACTTCGTCAAGGCTCATCCAACCAATCAACGGTGCGTTGAGAGCCGGGGATGTGGATACCTTCGCTGCGGGATTAGAAACTTCGATCAAGCCGATATCTGCGGAGTTGATCTGTTCGGTGTTGGTGTTGCGTGCTTCGAGCACCATCTCACCAATCTTGACGCGGTTTCCGGCGGTGTCGTTGTAATAGAACGTATCGCCTTTATCGCCGCAGTGGCCTGCGGTGAGAATAAAGAGACGCTGGCCGTCGCCCGCAAAATGGCCTGCGGAACAGCGTCCGTCATTGTCGAGGTTGTAGATTGCAACACCCGGGGTCAGCACTCCTGCCGTCATGAAGTATTCGGCTGCTTCGGGCTGAGCTAGGTCAACGCGTGGCTCAGGACGCTCGGCTTGGGGGATTTCGGTGGTGTTATCCCACAAAGCGTCGCCATCGAGGACCTTGTCCGAGCCTTTTTCCGAGGCATGTGTATCACGGCCAGAGGCGTCGTCACCGTCTAGGCCAGACTCTGCGCCGGGTAGGTTCAGCGTGGTCGTGGTGATCGTTGCGACCGTGGAAGAAGAACTGCCACAGGCACTGAGCGCTACGGCGGAGGTAATCGCGATGAGAGAGGCCGCGAGGCGGGAGGGAAGGCGCATGCCGTGAGCTTAGCGCATGCTGAACGCTCACGTTCTGGGTCGGGGAGCAGTCCGCGGAACCCCACACCGCGGACTGTGTGCACGGATTAGTTGTACAACGACAGGTTGTGTTCGTTGAGTACAGAGCCTATTTCCATGGCTAGGTGCATGGACTCAACTTCCTCGATATATGCGGAATAAACACCAACGGCGTAGTACTGCCCGTTGATCTCTGCGTAGACGGCCCCGCCGCTGTCGCCTTTGGAGGCGTCGTTGGCGAAATAGAATCCACCGACGTCGCGGTTGATCCCCAAGTAGTTTCCACAGGAGAATCCTCTCGTCGAACCGATGCGGCAGATGGTCGGGCGCTTGCGTTCGAGTTCCTCATAGGAAATCCATCCCACCAGCGGGCCGTCAAGACCAGGGTTGGAGTTGTAGCGAGCACGCGGGTTAGTGATTTCGATTAAGCCCACGTCGGTGGAGTTCACGAAACCATTGAGGTTGGTGTTGTCCGATTCCAGCCGCATTTCACCAAAAATGACGCGACGGTTGGAAGCGTTGCGGTAGTAGAAGCGGTCTCCAGTGTCTCCGCAGTGTCCAGCAGTGATGACATAAACGCGTCCCTCATTACCAGCAATGTGACCAGTAGAGCAGCGCATGCCGGTGCGTTCGTTATAAATGGCCGTGCCGGGAGCCAAGAGACCAGCTTTCATGAGCTGGGGTGCCCGGTCCGTGTCGGTACGCGTGACCCGGGGGATCGGGATGGACCGGGGGAGGGTGAGGAGCTTTTCTTCTCCTGCCACCGGAGCCGTAACGTGATTATCGGCTCGTGAGCTGAGTTGAAACAGGGAAGAACTCGACAGCGAGAAGCTCGCCTCCGAGGCCGACGCGCTCGCGCCGGTTGGCAGGGGCAGGCCGACGATGCTTACCGTCGAAATAGCTGCCATAAGCGCGACGCTAGCCAGGGGTGCAAGTACGCGGGAAAGGAGCCTCATGCTTTCGAGCTTAAGGCTTCGGCATCATTAAAAACGCAGGCCCAGGGCTGTTTGAAAAGCATTAGGAGCTTTTGGAATTGGTTTCAGCGCCCTTTAAGGGGCAGGCTGGCTGGTGCACAAGATATTCAGTTTTCGCGTGTGAATACACAGCTGGCGGGGGGTGGGGTCACCCCCAGAGTCCTTAGTCATATGGCTAATTACTCAGGAGTAGACCTTAAGCCCAAAGTGATTCATGATGTGGCCAAGTTCCATGGCCATCGTGATCCGACTGTCGGTGGTCAAGGAGCCAGAGTAAATGCCAACGGGGTAGTACTGGCCGTCGATAAGCGCATAAACTGCTCCGCCACTATCGCCGAAGTAGCCGTCGTTTCCGAAGAAGAAGGCCCCGATTTCTGGTTTCGCAGTGAGGTAATTGCCGCAGGAGTAGCCGCGGGTGGCACCAATGCGGCAGATGGTCGGTTTTATCCGATCGACTTCTTCGAGGGACAACCAGCCGTTGACCTTGCCATTGAGCGCTGGTGTTGCGGTGTACTGTGCGGCCGGGTTGGTGATCTGAATGAGGCCGATGTCAGGTGAAGAGATATAACCGTCCCGGTTGGTGTTGTGAGTCTCTACTGTCATCTGGCCGAAGAACACGGGGTTTCCCGCGCGGTCACGGTAATAAAAGCGGTGACCGGGATTGCCGCAGTGCCCAGCGGTGATAACAAAGACGTTGCGCCCATCGCCCACAATATGACCGGCAGAGCAAGCCGTCTGCTGGTCGTGGTTGTAGATTGCAGCGCCCGGCTCAACGCGTCCAGCATTGGTGAAGTACTGAGCAGCTTTCCGGTCGGAGACATAAATCTCCGGCTGCAGGTTCCCTGGAAGCGTGATGCTGCCATCCCCTGAGGGATCAAAGGCATCAGCGATGCCTCTGAAATCGAGTTTTGAGGAGCCGGAACTGAGTTGAGCTAGGCCCGTTTGAGCCTGTGCTACTGGGGCACAGAGGCCCACGGCGACGGCAGCTGCGGCCAGTGTAGAGAGAATGCGAGAGAGAAGTTTCATGAGAGAGTAGTCCTGTTGGGGGTCTAGCCCAGCTTGCCGCGACCTAATCGGAGCAGAGCAGAGGCAATGGAGGGGCCTTCCTCACCAAGCTCATCACGGAACTCATTGAGAATGGCAATCTCGCGGGTATGAACCAGACGTGTACCGCCGGAGCTCATGCGAGTCTTACCTATTGTGCGTGAAATTTCGGTGCGGCGCTTGATAGCGTCAAGAATGACGCGATCAAGCCGGTTAATTTCCTCGCGGTAGCGCTGAATTTCGGCATCGCTTAACGGATCGTCCGTCCCAGACGGCATACGGATGTCAAGCCCGTTATCCACCACGTTGGGGTCGTGGTGCTCTGGACTCAGACTCGCGGAGGAAGAATCAGCATGTGAAGCGCTCATGGCATCAGATTTTGCCACCCCTCCAGACAAAAAGGAATCACTTCTGGTGGTTCCGTGGTTTGTGCAGGTGGCATGTGGTTTAGGGGGAGTGTCCGGCGGGGCTAGTAGGTTGGAGAGCATTATGAACAACGAATCTCCTTTTAGCCCTCGCTCATCCGCGCCACAGACCTCTTCGCCGTTTAGCCCTGCCCCTGCGGAACCTGCTGCAGACGATGCCTTGTTTGGTCTGCCGCCGGAGCCACCCATGGAGCCGGAACCGGAACCAGAAGAGCCGGAAAGGGGCGTTGATCCCCTGCTGGAAGGACTCAACCCACAGCAGGCAGAGGCCGTAACCCACTCTGGCTCGCCGCTGCTTATTGTTGCCGGTGCGGGCTCCGGCAAGACGGCAGTGTTGACGCGGCGCATCGCGTTTCTCATGCGCTCGCGCGGGGTAGCTCCTTGGCAAATTCTCGCAATCACCTTTACCAACAAGGCAGCTGCAGAGATGAAGGAGCGCGTCGGCCAGCTCGTCGGCCCGGTGGCTGAGCGCATGTGGGTCTCAACGTTCCACTCCATTTGTGTACGCATCTTGCGTAACAATGCGCAGCTCGTGCCGGGACTGAACACGAACTTCACTATTTATGACGGTGATGATGCACGTCGGCTGCTCACCATGATTGCCAAAGACATGCAGCTGGACCTCAAGAAGTACTCTGCCCGCGTTCTGGCTAATCAAATTTCGAACCGCAAGAATGAACTTATCTCCCCAGAGGCGGCACGTGCGGAAGCGGAGAAGACGAAGAATCCCTTCGAACTCACCGTGGCGAAGGTTTTCGAAGAGTACCAGCGCCGCCTGCGTGCAGCGAACTCAGTGGATTTTGATGACCTCATTGGTGAGGTCGTGCGCATTTTCAACCAGCACCCACAGGTCGTGGAGTTCTACCGTCGCCGCTTTAAGCATGTGCTTATCGACGAATACCAGGACACCAACCACGCGCAGTACGCTCTCGTATCTGCCTTGGTGGGTAGGGGAGAGCTTCCCCACGATGCCCCTGAATTGTGCGTGGTGGGTGACTCGGATCAGTCCATTTATGCCTTCCGCGGAGCCACGATCCGTAATATCCAAGAATTCGAGCGTGATTACCCGCAAGCGCACACGATTCTTCTGGAGCAGAATTACCGCTCGACCCAAACCATTTTGAATGCAGCGAATGCTGTCATTGCCAAGAATGAGGGCCGCCGCAAGAAGAATCTGTGGACGGCACACGGCGAAGGCGAGCAGATTGTGGGATACGTGGCGGATAACGAGCACGATGAAGCTCGCTATATCGCTTCCGAAATCGATTCTCTTGCGGACAAGGGGAAGTCCTATTCCGATATCGCGATCATGTACCGCACGAATAATGCCTCCCGTGCGCTTGAGGATGTGTTCGTGCGTTCCGGCATTCCCTACAAGGTGGTAGGCGGAACGCGTTTTTATGAGCGCCGTGAGATTCGAGACCTTGTGGCTTACCTGCGCATTATGGATAACCCAGATGACACAGTGAGCCTGCGCCGCATTATCAATGTTCCCAAGCGCGCCATCGGTGATAAAGCCCAAGCACAGATTGCTCTCCACGCGGAGAACTTAGGCATCAGTTTTGGTGCTGCTCTGCGGGACGCTGCGGAAGGACAAGTCGCTGGGCTGGGAACTCGCGCGGTCAATGCTGTAAGCAAATTCAACGAGATGATGGACGGCGTGCGTGAACAGTTGCCGGGCATGACCAATGAGGTCACCGGCCAGCCGGACCTAGGGGAGTTGCTGAATGCACTGCTTGATGCCACCGGCTACCGCGCCGAACTGGAAAACTCCAATGACCCGCAGGACGGGGCCCGTCTGGATAACCTCAACGAATTGGTGTCCGTGGCTCGTGAATTCAGCTCGGAGGCAGCTAACCAAATGGCCTTTATGGGAGCGGATGCGCAGGATACTCCTGAGCTTGCGGAAGGAGAGGCCGCGCCGGGCTCGTTGCAAGCCTTCCTTGAAAAAGTCTCGCTCGTGGCAGATGCGGACCAGATTCCGGACCACGAATCCGGAGTCGTCACACTGATGACTTTGCACACCGCAAAGGGCCTGGAATTCCCGGTGGTTTTCCTCACCGGCTGGGAGGACGGTCAGTTCCCACACATGCGCTCTTTGGGTGACCCGAAAGAGCTAAGTGAAGAACGCCGCCTTGCCTACGTAGGCATTACCCGCGCTCGAGAACAGCTCTACCTCACGCGCGCGATTCTTCGTTCGTCGTGGGGCAACCCGGTGACGAACCCGGCCAGTCGCTTCCTCGCCGAGGTCCCGGAGGACCTCATCGACTGGCGCCGTGAAGAACCAGACAGCTCGCTGTCCAGCGCATGGGGCGGAGATGATTCTTACCAGTATGGGCGCAGCTTCGGCTCGGACAGCGGATTCTTCCGTTCCCGAGGACGCAGCGGCCAAGGCGGCTATGGCTCGCGAGGCGCTACGTCTTCCCCTTCGCAGCGCACGCGCAGGCCAGCTTCGGCCACATCAATGCCGAAGAATAACCATCTCAATTTAGTTGTAGGGGACCGCGTCAACCACGCGAAGTACGGGCTGGGCACGGTTATCGAGGCCTCCGGAACCGGCGCGCGCGCAACGGTTACCGTGGACTTCGGTTCAGCGGGCAAAGTCCGCCTCATGCTTATCGGCGGTGTGCCGATGGAAAAGCTTTAAAGCTTTAGATGAGGATGCCGCGCTCGGCGAACCACTCCACTGGGTCAACGGCTGCGCCGCCGCCTGGGTGAACCTCGAAGTGCAGGTGTGGGCCGGTGGAGTGGCCCTCGTTGCCGATGACAGAAATCTGGTCGCCGGCTTCCACACGGTCGCCCACGTTGACCAGGAGCTGGTCGCTGGGCATGTGGCCGTAGACCGTGATGGTTCCGTCATCGTGCTGGATGCGAATCCAGTTGCCAAAGCCCTGGGCTGCACCAGAGGAGATAACCTCGCCGTCCATGACGGCGTAAATCGGGGTGCCGACGGGGTTGGCCACATCGATACCGTTGTGGAAGGTGCCCCAGCGCGGGCCGAAGCCAGAGGTGAACGTGCCGGACGTCGGGAACACCACGGTGTTGCCATTCGCATCCTCGCCGCGAGTAGGGGTGAGGCCAGAGTGATCGCCCTCAGGGGCGAAGGCCTCCGCGAGTCCAGGAATGCTGGATGGGTCGAGAACGATGTCATATCCGCTCTCAGTGGCATTGATGGTAGGGACGGATGCGCCGTTCAGAGCGCCGGCCGTTGAGGTGAGCAGTCCCGTGACAGCCTTGAAGAGGTCTACTTTGGACTCTTCGTTGATGTCCGCCTCGACAGTCCCCTTGGAGGAGCCATCGGAAACGTCCACGCTCGCTGCGGGTTCGGCGGCGAACGCCGGTGCTGCAACGGTCGCGGTCGCGCTTGCGGCCACGGCGGCGAGTGCGCAGAGGGTGCGCTTCATAACTTCACGTCCTTATGTGCTGCTCTGGCTTGCTGTATCGGTGTCTCTCAGCGAGGTGGTCCCCGCACGGAAACATGTGAGTGATGGGATGCGGCCATAACAGCCGCTGTGTGCCGCGCGGCCAGCGACACGCCAACGCTGAAACGCCGTCGTGTGAGCCCGTGTGGCAACGAGATACAAACTATCCCGGGCAGACCCCCTGCGCAATGGGAAAAATTGCAGGTAAACACAGGGATTGTTCGAAAAACTATCGAACAGCCCAGCGTGTTGCGTATGTGAAAGAAGTGAAAATTGTTACAGGGGTAAAGTAGAGGTTTAAAGAATGGGGGTGAGATTTGGGGGGTGAAAAGTGCAGCGCTCTCGGCCAATCTTTCAGCCGAGAGCGCTGGGGTTGTGGGCGCTGCTACTTGGTCAGCGCTTTTAAGTTAGGGAACGTGATTCGCTGCGATCCCGTGCGGTGAGCGGGGCCGTCTTGTCGCTGCGGTTGATCGCAGCCGCGAGGGCGGCAGCCAACAGTGGCACGGCGAGCACGGCGAGGAATTGCCACCAATCCGGGGTGAAGTAGTCCTGCGGGCGCAGGCCATGCAGCGGCGTCGAGAAGATGTATCCGGAGCTATCGGCAAAGAAGTATGTGCCGAGGTGTCCGGCAACCACACCAAAGAGCATGCTTGCGGTAGCTAGCATCCACGTCTGCCATGCTGCCACCTTGGACATCAGCGAAGGGTGGGCGCCGATGGATTGCAGCACGGTGCTTTCCTGGCGCATGCTGGTCGCTGCGTTGGCAATGATGAGCACGAGCACGATAAGGCAGACGATCCCCACGCCGAGGCCTAGGTAGTAACGGAAGCTCTCCGGGGTAGAAACAGCGAAGTTCAGCGAGTATTGCGACTGCGAAGCGTTCGCTGTCAGGTCGCGCAGCTCCTCGCGCTCTGGCTCGTTTGGTTGTTCGTCGAACGCGAGGGCCTGGCCCACGTAGAAAGGCTCCATGTTCAGCTGCTGCGCCGCCTGCTGGCTAATCAAGACCACGTCGCGGGCCGCAGTAGGCAGGGCCTCAACAACCGGTAGATCGGCCTCCTGCGTCCCGCTCGGTTCTTGGCTGTCAATGCGGCTATAGGACTTTAGAGTCACCGTGCCGTGCGTGTTATCGCCGACGTGGCTGCTGTGGGGAAGCACGATGCCCCCGGCGTCCAATGTCTGCGCCGCTGCGCGGCGATCTTCCTCCGAGTCGAACTGCCAGAGCTCAAGCTGGGAAGAATCCGTTTGAATCATCCTGCTTTGATAGATCAACGGGTTATAAGGAAATGACGTCATCAGCTCGTGGGCGCATTCTTGGCGAGCCTCCTCGGACTCATCGGTGCGCCGCCCCTGATTATCCACGAACACTGCCCTCTCAACCGGCTTGCTGAGATCGACCTGCTCGCACTGGTAATCAAACTCGGTGGTGAGCTCGTAAAAAGTGCCATCCTCTGGAAGGCTGTAGGACGTCGTCCACGAGGGGAAAGCATAGAAGGGATACGTGCGGGCAGAGGTGGTCTGCAGGACGGCCTCTACCGCGGCGCGTTCTTCCGGAGTGGACACCTGCGTTGGTTGCTCAAACGTCGTCTCCTCAATCAGTGCAGAAGTAGGCGGCATGACGAGCTTTTCTTCGGCAGTGGTCTTTGCGCTATCCGTCATGATGCCTACGCCAAACAGGGTGGTCACGAAGGTGACTGAGACGAGAGCGATGGACGTCGGCAAGGCATGCATGCTGCGCCGGGTCAGGCCGCGTCCAGCCAGTCGCAACGCGAGTGGGCCGCGGCGAGACAGCAGGGAGCACAAGAAGACCAAGGCCGGGGCTGAGGCGGCAACCGCGATGACTCCAAAGAGAGCCAGCACCGTAGGGATGTACTTTCCCCAGGGAGTGAAGCTGAATAACACGAGCAGAAGCAGGAATGCAGGGCCGACGGCCATCCACCGCCGGAAGCGCAAGAGGCGGTCGGGTGCGGCGCCCTGGATCGCCGTGGCTAAAGCACCACGTTGCGCCAACCACGCAGGAACGATGGAGACAATGACACAGCCTGCCACCGCCACGAGCCAGGCGAGGGCAATGGCCAGGAAAGGCGGGCGTGCAGCAAAATCCGGGTAGCGGGCTGTCCACCACATCCACGAAGCCGCGAGGCCAGCAACCACGCCGATAGTGGCGCCGATAAGTCCCATCAGCAGGCCATAAGCCATCACTGCGAACATGATGTGGCGCGGCAGTGCGCCTTGGCTCGACATCAGTGCGTACAGGCGGGTATTGCGTCCAGTGGCCAGCGTGAAGACGGGGGCGAGAAGGAAAAGGATGAGCAATCCGGCAATGGCATAGAGGCCGACGAAGAAGAGAATGAAAAGAATGCTGCTCAGGATTCCGCCGAAGGACTCCGGCTCAGAATCGGGCCGATCTATATTCCGTAGTTCCGGTGCCCAGATCCCCAGCCCGGCTTCACGGGCACGGTCGGCATCCTCCTTGGTGAGCGGTGTATCACCCACGATGACCCAGGAGGTGTGTATCTGAAAGGACGGGTCGCTGAGGGCGGCATTGAGCGTGGGGGAGGTGACAAAGTCAAACTGCTCGGGCGCAATAGCCGCGACTGTGGCTTGGTGGTCACCGCTCAGGGCGCTGGTGCGCACGGTGATGGAATCCCCAACGGAGGCGTTGATCTTGTGGGCTGTTGAACGCGACAGAACTGCTTGATTGGGGCCAAGGTTGAAGTTGTCGACGACCTCCTGTGCCAGCTCCGGAGGGTTCTCGGTGTCAAACTGGTCTACCCAAGATTTCGTCGACTTTCCATTATGGATAAGCGAAGCATTCGAAAAAGTGGTGACGGGGCTGACGCTGAGGCCTTCAGGAAGCACCTCGGCAGCCAAGCGTGGGACGTCTTCATTGCTAATCTCCGGGCGCTCGCCGCTCACCTGCAGGGCCCGTTCGGGTGAGCTCAAGGCCGCGGAGAGTCGCCCGGAGGAATGATCAAACAATGCTAGTCCAATGACGAGTGCCACAGGCAGCGCAATGAGCATGACGGCGGCCAGCGTGCGCCACGGGTGGCGCCACAGGTCGCGCCGGGTAGGCCGGGTAGCAGCGTTAATGCCTGACATACTAACGCGCCTCCTCGCCGGTCAGGCGCCCGTCACGAACCATGACGACGCGGTCGGCCCAGCCCGCGAAACGTGGCTCGTGGGTGACGAGGATTCCGGAGGCGCCGGCGTCGATACGCGCGCGCAAAACCTTCATGATCTCCTCACCCGTCGAGGTATCTAAAGCTCCGGTAGGTTCATCGGCGAGCAGTACCTTACGCGGGCCGATGAGCGCGCGGGCAATGGCCACGCGCTGGGCTTGGCCGCCGGAGATTTCCTCCGGGAAGCGGTCGATGGTGCCGTCGAGACCGACCTCATTGAGTGCTTGCTCAGCAGCTTCGCGGCATTGCGCGGGCGAGAGTCCGTCTAGCTCAAGAGGGAGGGACACATTCTCTCCGACGGTGAGGGAAGACACTAGGTTGAAGTGCTGAAATACCAAACCAAGGTGTCGGCGGCGAGCGATAGCTGCCTTGGCCTTGGAGAGCTGGGAGGCATCGGCGCCGTCGAGAAGCACGCGTCCTGATGTTGGTGGTTGGAGCAGACCTGCGACGTTGAGCAGCGTGGATTTGCCGGAGCCGGAGGGGCCCATAACGGCGACCAACTCGCCCGGTTGCAGCTGCAGGTTGACCGAATCCAGGGCGGTGACCTGGCGGGCGCCGCTACCGAAGACGCAGGTGATGTTCTCAAGTTCGAGCGGGAAAGGAATGTGCTGGGTCGTGGGCACAGAGTCGGGGGTCATCGCGGGGCCTCCTCGGTGGTGGTTGGGTTGGTTAGGGATTCCACGCGGTCGAGCCAGCGTGAGAGAGATTCCAGGTCGAAGATTTGGCGCTCTACAGCCAAACGTTGGGCGCTGCGCTCTGCGGGCAGTTCCGAAGCTTGACGGTTGAGCTCACGAAGTTGGCGGACGGTGGCAAAGCGCTGGGCGTCAAGGACGGCGATGACGTCGATATCGGAGCGTCGTGCTGCAAGTGACACTTTGAGTACGAGCTCATCGCGCTCGATGGCGTCGTTGTGCAAGGTGGACATCCACCACTGCGAGAGTTCCTCACGGCCTGCGTTGGTGATGGCATAGCTGGTGGCGCGGCGCCCGGTGAGGCCGGTGAGCTCGCCGTCAGTGGCGATGAGTCCATCGCGTTCCAAGCGGCTTAAGGTTTGGGCGACTTGGCCCATGTTGAGCGGCCAGAGGTTATCAAAGGTTTCAGCAAAGCGGGTTTTGATGTGGCTGGCCGTGGCGGGCTCTTCACTCAGCAGAGCAAGCACGGAGTGTTTGACGGACATGGTCACCTCCTTGGTGGAGGGCAAGGGAGGAAATCTTTCGGTACATACCCAGTAAGTTACTGAGTAACCTTCTGTCCGGTCAACGGTTGGTGCAGGCGGGGGTGGAAGGTGGGGGAATACACAAGGCGGTACAGGGCAACAGTGCCCTATACCGCCTTAGCGCTGGAGGAAGGATTTAAAAGCGTGGCTTAGCTGATGTTGATGCCGCGCTCTGCGAGCCACGGAATCGGGTCTACTGCGCCTTCGCCGGTGGGGTGAATTTCGAAGTGGAGGTGGGAACCCGTGGAGAAGCCCAGGGAGCCCATGCCAGCAATCTTCTGGCCGGCGTGGACGCGCTCGCCCACAGCAACGTCGAGGGTCTGCATGTGGCCGTAGACGCTCATGGAGCCATCATCGTGCTTGATGCGAATCCACTGGCCGTAGCCGGAGGCTGGGCCGGAGTCGATGACGGTGCCGTCCATGACGGAAAGGATGGGGGTGCCTACGGAGTTGGCGATATCGATGCCAGAGTGGAAAGAGCCCCAACGCGGGCCGAAGCCGGAGGTGAAAACACCTTCTGCCGGGCGGGCAACGGAGGGGGCGCGGTTTGCTTCATCAGCAGCGGCGCGGGCATCAGCGGCCTGGATGGCCTTGTCGAGCTGTGCTGCCAGATCAGATACCGGCTTGGACTCGGCGATTGCGAGAATCTGCGGGGCAGCATCCTGGATGGAAGCCTGTGCGTCCTTCAACGGATCGGTATCTGCCTGCAAGGTGTAGTCGATGGACTGAGTCTTGGTCTCCTCAGTTCCGGCCGACTGGATGGTGCCTGCGGCTGCACCACCTACGCCAGCGGTGGATACGGCACCAGCGGCGACGGTGACGACTGCAATGCGTCCCTTCGCGGTCTGCGAGGTGGTGATCTTGCGGTGGCGACCTGCGCTCCGCTGAGTCTTGCTTCGCATGAACTCTACTTCCGTCTTCATTCACTATCGTCCGTCCGGTGGAAACGTTACGTTCTCTGCCGGTTGGTTATCCGATTGTGACCTTCCTGTTACCAACGGAATGTAACAGTAGCGTCTCAGGAAAGTTAGAGCAACCCGGTTTGCGGTTTTTCTTGTTTATGTGCCGTAAATCCTAATAGTAGTGGTACTGGATGTAATCTGTGTGAAGACTGTGGTGACCAAGTGGGGGTAGCGCAAGTGAATTTGCAATTATCTTAGAGTTTAAGGCTGCAGGCTTAAAAATTGCAGGCGCTGCTGGGGCTTTTGGTCCGCCTTTTTCGAGTGCCAACCACGGCCTGGCAATCATTTGGCGTTAGCCTCGCCGCGCCACCCCCGACGGGGGAGGGGAGCGTGGCAAAGTGGACGCCAATGAATAAGAACACGAGTCCCCAGTCACGGTCGGCCACGCGGCCGCGCAGCCAGATGCGCGGACATGGCCAGGATAGTGAGCGAACTGAGCGCCCCACGCGCCGCGATCGCCGCGCGCCGGCGCAACGGATTAAGGGTGCCGAGTCCGCTAAGGCGAAAGCTCGCCGCGCCCAGGGGCCCACCACGCTGCGGGAGCGTATCCGGCGCATGCTCATGGTGGTCGCCGTTCCCAATCTGGTGGTCGTGCTGGGCATCATCGTCGTGGTCATTGCCGCACTGTTGCTCACGAGCTCGCCCTCGGCGTGGTTTAACACCATCGTCGCGGAAGCCTGGATGGTCTTTAACCTTGCTCCCATTCGGGCCGGGGGCATTGACCTCGGTTTCTTGCCCGGCTTGCCCGCAGTGTTGCTGGCATGCTTGGTGGGCCGCCGTGTACGGGTAGCTATTAAAGACAAGGTCAGTATCAATGACCTCCTCGTGCTGACCGCCTGCGTCTTCGCGGTTCCTTTTGCGTTGACCTGCCTTGCGTGGCTGATGCTGTGGGATGCGGGCAAGGCCTACGACGTTTCCCCGCCGGCCCTCTACGTTGTGCTACCTCGCATGCTGTTGCTCCATGCGGCTGCTCTCATCGGCGGTATGGGCACTCGCCTGTGGAAGGCTCTGGCCAAGCGCAGTGGGGTGCCGCGCGTGCTTGTCGACGCCTCCCGGATCGGCCTTAGCTACCTCGGCTACCTGGCCATCGTGAGCCTTGTCCTCGTTCTCGTTCTGTGGGCGGTGGGCTGGCAGCGCCAAGCCGACATGCTGGCTGCGTACCCGGTCCTCGACGCGATGGGCACAGCTGGGCTAGTCTTGCTCAGCATTCTTTATCTGCCCAATGCCGTCATTGCTGCGGCTTCCGTACTGAGTGGCTCCGAGCTACACGTTGGGCCAGACACGAGTATCAGCTTGTTTAGCGGCCATATGGTGCCGCTGCCGCCGCTGCCACTGGCAGCCGCAGTACCGCCGAGTATTAGCTCCTGGGCTGTTGCGCTTTTCGTGCTTCCCGCGATTGCTGCCGGCGTGGCCTTCGCGCGGCGCCGAGCGATCGTGAATTTTCAGGTGGCCTTGGTCGCTGCCGTCGTTGCCGCTGTCGCTGCTTTCGCTGCAATTTACGGTACCTCTGGCACTCTCGGCGTCTACGGTTATACCGGCCCTGAACTGTGGACGGCCGTGGGGCTTATTGCCCTGTGGTGCCTTGTCGTCGGTGCTGGTTTCGCCGCCGCTAATGCTCTCATGGCCTGGCTCTCTCGCCGTGGAAGCGAGGACGACGCCGAGGTTCCCACCGAGGAACCGTCTTCTGTAAAGGACACTGAGCACGCAGGGGATGTAGAGGACGCGAAGAGCACAAAGAAAACAGAGGGCACTCGCCCCGCGAATGCTGTGCCAGTCTCAGCGCTGCTCGGCGTCAATTCGGAAAGCCCAGAGGACACATCCGAGAGTTCAGAAGACCCAGATGTTATTGACGCCGAGGTGGTCGATGCCGAAGCCGTCGATGAGGACGACGAAGAGCCCGAGGCCGAGGAGCACACTGCGGACGTGACTGACTCGGATGAGGCAGATACTGAGGAGGGTGATGAGGGGGACGTCGCCAAGCGCATGCCCGCAGACCCTGACCTTGATGAGGGCCCCTCCCAGGGTTAAGCAATTGCCTGTTTGCTCCCCGCAGGCGCTAGGCTGGAGCGCGTGACTACACCGCACCAGCCCGCTGCTTCTGCCCGCCTCAACGTCGTCGTTCTGGTCTCTGGAACCGGCTCTTTGCTGCAGGCCATCCTTGATGGTCAGGACGAGCACTTTGGCGTGGTGAAAGTTCTCGCGGACGTGCCTTGTCAGGGCATCGAGCGCGCACAGGCAGCGGGAATCGCCACCGAGGTGGTGGAGATGGGTAAGGACCGTGCCGAATGGAATAGACGTCTGGTTGATGCAGTAGATGCTGCACAGCCAGACGTTGTTGTTTCTGCCGGTTTCATGAAGATTCTGGGCAAGGATTTTCTGGACCGCTTTGAAGGTCGCACCATCAATACTCACCCGGCACTCCTGCCCGCTTTCAAAGGAGCACATGGCGTGCGCGATGCGCTGGCCTACGGTGCCAAGGTCACAGGCTCGACCGTCCACTTTGTTGATGCTGGCGTCGATACGGGCGCCATCATCGCCCAAGAACCCGTGCGCGTGCTGCCAGAGGATGACGAGGCCAGCCTGCACGAGCGCATCAAGGTGGTCGAGCGAGAACTCATTGTCACTGTCCTGCGCGCTATCCGCGTGCACGACGCAGCACTGACTATTGAGCTTTAACAACCGCTGCAACAAACGCAAGGAAGGCTAGAGTCCCCACACCATGAGCGAGGATCGTAAGAACATCAAACGCGCACTCATTAGCGTCTACGACAAGACCGGTTTGGAGGACCTAGCCCGGGTCCTCGACAAGGCTGGCGTGGAGATTGTCTCCACCGGCTCCACCGCGAAGAAGATCGCGGATCTGGGCATCGAGGTCACCCCCGTGGAAAAGCTCACCGGCTTCCCCGAGTGTCTGGAGGGCCGCGTGAAGACCCTGCACCCGCGCGTGCATGCCGGCATCCTGGCGGATACCCGCAAGGAAGACCACCTCAACCAGCTCTCCGAGCTCGAGGTTGAACCTTTCCAGCTGGTCGTGGTGAACCTGTACCCCTTCCGTGAGACCGTGGCCTCCGGCGCTGACTTCGATGGCTGCGTAGAGCAGATCGATATCGGCGGCCCGTCCATGGTGCGTGCGGCCGCGAAAAACCACCCATCGGTTGCCGTGGTGGTGGACCCGGCTCGCTACGGCGATGTGGCCGATGCTGTGGCTAAGGGCGGCTTCACCTTGGAAGAGCGCCGTGGCCTTGCCCGCGATGCCTTCCTGCACACCGCTGATTACGACGCCGCGGTGTCTGCATGGTTCGTTGACCAGCTCAGCGAGGGGGAGGCGACCACCCCGCTGCGCTACGGCGAGAACTCTCACCAAAAGGCCACCGTGACCCGCATTGGTACCACCGGTTTGGCCAACGCGAAGCAGTTCAACGGCAAAGAGATGAGCTACAACAACTACCAGGATGCCGACGCCGCCTGGCGTGCTGCCTGGGACCATGAGCGCCCGTGCGTAGCAATCATTAAGCATGCTAACCCGTGCGGCATTGCGGTGTCTGAGGAGTCGATTGCTGCTGCTCACCGCGCGGCCCATGCCTGCGACCCGATGTCCGCCTTCGGCGGCGTCATCGCCGTCAACCGCGAGGTCACCGTGGAGATGGCGGAGCAGGTCAAGGAGATCTTCACCGAGGTCATCGTGGCTCCCTCCTACGAGGAGGGCGCCATCGAGGTCCTCAAGGCCAAGAAGAACCTGCGCGTGCTGCAGGCAGAGCATGAAGCACCGAATGAGGAAGTTAAGTTCATCTCCGGCGGTGTGCTCACCCAGGAACCGGATACTTACCAGGCAGAAGGCGATAACCCGGCCAACTGGACGCTGGCTGCGGGCGAGGCTCTCAACGAATCCGATCTCGCACAGCTCGAGTTCGCCTGGCGCTCAGTTCGTGCGGTGAAGTCCAACGCCATCCTTCTGGCTAAGGACAATGCCACCGTCGGCGTGGGCATGGGCCAGGTTAACCGTGTAGATTCCGCCAAGCTCGCTGTCGAGCGCGCCAACACGCTGGCCGACGGTGCAAACCGCACCGAAGGCTCCTTCGCCGCTTCCGATGCCTTCTTCCCGTTTGCTGATGGCCTGGAGGTTCTCCTCGAGGCTGGTATTAAGGCCGTGGTTCAGCCGGGCGGTTCCATTCGCGATGAAGAGGTCATTGAGGCCGCCAAGAAGGCTGGCGTGACCATGTACTTCACCGGTACACGCCACTTCTTCCACTAGAGCGTTGACGGTGGCGTCACTGCGCGTTTAGTGAGGCCACCGCAAAGCCAGTATTTTCGGCGGGGTTTCCGTCTTTATCCTTGTAGGTAAAAGTAAACCGCAACTCCTGATGTTCGCCGACGTGGATGGGCATTTCAAGAGCCTCATCCGCGGGGACATCGAAGGTTGCGAGCTCAGCGCCGTCGCTCCCGCTGACGGTAACACTCGCGGTGGCCACGTCCGTGTTGTCGCGGTCATCGATAAAACCAAAGACCGCATTGAGCTGGCTTTGGCCTTGAGCCAGATGGATATCGGCGATATTGGTGCTGCCCCCGCGGGAGACATAGGAATCCGGGAACAGCGTACGAGCGATGACTGCGTCCTCCGCAGTGAGGTCGGTTGAGATACCGTCGTGCGCGCCAATCGGGTTTCCCGCTAGCACGGCGGTTGTTGTCGGTTCTGCGGATGCGCCCGCTTGTTCACTTTCTGAGGAGTCACGTCCCCAGATAAACCAGGCGCCTACTCCCAATGCAATGGCGAGGACCACCAGAATCGCGATGAGCGCTGCTATCGCGCCACTAAACTTTCCTTTGCCCTTCGGGGAAGGCGGGGCGGAGTACTGCGTTCCTTGTGGGGGCTGCGGCTGTTGCGGGGGTTGCGGCTGCTGTGCTTGGCCCGGGTAGTGGGGCTGCCCCGGCGGTGGAGTAGGCGCGCCACCAAAGACCGGCTGGGCGTTCGCACCACCTCCACCGGCAGGGGAGCCTGAATGAGGGCTCTGATACGCCCCCGCTGAGTGCGGGCGGCTTCCGAACGGCGGCGGGGTACCAAAACCACCGGGCGTGCCGGGGTTATTGGTGCCACCACCTGGCTGACCAAAGCCGGGGCGGGGAGCACCAAAACCGGAGTTAGACCCGGAGTGTCCTGGTGGCGTGCCTGAAGGTCCAGGAGAAAAAGTCATGGGTTCGTGAATGCCTTTCCACAAGCGAGGGAAGTGTCTTTAAACAACTTAAACCGAATTGCCCATGGCGCGCGGGCGTCTCTCAAGATTCGAGGGATACTCCCCGTGGGGTTGGGGCTGGAGTAGAAGATTAATCACTATAGTCAGGGCAACACTGTGCAAAGATGGAAGACACCGTATATGCGGTAGCGATAGGCACTACAGACACTGTAGAAACGGAGGCTCCGGTGACTGACTCAGAACACAACCACGGTTTCGGTGCGCCCCGGCCGCAGGGACACGGCGGTCAACCGAACCAGAACCGCAAGGACACGCACCCAGAAACCGTGGACTTTGAATCCCCGCTGTCACAAGAGCGCCAATACTCCAATCCCTTCGCTGCGCCAGCTGATCAGCAGCCCACCCAACACTTTTCCGCCCCGCAGGCACAGCCGGGCCAGCCGGGCCACCAGGGGCAGCAGAACCAGCCGAGCCAGCAAGGCCACCAGGAGCAGCAGGGCTGGGCTGGTCACCAAGGACAGCAAGATCAGTGGGGCAACCAACAGCAACCAGCCGGCGGTTACAACGCCGCGTACCCGCAGCAGGCCGCGGCCCACTCCGGGTCCTCTAACGGCGGAAAAATCATTCTCATCGCCGTCCTTATCTTGGCCGTGCTGCTCGTCATTGCTGCGCTGGCCTACCTCTTCTTCTTTAAAAACTCCGCGACCGGCAATCAGGCCCAGCCGCCGCTGACCACCGAGGCACAAGTCTCTGAGGAGACCACTGGCGGCGCAGAGGAAGCAACCTCCTCCGCAGAGGCAACGACCTCCGAGGAAAAGACCACGAGCGCGGAATCGGAAAAGCGCCCCGAACACCCAGCGCTTCCCGACGGCGCACAGCCGGTCAACGATGCTGCACGTAACAACGAACCCGGCGGCGATTTCAATAATGTCTACCGCGGATCCTCGGTAACGACCGAACCTTTCGCCAACATCGTGCGTGATGAGTACGTCAAGCACTACGTGGATACAAAGGAGCTTAACGCGACTATCGACGCCTACAGTCCCATCACCGAGCAGACCTACAGAATGGACTGCTCCGACAACGGTAAGTTTGTCACCTGCAAGGGTGGAAATAACGCGATTGTGTACATCGTCTAATGCGCCGCATCCACAACATTCGCACAGCCGCGCTCGCCACTGCGACCGCCATGTCCGTCGCCCTGCTGAGCGCCTGCACTATTGGTGATGTCTCCGGTATCAACGATGCCGAGACCGCTCCCCGGGGCGCCGAAGAGGAATCGGCGCCGCAGCCCACGTTGCCTGAATCCACAACCGCACCCGCACCCGTCACCACGGAGGACCTGCCCGTGATTGAGGCCACTGACCCGCAAGAAGCCCTCGACGCCATTGCTGCGGACAATCCCGGAACGGGCATCGCCGTGGCCGGTGGGGGAGGAGTATTCGCTGCTGGCATGACGGATCCCGTTGCCGCGTGGTCAACCGCGAAGGTTCCCCTCGCCATCGCCGCTGAGCGCGCCGGGGTAGCGGAAGAAGGCACTGTCACCCAGGCAATTACATACTCCGACAATGCCGCTGCCGATTCGCTGTGGGAAGCCCTGGGCGGCGGACAGGAGGCAGCACAGGCCACGCAAGAAGTCATCGGTGGAACCTCGGTGCCCGCCACCCCGCCGCGCCCAGGGTTTAGCGCCTTTGGTCAAACGCAGTGGTCGGTAACGCAGCAAGCAGAGTTCGTGGCATCCCTTGGCTGTATGGACGGCGCGGAGCCAGTCCTCGCTGCCATGGGCCAGCCCGATCCCGCCCAAAGCTACGGCTTGGGCACCCTTGAGGGCGCCGTCAAGAAAGGTGGCTGGGGCCCAGCCGAAGATGGATCCTATGAAGCGCGTCAGATGGGCCTTGTGACCCTCGGCGGCCACACCGTTGCCGTGGCCATCTACGCCAGCGCAGACTCCGGGGACTACGGCAATGCCCAGCAGATGCTCACGCGCCTCGCCGCCCAGCTTGAGTCGGCTGAGGTCGAGTGGCCGGCAGCTGGCTGCCAGCAGGGAGCGGTGTAGCTACCGGCGCCATGCCCCTCGACCACGGCTGGACTTACTTTGGCCAGTAGACGTCAAAATCTCCGGTCTTGCCATCAATGTCGTAGTGCTCGCTATGGATGGTGAGTACCGAGCCGGTATCGGCACCACTCGTGGGATCGAGAATCGCAACGCTAAAGTCGGTCCCCTCACCCTTCGCTGGGCCAAAGGCAGCGCCGCTGGACCAGATGCCGCGGTAGAAGAGAGAATCCTTGCTCTCGCAGATGACAATGTGCGAATCATCATCCGCGCTAGCAGCGGCAAAGACCATTTCTTCGCCTTGCTGGCAGCGTGCCTCGGGAATATCTGACCAGCCAGCAGCAGTCAGTCCAGGCGGCACGTCGGCGGTATCAGCGGATTCCTGCGGCGCATCCTCGGAAGCGCTAGCTTTCCCACTTACATCGTCTTCCGAGGCATCGGAGCCGGACTCGGTTTCTGACTCCATCGTCATGGGAGCAGCGTCGGAGGATTGCCCGCTCGTTGGTACCTCCTGGCTGGTGGATCGCACGTCATTCCAAATGATGAAGCCAGAGATAGTCAACGCAATGAGGATGGCGATGGCACAAATAATTGGCACGTTGTTGCGCTGCTCAGAGGCAGTCGACGCCGGGAGAGCAGAAGCCGGGGTAGGGGTAGGGTGCTCGGAAAAAGAATTGTTGCCAAATCCTGGGGTGGTCATAGAGTCCTTGGAAAGACGATTGAGAACAACAGAAATCATAATCGTTGAGTCCGAACCACCATTATCCCAGGGGGAGTACCCTCCATTCGGGGGAGACGCGACACGGCAACATCATGAGACCTAGTGCATATGGTGCAATGGTGCGGTGACTAGTTCCTATTTCGTTCAGTGGCTAACCCAGCATAAGCGCTACACCACGGTGTACCTGCTGGGTGAAGGCGGCATGGGTCAAGTCTTTCACGCAACGGATCCAGATCTCTCCCGTGAGCTAGCGGTTAAGGTGCTGCTGGACGACGTCCGCGATGAAGCCTCCCGCGCTCGTTTCCACAACGAGATGAAGGCGCTTACCCGCATTGGTAGCCACCCGGGCGTGGTGCAGTTCTATTCCAAAGAATCGACGCCGCGTGGCGACGATGTCATGGTCATGGCGTTTATTAACGGTGGAACGCTGGCGCATGCGATTAAGGATCGCGCTCGTACTGGCCAAGGATTCACCGTGAAGGAAGTCGTGTACTACCTCACGCCGATTGCCTCAGCCTTGGACTATATGCATCATGAGCTGCATCCCGGATGGGTACATCGCGATGTTAAGCCCGCAAATATCCTGCTCAGGAAGAATCCCGGTAGTCTTCCGCCGGCTGTGCTTTCAGATTTTGGCATCAGCATTGAGGAAGGGCAGTCACGCCTGACCAAAATTGGGCACATCGTGGGAACGGAGAAGTATCTAGCGCCGGAGAATAAAGGTCATGCTTACGGCGATGATGATTTGTCTGCGCGTGCCGACGACTACTCTTTGGCGCTCATCGCTTTCGAAATGCTCACGCTCCATCACCTCAAGGACACGATGCCACGCAGCGAGTGGCGTAGTGAGCGCCGCCTTCCAGACCTATCGAGTGCGGCTTTTTCAGATGTACTAGCCCCCGACACCGCTGCAGTGGCTAGCCAGGTACAAGATGTGCTGAGTAAGGCCCTCGATAGTGTGCCTATGCAGCGCTATGCCACAGCAGAAGAGTTCATTCAAGCACTGGAGAAGATATCAAGCACTTCTTCATCTAACGTGCCCCAGAATTCGAGCACGGCACATCGGGAACCGCGCTCGGAGCAAGCATCACCTTCGGCTCCCACACAGAAGTGGCCAGAGCCCCCGCAGCCCACCGAAAACATGCGGCCTACTGGATTCGTGGCACCCGCAAATCCCATTTCCACAACCGCGCATGTGCGGCCATCAACTCCCGTGACTCCGCCAAGTCCCGTAGCCCGGAGACAGTCGGGGGGTTCTTCGGCACTGAGCTCAGCGCCGAAGAAAGATAACGGCAACGCCCTAATCATCACCGCAACAGTCGTGGTCATCATCCTTATTTTCCTGGTGACCTGGGCAATCGTGGCATAAACAAGCAGTGTCCTAGAAGCTGGGTGGAAGTTCCCGCTACACTGAAGGACAATTTTTGCGGTACAACTTTCGCGTTGTGCCCGGAGTGTTTTCAACGGAGGTGACTATGAACACGCAACAGACACCCCAGCCGCAGCAGGTGGCACGGGGCCCGAGGCTGCGTATCGATGACCTGATCGGCGGCGTGAAGATTGTCGCGCCAGGAGAAGAAGTTATCGTCGGCCGCGCAGGTGATTTCCGCGTGGGCGAGGGAGATCTTACCCTTCACCGCCACCTCTTCCAGCTGTGGTACGGCGGGCAGGGATGGATGATCAGCAACATTGGTAGCCACATCCCGTTGCGCATCGAGCTACGTGGAGTCAAGGGGTTCTCCCGTATCGACCTTGGACCGCGAGCAGTGGCTGCGGTTCCACCAGGACCGTCTCGAATTACATTTGAGACTCCGGAATGCCCCTATGAGCTGTACATCGACGTCGAGAACTCCAATGTTGCGCGGCGTACAAGGCGCGAGCAGGAGATGGAGGAGGAGCGTACCCGCACCCGGCATGTGCCCAATGATGAGCAGGAAGAGCTGTTGCGCCAGCTAGCCAGCTACCTTAAAAAGCCAGGCTCGTCAGACGCTGATATCCCTTCAGTGCGCGAGATTGCTGATGCCCTCGAATGGACAGAAAAGAAGACGAACCACAAGATGGATCGCCTCGTCGACAGCCTCAAAGCAGATGGCGAGAAAGTCTATAAGCCCTATAAGACGTTCTTGGCGCACTACGCCATCCGCCACGGACGCTAAAAGCGGCCTAAGACCGTTGGGGTCCCAGGCCGCTGTGGGGCTTGGAGCGTTGGGGCCGCGCTAGCGCGTGGCCTTCTTGCGGTCCGCGGCGGCAGCGGCGGCCGAGGAGATGGAGTCGTTGCGGTTTTTGAGCAGCTCCAGAGTCGTTGCTTCTGCATTGTCCGGGGGAGTGGTGCCGAGGACGGCCAAGGCGGCGTCGGCAAGCATGGCGGATTGCTCCGGTACCCGCTGCGCGGCATCAAACGGCGCGGTGCCGTTGTTGGGGCGCATCTCAATGACTGACAGTGCGATATGGAAGGGCAGCTCGATGCGCGGGTCATCCGTGCCCACAAGGCCGGCGGCGGCGGAACGGAAATGTTCCTTCAAGCGGTCACGCTGCACGTGGTACTCACCAAACTCGGGGGAATTAGCCACCGGCAGCTGGTACAGGCGGCCTACGTTCCACGCAGAGGTCAGCAGCAGACGGGACTCCGCAGCAACGAGGGACCACAGGCGTTGCGCTGGCGCCGCATCGGAGGCGGCGAGCTCTTCTGCGAGCTCAAGAGAAGGCTCAATAGTGGAGTTCAGCAGAGTAAGGAAAATATCCGTCTTGGACGGGAAGTGATAGTACAGCGAAGCCTGACGGATACCTACGGCATCGGCAATCTGGTGCGTGGAAGTCGTGGCGAAACCCTGTGTGGTGAACAGCTCGGATGAGGCGTCGAGGATTTCTTCGCGCGCGGTGTTGCCCCGGCGGCGCGGGCTATTCTTACGCGGCCTGCCAACGGTACCTGCCATCAGGCGGACTCCCTTCGGTGAGCGTCACTCATTAATTATTTTCAGCTTAACCATCGTACTCCCTACAGCGGGAAGCAGTGAATTCACTACCCAGCTATACTGCCTACCACCCTACCGTGCCGTGCCACAATGGCTTCCACAGTTGCAGAAACCGTTCGGCACGCGGAACCATAAGCGGTGCGGTCCAATGGGGGAAGGTCACCAAGGACGACGCTGTGCTTGTCGACGCCCTCGTACCAGCGCCCCAACTCCAGCGCCATGCCCGTGCCCCACGCTAGGCTCAGGCCTTCGGCCTCACTGGCGGTGAGCAGTTCGCGCTCGACACCAATAGCCAAACGGTCCGGTGTCGGGCGCGGGGCCGGTGCAGCCCAGCGCGCAATAGCTGACACGGGAGCTAGCAACGTGGCACGGATGGCGACGTCTGCAGTGCGGTCAGGCAACCCATCAACGAGAGTGAGCGGGGCTGGGCGCTTCGCCAAGGCATCGGCGTACAGTTCCTCTTCACCGCCATGACCCACGGGTAATCCAGCATCGGCGCGCGCGGACGTGGTTTCCTGCACCGCAGAACACCTCAGGCCGGCCTCAGTAATGACACCTTCGAGCTGCTTATCCTCACCGAGCCACGTGATGCGCATAGAAGGGAGCAAATCGCCGCGAGCAGCTGGCCCGGTCAGGCGCACTGGGCTGGAGAGGCCCGGAGACCGCACGAGATCTGTCACGATGCGGGAAAACCAGGCTGCGAGTTCGAGGCTATCGGCGCGGTGCGCTGTGGCATTACGCAGGAGGTCCTGTGCCTCTTCCAAAAGGCCGCGGGCATGCGCGGGGGAGTGGCAGTGGGCAGCTAGCTCGCTCAGATCAGTCAACGACTCGTGCAGCGACATGAGGTTCAACGCCCCTTTCAGTCAGGGTGATTCTTGTTCTTCAATGTAGCAGCACAAGGGGCAGGAGCAGCGCGGTGGGTGGTCTGAGTTAGGTGTGCGTCTGCGGGGCGGAAGCGAGGAAAACGACAATCGCCGCCCCAGTTCCTCCATATGAGAAACGAGGCGGCGATTGAGAAGCTCTTTTGTCCTGTCCTAGTGAGTCACGAGTACAGCGGCAAAAGTGCGCTGTTGAAACCAGCTAGTGTTTAGCGGGACGTGAACGGCAGGAGAGCCATTTCGCGTGCGTTCTTGACGGCAGTAGCAACCTGACGCTGCTGCTGCGGGGTCAGACCGGTGACGCGACGGGAGCGGATCTTGCCACGATCGGAGATGAACAGACGCAGGGTCTTGATCTCCTTGTAGTCAACCTGCTCGATGCCTTCAGCCTTGAGCGGGTTCTTCTTCGGGCGACGGGTCTGCTCCATACGGAACTTCTTGTGATTATTACGCTTGACAGCCATTGTGTGGTTACCCCTTTACCAGCTGGACTTGCGAACGCCCGGCAGCTCACCACGGTGAGCCATGCCGCGCATACGGACACGGGACAGACCGAACTTGCGGAGGTAACCGCGCGGGCGGCCATCGGCGGCGTCGCGGTTACGGACGCGGACGCGGGCGGCGTCGCGCGGCTGACGGTTCAGCTCGAACTGCGCCTCGAGGCGCTCGTCGTCCGGGGTGTTCGGGTTCTTGATGATTGCCTTGAGCTCAGCGCGACGCTCCGCGTAGCGGGCGACGATTTCCTTGCGCTGCTCGTTCTTGGCGATCTTAGACTTCTTAGCCATAGATTATCGCTCCTCGCGGAATTCGACGTGCTTGCGGACAATCGGATCGAACTTCTTGAGAGTGATTCGATCCGGGTTGTTGCGCTTGTTCTTGCGGGTCACGTAGGTGTAGCCGGTGCCCGCGGTGGACTTCAGTTTGATGATTGGACGGATATCATTACGTGCCATCGTTAGATCTTCTCCCCACGTGCGCGAATCTTGGCCACAACGGACTCGATGCCGTCACGGTCGATGATCTTCATGCCCTTGGTGGAAACAGTCAGGGTGATGGTACGGCCCTCGGAGGGCAGGTAGTACCGACGACGCTGCACGTTGGGGTTCCAACGGCGCGAGGTGCGGCGGTGCGAGTGCGAGACCTGCTTGCCGAATTCCGGCTTGCGGCCCGTTACCTGGCAAATAGCCGACATGGGTCTTCTTTCTCCTAGCCGCCCACATCGAAAGCGACTAACGGAGTGCCTAATCCGCGGTGAGGCGCGGCGCTCGAAAAGTGAGGTTGAGCAGGAGGCATAATTCCGTTGAACACCAGTTGATGAGGGCGTAAAACGATTACTTTGACAACAGCAAGGGGAAATCTTACATGCCAGCCAGCTCAGAACCTAATCGCTGATCAGTGCCGCGGAGATACCTGCTGGGGAATTGCAGGGTGGATAACGCCATTATAGAGGTAGGGGAGTAAGCGGCTACGCGCCGATTTAGGTTTTAGGGCCGGTGGCCTGTAGGATATTCCGAGTTGTCGGCGCAAGCCGCACAGTTTGTAAGCATTGAGACCCAACTCGGGCACGATCCTTACGCGCACAGTTGAATATTGTCAGCGCAGCAACTCAAGCAATGCGCAGGCCATGTTCCTATCGTGCGGAGAGAGGGAACCGACCCGTAGTTCAACCCTGAGGGAATCGACATATGAAGAAAGATATCCACCCGGATTACCACCCGGTGGTCTTCAAGGACGCCGGTACCGGCCACTCCTTCCTGACCAAGTCCACCGCTACCTCCGACCGCACCGTTGAGTGGGAAGACGGCAACGAGTACCCGCTCATCGTCGTTGACGTGACTGCTGAGTCCCACCCGTTCTGGACCGGTGCACAGCGCGTCATGGATACCGCTGGTCGTGTTGAGAAGTTCAACCAGCGCTTCGGCGCAATGGCTCGCCGCAAGAAGAAGAACGCGTAAGGAGGATAGGAAAAGATGGCAACTCCTAAGTTTAAGAAGTCCCGCGCGAATACCCACTCTCGCCGTTCCCAGTGGAAGGCCGACAACGTCGCCCTCCAGGAAGTCACCATTGACGGCCAGACCGTTCGCATCCCGCGTCGTCTGGTGAAGGCTGCCAAGCTCGGCCTCATCGACGTCGAGCAGTTCTAAGGTATTAAGCCTGCTGCGTGACTAGCATCCCCGGAGCATTCATTCATCCTGAGTGAATGTCCGGGGATTTTTGCTTCTTTTACTCGCCTTTCCTCTCTTACTGCCGATGTTAACGGGCCCTTCCGGTTTTAGAGTGCGTTGATTTTGTCCTGTAGTTGTCCGGAGTGGATCAGGCACCGCAAGATGTAGTGG
>NZ_JASPGN010000019.1:0-38294 GCF_030232655.1 Corynebacterium sp. MSK218
ATGTCGGATATTACCTACCTGCGCACCGGTGAGGGCTGGTTGTACTTGTGCGCGGTCCGCGACGGCCATTCCCGCAGAGTGCTGGGCTGGGCAATGGATAGCGTTCAAGATACACACCTAGTCGAACGGGCTCTGCGGATGGCGCACACACTGCGTGGTGATGTTTCTGCCATGGCCGGCGTTTTGGATCTGGCCAACGCGCTGGTGCTGGTGACCTCGCCGGCGCTCGACGGCGCGCAGTCCGCGTCGGCCACCCTGGACTGGCTGAACCTTCACGGCTACGACCAGCTCGCCGCCAACGCCGTGGTGGTCGTCTCCGCGAACGCGCCGGGCAAGCCGACCATCGACATGGGCAAGGTCGCCGACCACTTCGCCTCCCGCGCCCGCGCGGTGCACACCATCCCGTACGACCGCCACCTTGCCGAAGGTGCCGTGGTGGACCTGGAGCGTGTGGCGCCGGCGACGTTGAAGGCCTACCAGCACCTCACGGCCACGGTCGCCGCGGATTTCGGGTCCTGGCACCGCCACGCGGCACTCTGACGGGCGCCTGGGCCGCTCCTCGTGTGCGGTCTTCCTGCGGGGAGCCCTCGCACGACTCAGCGTCACACCTCCCATGGAAAACGAGGCAGGGGCCAAGCCCTCGTGCTTCTCATCGTCCTGGATCTAGAACGCGACGACACATGCATTCCGCTGGTGTTCTACGACATCAGGGTTCGAATGCTCGCATGATGTCGTGGGCCGGAGGAGGTGCCATGAGCTCATGGGGCCGCAGTCCCGGTTCGGAGTCACCGACCAAGATCGCCGCGATGATCACGCAGCGGGCAAGGCTGATGTGTTGGAAGGTGCCGCACACGACAGGGTGTAGTGAGCGTCGAGTTGTCAGGTGATGATCTACGGTTCCCGGTAGGGGCAGAATTACGCTTTTGTGGCGCACCTGTCGCACCGTGCGTACCGCCATATGAGCTGTCTCTGAGCTCCAGAAACCTTCTTAGGGTTGACGAGTCATATACCTACCTGAGTCAGCCAATTCGATCCGATACTACCGCTCGTTGGTTACACAACTAGAGAGCGCAAGAGGTGATATAAATCACTTTTCAGAAAATTTCCTGGCGCACATCCATGCATGTGCATACACTCTAGTTCGATTGATGAATGTGCATCAATCGAACTATCCAGACCAACACCTAGCATCCGGGAGTGCCCCCTTCTAGGGCAAAAAGAAAGGAGCGATCATGCCCCTGACAGCAGCGTCTTCGCGTACTGAGGCCATTCCCGACCGTACTCTTAGTGCGTCGTGGGAGCAGGTTGCAGCGATTATCGCTGCGGTCGACACCACGCTAGGTAAGTGGCTGGTTGACAACTACAACATCGGCCTTACTGATTACCGGGCCATGCTCCATCTGAGCCGGGCATCCAACCGGGAACTACGAATAACTGAGCTCGCGAACCGGGTTGGTCTCACTCAGAGCTCGGTAACCCGTCTGGTCGGTCGCATGGAGGTCAAGGGGCTGGCATTCCGGGATACCTGTCCAGATGATGGGCGCGGGGTCTTTGCGGTCATTACCGATGCCGGACTCAAGGTGGTGGCGGAAATCCGCGAGCCATACGAATCGAAGATCTGCGAGCTCCTCGGTGATGCTGCCAAAAAGTACCCGCAGCTGAACCTGGCTGATCTCGACCATTCATTCCAGGCAATCAGCAAGCTTATCTTCTAAGGGTCCCAGCATTTCCGGGGCCGACCCACAGGCAAATACATGCATGTACATACACTGTCTGAACTGAAAGGACTGCTCAATGACCACAAAAATTGATGTTTTTGTCGACTATGTCTGCCCGTTCTGCTTCCTCGTGGAGGGAGCAATCGACGAGCTCAAGCGAGACCGTGACGTCGAGGTAACCATTCGCCCCTTCGAGCTACGCCCTCACCCTGTTCCTACTCTGCGGCCAGAAGATGACTATTTACCGCGGATCTGGAAGGACGCGGTTTACCCGATGGCCGAGCGCCTGAACGTGCCAATCAGCCTCCCGACGATCTCCCCGCAGCCACGCACCGAGAAGGCGTTCATGGTGCTCCAGCTGGCCCAAGAGCGCGGCAAAGCCGACGCGTACTCCGAGGCAATGTTCAAGGCATTCTTCCAGGATGACAGGAACATCGGCGATGACGACGTGATTGTTAACGTCGCCACTTCCGTAGGCCTTGACGCGGGCGAGGTTGAAGCCGCTCTGCATAGTGAGGACCGACGAGCCAGGCAGCAAGCCGACCAAGATTATGCAGTCAACACCGCCGGAATCACCTCTGTGCCGAGCTTCATGGTCGATGGTTATCTTCTGTCCGGAGTCCCCAGCGCTACGCGGCTAAAGAAGACTGTCGACGACCTGACCGTCGACACTGCCCCCCCGCGAGGCTGGCTCATGAACGCGACTGCCCCGGAGGCCCTCGTCGAGGTCATGGACCAGGCCGTGGAAAGGTGCGTGAAGCACGTCGAGGCCGGGGGGCTGCCTTTCGTCGGTGTAGTCGTCGACAACTCGGGCATCATCTCGGATTTTGGAGTCAACCAAGTTCTGGAGACTCGCGATCCTAGTGCTCATGCGGAGATCGTCGCCATGCGTGAAGTCCTCGACGACCGGGAGGATCTATCCGGAACCATACTGCTTGCCACCGGCGAACCTTGCGGACTGTGTTACCGCTTTGCTCTCGACCACGGCATCGAAGCCATCTACGTGGCTGTCGACCGCGATGCCGTCGCCGCATGGGGATTCGACTACCGCACCAGCTATCCCTCGCTGGGCATCACCGATGAGCTCCGGTCTGCCGTCTTCCATAATCTGCCCGCCGAGCGCGGCGATGAGCCGTTCTCCCGATACTTCCAGACACAAAACAAACGTGGACGCTGATCAGCGCTCCTGCGCACCCTTGAAAGGACACTTACCATGAGTTGGCTCTACCTCGGAATCGCTGTCATCTTCGAAGTCGCAGTCGGCATCTCCGCCGGAAAAGCACAAGGCTTCACCAATTTCTGGTGGAGCGTTGCCACCCTCGTCAGCGGTGGAATCGGCACCTTCTTCCTCAGTTTAGCCCTGCTGACCTTCGACGTCGGTGTCGGCTATGCGCTGTGGACCTCTCTTGCCGGCGTCGGAATTGTCATCCTCGGCGCGATATTCCTCTCCCAGAAGCTTACGTGGAAGAAGCTGCTGGGTATCGGCATCGTCATCACTGGCGTCGTCGGGCTCAACCTCGCCGGCACTGCCTAACAACCCCCATCTCGCCCCATCTTCAGAAAGGACCGTATTCATGTCCACCAATGCGACCCGCGGCACTGCCGCCCCAGAAACCACCGAGAAAAACGCCAGACCCTGGCTGGCTCTACTACTCGCCGGAGGATTCGAAGTTGGATACGCTCTAAGCGTCAACGGTAGCGAAGGCTTCACCAACCTCACGTGGTCCCTCGTAGCGATCGTTTTCTTCCTCCTCACTCTGTTCTTCCTCAGCGTGGCTCTGAAGAAGATCGACGTGGGCATCGGTTACGCCGTTTGGGCCGGAATCGGCGCCGTCGGCGCTGCCCTGCTGGGCCCCGTCTTCTTTGATGAGACCCTCACCCTCGTGAAGGGATTCTGGCTGGCTGTCATCATCGGCGGTGTCATCTGGCTCAAACTCGCCGATAGCCCGAAACTCGAGGCGAAGAAGAATGCTACCCGGACTGCCATGGCCTCGGAACAGCACCAATAACAACCCGTCGGCCTCTCCTCGCCCGCTCCGTGGTTCAAACCGCCCCGGCAGCTAGCGGCAGGGTCGCCGCGTTCGATACCCACCACGTCACGCCCGTCATCGACACGGTGCACGCCTTCGACGATTGCGAAGCGGCCTATGCTCGCGCCGTCAGCGGGGAAATGGTCGCGAGGTCAGGCCACCTTGTGAGCACCCCCGATCGCCGGAGGTCTGGTCGCTCGGCGGAGTCTGTCAGGCGCCCTGTCACCGCCCCACCGCTAGCCGCAGCCAACCCAGCCCCCGCCAACCCACCCGCCGCGCGAGTCTTGCCCGCAGTGGAACTAGTCGCTGGCTTCGGTATGGCTTGTTTTCGTCCCTGTCTGAAAATGATCCGGGGGGTGATGCCGCCGAAGGCAGTGACTCCAGACTGCTAATAGGAACCTGACCCACACAGGATGTGTGAGGTCTCAAAGTAATGTGGATGCCAGCGTGAAGTATGTCCGACCACCAGCGATGAAATAAGTCTCATACTTGTTCAATTCGCCAGGAGGCCTGGCATGACCTACGACTATGTCATCGGCATGGACGCTGGCAAATACTTTCACCACGCTTGCGTCTTAGATATCGACGGTACCCAAGTGCTATCAAAACGCATCAACCAAAACGAAAAATCCCTGCGCACACTCTTTTCAACGTTTATCGCAAACGACCACAAGGTCCTTGTCGTCGTGGACCAGCCCAATAACATTGGGCGACTAACTGTCGCAGTTGCCCAAGACATCGGAATCGACGTGCGCTACCTTCCAGGGTTGGCTATGCGCCAACTCTCACGCATCCACGCTGGTAATGCCAAAACTGATATCCGGGATGCATATATCATCGCCCACGCTGCAAAGAACCTTCCGGAATCCCTCCGCAGTGTCGACCGCGTCGAAGAAGCCTTCCTCCAGTTGAAAGTCCTCAACGGCATCGACGAAGACTTAGCACGCTCCTACACCAGGCTCATCAATCAAATCCGAAGTGCACTAGTTGGCTGCTACCCGCAATTCGAACAGGCCCTTCGCGGCCAGGTGATCCACCGCAAATGGGTTCTGCACCTACTTGCACGCTACGGCGGACCCACCAAAATAAAGCGCCTCGGAAAAGCCAAAGCAGCTGCCTTCGCTCGACGCTATAAGGCACGCAATCCCGAGCCCGTCATCGATGCCATATTCGCTGCCATCTCTGAGCAAACAGTCGCCATTGCTGGTGCACAATATGCCGAAATGGGCGTAGCAATGTCGGCGAAGGACGCGCTTTTAAAGCTCGAGCACCGCAAACAAATCGAGCAGGAAGTCATCGAGCTCATCAACGACATCCCCCACACTCAAATCCTGCTATCCATGCCAGGAATCGGGCCGAAGACGGCTGCCCAAATTCTCATGACCGCGGGCGACATGTCCGACTTCCCGACAGCTGGGCACCTAGCCTCTTACGCTGGCTTATCACCCCGAACGAATCAGTCCGGAACCTCAATCATGTCGAACTCACTGAACAGAGCTAGCAATAAAAACTAAAGAACGCCCTATGGCAATCATCTTTTGCATCCATCAGATTCCACGAGCGTTCACGGCAATTCTATGAACGAAAGCGCCGTGAAGGCAAGAGACACAACGCCGCAGTAGTAGCGCTAGCCCGCAGACGGCTCAACGTCCTATACGCCATGATGAGCAACCACGAGTACTACCGCGATCCCGACCAATCACAGGAAGTCAAAGCAGCCTAAACACCAAGAACCAAACAACCGACTGGGTAAAATCCCAGTCGGCTTCAAGCCATGTCCGAAAACAACACGTCCAAACGGCGGACCTGACCCCTGTTTGGTAGACACCTGATATCCAGCCCGGTTGGGTTGGGAAGAAAGGTAATCTACCACCATGCCTAGGTACTCCGAACAGTTCAAACGTGATGCTGTGGCCCTCTACGAAAACAATGAGGACCTCTCACTTCACGCGGCTTCAGCAGAGCTTGGAGTCAATCGATCCTCACTTTATTCCTGGATCAAGCAGTACGGCACCGGCAAACGCGCCCGCACGAAGACCGTGCGCGACAAGGCCCAGGCGACGACTGATTCTGAACGGATCCGCCAGCTAGAAAAAGAAGTCTCTAAGCTGCGTGAAGAACGCGATATCCTGCGCAAGGCCGCGAAGTATTTTGCTTAAAGAGACACGCTGGTAATCCGCTTCCAGTTTGTCTATGACCACCGAACCGAGTACTCGGTCAAGCGGATGTGCCACGTGTTAAAGCTCAATCGCTCCTCGTTCTACAAATGGCTCAACACCCGCGCAAAACGCAGGTTAAAGACGTGTTCCGATGCCCTTCTTGGTGCGAGAATCAAGACCATTTTCGATGATGAGCACGGGCTTTATGGTGCTAAACGCATCGCTGCAAGCCTCAACGACGATACGGACATTCCTCCGACTAATCACAAGAAGGTCGCGCGCATCATGAAATCCATGGGACTGAAAGGCTTTACTAAACGGCGTCGATGCATCACCACCCGGCGCAAGCCTGGCCACCGAGTCATGCCAGATCTAGTAGGCCGCAATTTCACCGCTGACAGGCCGAACCACGTCTACGTAGGCGATATCACCTACCTGCCGTGTAAGGGCGGCAAGAACATGTACCTCGCCACGGTCATCGACGCCTACTCGCGCAAACTCGTCGGCCATGCACTCGCAGATCACATGCGGGTATCGCTGGTTATCGAAGCTTTGTCTCATGCCAGAAAGGTCCGCGGAAGCCTTAAAGGAGCAATTTTCCATTCCGATCACGGCAGTGTGTACACCTCACAGGCTTTTAGGGACCACTGCGCCAAGCTTGGTGTACGCCAATCCATGGGAGCGGTGGGAACGAGTGCTGATAATGCCCTGGCAGAATCATTTAACGCCACCCTAAAGCGTGAAGTTCTGCGTGATCGGAAAGTCTTTGACAATCCCATCATCTGCCGCCAAGAAGTCTTCCGATGGTGCATGCGCTACAACACGCGCAGACGACACTCCTGGTGCAATCTTCTAGCCCCCGATGCCTTCGAAGCACTCACATTAGCTACACTGACCCAAGCAGCATAGCTAACCCCCGACGTGTCTACTTTCCGGGGGTCAGGCCCGGCCCCGGCCGGAAAATCAACCCCGGTTAAGACACCCGCGAGGTTGACAAAATATATAGGAACACCCCCGCTGAGTCCTCAGAGAACTCTATCTCACCGAAAGGCTGATTGGAGCAAGCACGGAACACCACTCGAACCCAACAAACCCCGCCTCTCGGCGATGCAGGTTTGGTGTTAAGGTTTTCACCACTTTTTAGCCTAGGTTTCGGCTCATTTTCTCTCTGGCTTTCCTTCATTGCTGAAGTGTCGCAGGTTGTGTTCCCTCTGAGTAGAGCGGACAAAACCTGGGGCACTTTAACTCCAGAACCGAAAGCCGTTCAGCCTAAACGTGTCATTCACCGTGAATAGTGGACGAAAATTCGCGGGGGCGGGCTCACCTGCTATTTACCGTGAATGACATCAAATATTGGTGCTGGGACACGTCGGGCTCAGACGGCCTGAGCCTTTTCGTTGATGCGCGCTACACATTCAGTCGGGTTATCCAAGGACAAAATGAGCCGATCGAAATGCTCGTCTTTAAGCTCGATGACAACGGCGTTCTCATAGCCGCTAATGTTCCAGAACTGGCGTCCACCATCAGAGTGGAACGTGCCCGATAGTTTTTGGCCGGCTCGCAGACCCGGTGCTCGAAGGCCTTTGGGCTCGTGCTTCATTCCTGGGTCATGAGTAGCTCCGCGAACGTGGCTCCAGGGCACTGCAATACTGCGGGTTAAGGACCACATTTTATCCAGACCGCGTGGCTCAATAATGAGTTCTTTGTCCGCCAGAGTGAGCTTGTTGTTCATGATGGTTCTCCTTATTCTTCGATTCTTTGAGAGCGGGAAAGCACGTGCTGTCCCAAAGTGCCCGGGTCACTGAAGCACAGTTCATAGGCCTGTTGGATAAGTTCCCGTAAATCCTTACTGACAGGTGCCACCTCAACCAGTGCCACCACTACGAAGTCCTTTGACTCTTCCGACACTTGCCCGTTCTTAGCTTGGGCACACACCGCTTCCGCAGCAGCACGGAACAACCCATGCTTTGAGCCATAGAGGTTGTAGAAGCTGGACCGGTTAAGCCCCAGTTGATTGACCACCACGTCCACTGAGACTGCATTGAATCCGCTCCTGCCAAACAACGTTATCGCGCCAGAGAGAACTTCTTTTTCATTGAATTTACGAGGTCGTCCCATGAGTTTCATACTACTCATTCCAGAATGATTTGTCCACAACTAGATCGCCTTGGCCCACAGTCGAGCCGGTTCTTCCAAGCGACGTTTCTAACAAATAGGGGCCGAAATCTTGCCGTGCAGTAAAAATCCCCCGCCTCAGTGCGAGACGGGGGATGGAGGGTGAACGGGGACTAGTTCAGGCCCGGAATCTTCGGCAGCTTCGGCTGCGGGATGTTGAGGCCGAAGAGTTGGTTGATGGTCGGGATAAGGGCGTAGGCGGCGGCGCCGACGGCTGCGATGACAGCGACAATGGGGAGGATGATCTTCGCGCCGTGGCTGGAGCCGGCGAAGAAGGCCTGGCCAATGTCACCAGCGGAAGGCTCCTTCGTGTTGGTCGGCTTAGCGGGCGTGCTCGGCTCAGTAGTGGTCGTCTCAGCCGGGGAGGTGGTCGCGGAGGAGGACGGCTCCTCATCCTTCACGGCCGGGCGGGCGGTCAGCCACTGGTCGGAGTCCAGAACACCCTGGGTCAGGCGAGTCTCACCAATCCAGCCGTACCACGGGTCCTGCGGCTTGCGGTTATCAAAGCCAGCACCCATGACCCACTGCAGGTCACGCGGGAGCAAGCCCTCAGCACCCTTGGCGTTGCGCAGGATGGGTGCACCGTTGATGAACATCTCCACGGTGTCGGAATCCGGTTTGTTCACTACGGCAATGTGCATCCACTCATCGGTAGGCACCTCGTGAGACCAAACGGTGGAACCTTCGCCTTCCTTGGGCTCCGCCCACCAGCGCAGCTCACGCAGGTTGGAGATGCCGAACATGACGGTGGGGTCGGTGTCGTCGGAGCCGTCGACAAGCTCAGCGATGCTGGAGTCACGGGAAAGCGCACTGCCCCAGCCGTGCTCAGAGCCGTTGAAATCCTTCGGAATCTTCACGAAGGACTCGAAGGTGTAGCCCTCGGAGGTATCAACCTTGTTAATCTCAGCGCCCTCCTTGGAGCGGAACTCCGCCATTGCGGCCTGACCAGCCGGGTCGGACCAGTAGAGGGAACCAGAGTCGGAGGACAGCGGGTGGTGATCCTTGGTGTAGGTGATGCGCTCGCCCTCATTGGACGGGCCGCCTTCGCGAACGAGGTCGCCAGCGCCATCAGCACCGAAGGCATCCGGAATGATGGCACCTTCGGTGGCCACGTCGCCGTCGGCAAGCTGCTTGCCGTCCTTGTTCTTGGTCTGGCCTGGGCGCCAGTGGAAGACGGTCTTGTCAGACTTCACGAAGTCATTCGGACCTTCCGGAAGCTGGTCCTCCGGAATGGTGTACGGGGTGTAGCCTTCCTCAACGATGTCGCGGGCCTTCTTGCCCAAATCGGCGTCATCCTCATCGCCGATGGTCCACTCCGGAGCGAAATCAGCGAAGCGCTCCTTGAAGTTAAGCGGCACGTGGTAGCTATCGCCCTTGCCGTCAAGGATGAGCTTGTCGAACTGCGTGAGCTCCTTGGCTGGCTTCTGTGCGACCCATGGGGACAGGGCGGTCATCTCCAGTTCGTTGCCGGAGAGATCGAACTCAAGCACACCGAGCAGGCCATTTCCGCCCTGGTAGGCCATCTGGTAGTCTTGCAGGATGCCAATAACATCGTGGCCTGCATCGTTCTTGTCCACGCGGTAGCCCGCGCCGTGGTGGTGGCCGCCCATGGTGAGGAAGATCTGGTCATTCTTCTTAATGAACTTGTCCCACAGGCCCTTACCGTAGTCCTCGGAGTAGAAGACCTCGCCGGCGCCATCGATGTTGAGCACCTCATGGCTGGTGAGGATGACCGGCAGGTCCGGGTGCGCGTCGAGAACGCCCTGCGCCCAGTCCAAAGCCGCATCGTCCGCACGCCACGCCAGTGCCAGGACCAGGTACTTCTGGCCCTCGGCCTCAAAAATGTGATACTCGGAGTCATTGTTGACCGCGGTGTGACGCTCCTGGAAGGTATCCGGGTTAGCGTCCTTGGCACGCTCGGCGCTGAAGTAAGCGTTGTACGGGTGCGCCGACTTATCCTCAATCATGTCGTGGTTGCCCGGCAGGATGGAGTAGTTCAGGTCGGAATCATCGAGGACCTTCATTGCCTTGTCAGCGACCTTCCACTCGCCGTCGACGTCCGGCTGGTCCACTACGTCACCAAGGTGGGTAGCGAAGTCCATGTTGAGGGCCTTCTGGTTCTTCACCAGCCATTCAGTCTGCGCAGCGTAAGGCTCGCTGCCGTAGCGCGCCTGGGCCAGGTTGCCGGTCTCCGGGGTGGAGTAACGGGAGTAAAACTGGGTATCCGGCAGCACGCCGATGGTGAAGCGCGAGCCCATGCCCTCCTTTGGTTCATCAGCAGAAGCAGGAGCAACCAAGAAGGTTCCGGCCACCGAAGCGGTGACCACGGTGCCGAGAAGGCGGCGAGTAGTCATAGTTCTTCCTATACAAGTGAGGGTTGACGTTATTCAATTGAAAGAGACGAAGAACAGAATATGATTCGCAGTTTGCAGCCACGTGACCGCGATATTAACTTCTTTTTAAATCGCGGCTCACCGCTAGGATGGCGGGCATGAGCGAAGTCACCAAGAAGTACGGAGTCGACGTCACCCGCGTCAATACAGGCCACTACTGCGCAACGAATGCTGACGGGGCGAGCCTCGAGTTCGGAAGCGGCGAAGGGCTTTTGAGCCCAGTGGAACTACTCCTGGCCGCGGTCGCGGGCTGCTCGGCAGTTGACGTCGATGTGGTCACCTCGCGGCGCGCAGAGCCAGAGCTTTTCGACGTCCACGTGGACGGCACCCGCGTCAACGAAGACGGCGCCTCACGGCTGAGCGACGTCAATGTGGAGTTCTCCCTCCGCTTCCCTGATACCGACGCCGGCCGCCAAGCACAGTCCATGATTGAGCGCCTAGTCCGCATTTCTCATGAGAAAGACTGCACGGTTTCCCGCACGGTGGAGAACCCCACCACCGTCACCTTCCACACGAAAGACGCTTAAGCAAAGGGGTTGTCCATCGCCGTAAACATCGACCCGGCAGCGTCACTAAAGGGATTGCGTCCAGCGCGCAGTAAGTCACCGCGGCAGCGCTCAAAGGTTCGCCTGTGCCATATAGTCCGGATCATCGCCTGCAGCCCTAGAACCTCAACCTTGAGCATGCTGTAGCTAAAGAATCCCGAGGGGACAGAGGGGTTGCGCATATCCGCCTTGTCGAATGCCAGCACCTCATCGTCAGTCACCATATTCACGCATCACGAGGGCCACTTTTCCCGTTACAGGTGGTGCAATTTTAAACCAATGTGACTACAGTGTTTCCAGATACTACTTTCACCATCAACTGTAGTGACGCGCGACATCCTTCTACACGAGTTGCCGCCGTCATCGACTAGCCCCCTTTTGAGGAGAAACCGTGTCCCTTTCCCGTCGTTCCCTGTTCAAGGCCAGCGCCCTTGCGCTGGCTGCCGGCGCCGTTGGCAGCCAGGCCCCCGCCGCCCTCGCCGTGGGCCCGGCGCTCGGCACGATCATTGACTTCTCCGCTGGTGTTCCTTCGGCCAGCGCTATCAAGGCGGCCGGGCACCTCGGCGCCATTCGCTACGTGTCCCAGCGCCGCCCAGACGCACAGTGGATGAAGGGCAAGCCGGTGACCTTGGCAGAGACCAAGGCCAATGCCGTAGCAGGCCTCAAGACCGCCTCCATCTACCAGTTTGGTCGCGCCGAGACCGCTGACTGGCTCAACGGTGCCGCCGGCGCCGGTGTCCACGCACCGCAGGCCATCGCTATCCATAAGGCTGCGGGTGGACCGACCGGCCGCCCGATTTACATCGCCATCGATGACAACCCCACTCGCGCACAGTATGAAAAGCAGATCCGCCCCTACCTCAAGGCCTTCTCCGCTGCGCTGACTGCCGCGGGCTACCAGACCGGAGTGTATGGCAACTACAACGTCATCGACTGGTGCGTTGCTGATGGAATTGGTGAGTTCTTCTGGATGCACGATTGGGGCTCCGGTGGCAGGATTCATCCGCGCACCACGATTCACCAGAAGGCCAAGACGCAGGCCACCATTGACGGCATCACCTGCGATATCAACACCGTGTATGCCCGCGACTGGGGTCAGTGGACACCAGGTGAGGGTGCTGCCTCACGCCCGAAGCTCAAGGACATTCCCGCAGTGCCTAACGACGCCCCACTGCCCAACATTTCCCTTCCCGACCCCACCGGCCGCGGCTCCAGCGTCGGAGGCGATGGCATCACCATTGCCGGCTCCTCGGTGAGCAATGACCAGGTGCGCGGAGCCATCGATGTTCTCAACACCGTGCGCAAGGCAATGGGCTAGCACCTCCCTACTTCTTTTCTGCTGCAGGCGACGTTGACGTGACTGTCGACGTCGCCTTTGCCGTTGTCCTTGCCGTTGGCTTCAGCCCCGACGCCGTGGTGCTTGACGGTGTGGGCGTCGATGAGAAGGCCTCCGGATTGGCCAAGGCCTCTTTGTTAAGGTTATTTCCCTTTACCAGGTTCTTACCGGTGATTTCCTTGCGGACATAGGAGGTCAGCTCGTCAGCAGAACCCTCGATAGAGGCCGCGACGACGAAGTTCTCGCTAAAGGAAACTGAGGAGTGCCGGTCCTTACTGTCAGACCATCCCCACTTCGTCCCGACGACGTCGCTAAGCGCTGCAGTGCCATAGTCTTGTTGGTAGCCATCAGCAGACACCTCATCCGCGTGAGCCATCGCCACGAGCACTGGGTGGGTTGGGTCATCTTCCATGAGCTGGACAATGAAGCGCACAACATCGTAGGTCGACGTCTTCGAGTGTCCCCAGTCCTTCCCGGCGCTGGTGGAGGTCAGCCCGTATTCCTTGGCTATGGAATCGATGGACCGTGGGTACTTCTTAAAGAGTTGTCCGGCGCTCTCATCAGACGAGTCAGCGATCATCTCCAGCGCCAGGTACTTGTCCTCGAAGGAACCATGCTCGATGACGTAGGTGGCGATATAGAGCTTGATAAGGCTCAGCGCGTAGCGCGGCGTGTGCTCCGTGGGCGATCCCATGTGCATACCGGTCTCGATGCGGTAGTACGTAATCGCCTTCTGGTCATCACCTTTAAGGATCTGCCCCACTTCGTCGTCGACCGCTGCCAGTTGCGAGGAACCCTTCTTGTGAGAAATGGGCGCCGGCGTGGCCGGAGTGGAGCTCGTGGCATGCGACGAGTCTGAATCCTGTTCATTCGGCGGAGTGCAGGCGCTGAGAGCCGATGCGCCAAGTGCGCACGCCAGAAGGGCGGCACCAGCTCGCGCTGATGCCGCCCTGTGACAAGGCTGCGGGTAAGACACGAAGTGTGAGTTTACCTGCTTAGCCTTTAAAAGTACTGATCCAGGTAACCTTTAGTGGTCGACCGGAGCTTCCACGCCCACACCGGTGAGGGAGCGAACTTCCATCTCCGCGGAGAGCTCTTCAAGGTTGTCCGGCGGAGTCATGATGGAGACGATCCAACCTGCGAAGAAGGCCAGCGGAATGGTCACGAGACCCGGGGAGGACAGCGGGAAGATGGACCAGTCAGCGTTGGGGAACATCGAGGTTGGGGCGCCAGACACTGCCGGGGACAGGAAGATGAGCACCAGACAGGAGATAACGCCGGTGTACATCGATGCCACAGCACCTGCAGTGTTGAAGCGGCGCCAGTACAGGGAGTACAGGATAGTCGGCAGGTTGGCGGAAGCCGCAACAGCGAAGGCCAGGGACACCAGGAAGGCCACGTTCTGGGTCATGGCGAGGATGCCCAGGATGATGGATGCGATACCCAGGATAACCACGGTGATCTGGGAGACGCGGACCTGCTCTGCCTCGGTGGACTCACCGTTGCGAATGACGGAGTGGTAGACATCGTGCGCGATGGATGCGGAGGCGGTAATGGCCAAGCCAGCAACAACAGCGAGAACGGTAGCGAAGGCGACGGCGGAAATCACTGCCATGAAAACGGAGCCACCGATTTCCAAAGCCAGCAGCGGTGCAGCGGAGTTAGCACCACCCGGTGCGGCCAGAATACGGTCAGGGCCAACCAGAGCAGCAGCACCGTAGCCCAGAATCAGGGTCATCAGGTAGAAGGCACCGATGATGACGATGGCCCAGGTCACGGAACGGCGAGCCTCGGTTGCGGTCGGAACGGTGTAGAAGCGCATGAGAACGTGCGGCAGGCCACCCACGCCCAGCACCAGAGCGATACCCAGAGAGATGAAGTCAAGCTTGGTGGTGAGGTTCTTGCCGTACTTCAGGCCCGGCTCCATAATCTGGGAGGCCTCGTAGCCCTTTTCCTGGATGACGGCGGAGTTCGCATGCATGTCGACGGCCGTGCTAAACAGCGTGTTGAAGCCGCCCTTGAGCATGACGAAGGTGAGGATGCACATGATGACCACGCCGGTCACTAGGAGCACAGCCTTGATCATCTGCACGTAGGTCGTGCCCTTCATGCCACCGACAAGGACGTAGACGATCATGAGGATGCCCACGATGCCGACGACGACGGCCTGCCACTTGAACTCGTGAATATTGAGCAGCACAGCCACGAGGGAACCTGCACCGGCCATCTGTGCAATGAGGTAGAACAGCGAGACAAACAGCGTCGAGATAGCTGCGGCCACGCGGACCGGACGCTGCTTCAGACGGAAGGACAGCACGTCTGCCATGGTGAAGCGGCCAACGTTACGCATCGGCTCCGCCACGAGCATCAGAGCAACCAGCCAGGCCACGAAGAAGCCGACCGAGTAAAGGAAGCCGTCGTAACCGTTGAGTGCCACAGCACCGACGATGCCGAGGAAGGATGCTGCGGAGAGGTAGTCACCGGAAATCGCGAGACCGTTCTGGCGACCGGAGAATGAGCCGCCACCGGTGTAGAAGTCAGAGGCTTCCTTGGTGGACTTGCCAGCGCGAAGCACCACGTACATGGTGACGACCAAGAAGGCAGCGAAGACGGAGATGTTCAGAATCGGATTGCCGGCGGAGGATTCCGCTGCGGCCAAAGTAAAGGTCTGCATTGTTTAGCCCTCCAATTCCTGGCGAATGGCCGCTGCCTGCGGCTCAATGTTCTTGTTGGCGTAATTGACGTAGATGTACGTGATAACGAAGGTGGTCAAAAACTGGGCCAAGCCGAAGATAAGCCCTACGTTCCAGCCGCCACCAATTTCGATTCCCATAAACTCTGGGGCAAACACGGCCGCCAGCACGTAGAGCACGTACCAGAGGAAGAAGGCCACGGTCATAGGGAAGGTAAATTTGCGGTAGGTGCCGCGCAGCTTGGCAAACTGCGGGCTTTCGCGCATCTCGATGAACTCCTGCGGCGTGGGTTCGCGGCGTGAGTCAAGCGAAGCAGGTGCGTCAGTCATGTCGCTCTCCTTAGTAGGGGGTCATTTCTGCACAAATCGATGTGAGAGACGAGAGATAGTGTCCTCAGTCACGTTTTGTCCTGCCTAGTAAGTTACCGAACACACCATGCAAGGTTGTAAATCCTGCCAAGAAAAGTTGTCCGAGTTTAGTTTCCCTACCCCCAATAACACTTCTGAAGTGCGGGTTTTATAAATTTCATAACACCCCCGCGAAGAACAAATACACAAGAATCTAATTTAGCTAACCGAAAGTTAGCAGGAAATCGGGCGTTTCCTTCGCACTCTGCGAAGAAACTTCCCACATCCTCCCCTACCCCACCAACGCCCCACTGCCCCACGCCTTCGAGACATAAGAAAAGCCCGTCTCCCTTCAGCCCACTCAGCTTCTCCACCCTTCCCCTCGCAACAACTGCGGGGCGGATAAGGAAAAGTGGACGTGGTGAAGAGAGACGGGCTACGTCAGCCCCCCTGTTACTGCACTACTCGGCGCCAGGGAACTCGCGCGGGTCCTTGAACATGCGGCCGAAGCCTTCCTTGCCATCGAGCGAGTCGATAGCCGCGATGTCTTCGTGGTCCAGTTCAACTGTGGCGGCGGCAAAGTTCTCCTCAAGGCGCTCGCGGCGGCTGGACTTCGGAATGACGGAGATCCCCTTCCCCATAAGGTAAGCCAGCACAGTCTGGCCGGGCGTAATCTCGTGCTTCGCGGCCACGGAAATAACCTCTGGGTTGTTGAGGATGACACCGCGGGCCAGCGGCGACCACGCCTCGGTCACAATGCCCTGGCTGTCGTGGAACTCACGCAGCTCCGGCTGGGTGAACCCTGGGTGCAGTTCCACCTGGTTGAGGACAGGAACGATTCCCGTCTTGGCAATAAGCTCCTGGAGGGTCTCCTCGTAGAAGTTCGCCACGCCAATGGAAGCAATCTGCCCCATGCCTTGGAGGCGTGCAATCTCTTCGAAAGTCTCGACATAGAGCCCGCCCTGCGGCCACGGCCAGTGGATGAGATACAGGTCTAGATAGTCCAGCTGCAGCTTGCCCAAGGACTCGCTGAAGGCTTGGTCCACCTTGCCTTTCCCGTGATGGTCGTGCCACACCTTGCTGGTGATGAACAGCTCGTCACGAGTGACATCGCCGGCCTTCATGGCGGCGGCAAGCGCCTGACCTAGCTCCTCTTCGTTCTCATAGAGGGTTGCGGTATCGAAGTGGCGGTAGCCTAGCTCGATCGCTTCGCGCACGGAGCGGGTGAGATCCTCTCCGCGCAGCTTGTAGGTTCCGAGACCCAGCAGTGGCATCTCGCGGTCATCATTGAACGTGGTTTTTGGGACACTCATGCCATCCATTGTGCCCCACTCTGCGCTGTCGCGTGGCCGTGATGAGAAATCAGGGCACGCGCCAGCGGTTGTTAGGCGCGGATGAGATCAATAACGAAGGTCAGCGTACGACCCGACAGCGGGTGCGCACCACCGGCGGGACCATATGCCTTCTCCGGCGGAATGACCAGCTTGCGGCGGCCACCCACCTTCATGCCTGGAATACCTTCCTGCCAACCAGCGATGAGGCCCGTAAGAGGGAACTCAATCGACTGACCGCGGCCCCACGAAGAATCGAACTCCTGGTTCGTCTCGTAGTCAACGCCTACGTAGTGGACCTCAACGAAGCCGCCCGGCTGGGCCTCGGCACCGTCACCCACCACAATGTCTTCAATGACAAGGTCTTGGGGAGCGGGCTCGGTGGCCGGCTCGATTACGGGCTTGTCCATTGGGGGTTCTCCTCCTTGGATAAATCTTTATTCTTTGGTGGCCACATGCGCGTCAGGCCGAGCCACATCGCTCCTAGTATAAGGGGTGACGGGTGGCTCGGCCCTAGAAGTGCAGCGTATGGGGGTCATACACCGCGCACTGGGGCGGTCTGTAGAAGACCGCTACTTAGCGCTCGCTGCGCGGGGTAACCTTGCGCAGGGTTTCGCCGGTGTAAATCTGGCGCGGGCGGTTGATCTTGGTGTTGAGCTCAAGCTGCTCGCGGTACTGAGCAATCCAGCCCGGCAGACGGCCGATGGCGAAGAGGACGGTGAAGAAGTCCGTCGGGAAGCCCATGGCACGGTAGATCAGACCGGTGTAGAAGTCCACGTTCGGGTACAGCTTACGGGAGACGAAGTAGTCGTCATTCAACGCAATCTCCTCGAGCTTCATAGCCAGATCCAGCATCGGATCGCCGCCGAGGTGCTCAAGAATCTCGTGTGCGGTCTCCTTGACGATGGCCGCGCGTGGGTCGTAGTTCTTGTACACGCGGTGGCCGAAGCCCATGAGGCGAACGCCCTTTTCCTTGTTCTTCACGCGGTTCATGAAGTCGGTAGCGTCACCATCGTGGTTGTTCTGGATATCCTCGAGCATCTCCAGAACGGCCTGGTTAGCACCGCCATGCAGCGGGCCGGACAGGGCGTTGATACCACCGGCGATGGCCACGAACAGGTTGGCCTGTGCGGAACCGATCATGCGGACAGTGGAGGTGGAGCAGTTCTGCTCGTGGTCGGCGTGAAGGATAAGGAGCTTGTCCAAAGCCTTTGCCACGACCGGGTCAACCTCGTACTCCTCAGTCGGGTAACCAAACATCATGCGCAGGAAGTTCTCGCGTGCATTGAGCTTGTTATCCGGGTACATGTAAGGCTTACCCTGGGACGCACGGTAAGCATAAGCGGCCAGCATCGGCACCTTAGCCAGAAGGCGAACGGTGGCCTTATCCAGCTGCTCCGGGTCCAGCGGATTGAGCTGATCCTGGTAGTAAGCGGACAAAATGTTAAGGGAGGAGGCCAGAACCGCCATCGGGTGCGCGTTACGCGGGAAGATGTTGAACGCAGCCTTGAAGTCCTCATCCAACAGGGTGTGATGGCGAATTTCGGTATTAAACTTGGAGAGCTCATCCTCCGTTGGCAGGTGGCCCTTAATAAGAAGGTAGGACACCTCGTTGAAGGTAGCGTTTTCAGCCAAGTCAGCAATGTCATAACCGCGGTGACGAAGGATGCCTTCCTCACCATTAATGAAGGTAATCTTGGACTCGGTCGAACCGGTAGCTGCGTAACCTGGGTCGAAGGTCACCAGTCCAGTTTCGTTGCGGAGCTTGCCAATATCGAAGCCGGAGTCACCTTCGGTGGACTGCTTGATGTCCATCTCGTATTCGCCGCCGGGGTAGTGCAGTACGACCTTGTTCGCGTCAGAAGCCACGAGCTTTCCTTTCTCAATATGTAACGCCGACTCACGCCGGCGCGACCTAATTAAACCTCTTCACACTTTAGCAAAGTTTGTGACTCTGCCAACATTGGCAATCCTGGCAAAATATCTAGTGCGCGAACGAAATTAAGCTAGACTGCCCACATGAGCAACACAGAACTCGTCCTGCCAGCAGATCTCCTCCCTGTCGACGGCCGTTTTGGCTGCGGGCCTTCCAAGGTTCGCCCCGCCCAAATTGAGGCAATCACCGCCGGCGCCAACGCAATTATCGGCACGTCTCACCGCCAGCCAGCAGTCAAAGATCTGGTCGGTTCCATTCGTGAGGGCCTTAGTGATCTTTTCTCCCTTCCGGAGGGCTACGAGATTGTTCTTTCCCTCGGTGGCGCTACGGCTTTCTGGGATGCAGCCACCTTCGGGCTGATTGACAAGAAGTCCGCACACCTGAGCTTCGGCGAATTCTCTTCCAAGTTTGCTAAAGCTGCCGAAAAGGCACCCTGGCTCGACTCCCCTCTCATTACGGAGGCTGAAGTCGGTACCGCTCCAGACCCCACGACGGCTGATGCAGACGGCGCGGATGTCATCGCGTGGGCACACAACGAGACGTCAACGGGCGCCATGGTGCCGGTAACCCGGCCCCAACCGGACAATCCTGACCAGCTCGTCGTTGTGGACGCCACCTCCGGCGCTGGCGGCTTGCCGGTTGATATGTCTGAGGCAGACGTGTACTACTTCTCCCCGCAGAAGTGCTTCGCTTCCGACGGAGGCCTATGGCTCGCGGCAATGTCCCCGGCGGCCATCGAACGCATTGAGAAGATCAACTCCTCCGACCGTTTCATCCCGGCCTTCCTCAACCTGCAAACAGCGGTGGATAACTCCCGCAAGAACCAGACCTACAACACCCCAGCGGTGGCGACGTTGCTCATGCTGGACAACCAGGTTCAGTGGATGAACGCTAACGGCGGCCTCGACGGCATGGTGAAGCGCACCACGGACAACTCCACCGTCCTCTACAGCTGGGCCGAGTCCCGCGCAGAGACCACTCCGTTCGTGGCGGAGCCTTCCGCTCGTTCGCTCGTGGTCGGCACCATTGACTTCGACGAATCCGTCGATGCCGCCGCCGTAGCTAAGACTCTGCGCGCCAATGGCATTCTCGACGTCGAGCCTTACCGCAAGCTAGGCCGCAACCAGCTACGAGTGGGCATGTTCCCGGCCATCGATGCCGAGGACATCACGAAGCTCACCAAGGCCATCGACTACGTGCTGGATAACCGCTAACTTTCACTCACCACGCGTGCCGCTCCGCACAGCAACTTGTGGTGCAACTTAGTGTTGCGGCACTCAACATGCCCCACGCTCTTGCCGGAGTTTGGGGCATGCTCTGGGTAAAGTGGACTTCATCACATGTCCGCTACCAGGCTAAGGAGCGCCACCATGCGCGAGATTTTCCTCGCACCCAGCGACTCAACTGACACCTCGCTCGTCCTTCGAGCAGAGGATGGCGAGGAGTTCTTCCTCGAAGTCACCGACGAGCTTCGTGAGCTGCTCGCGCCTGCCAGTTCCACCAGCGCCGCAGACTCCCCTGAGTCCGCCGACACCGCAGCAGACCAGGACGCGAATCAATCCGCTACCGAGGCTGAGGCGGATAATGCCGAGGCCCAGGCATCCCCACAGGAACCCTCCACTGGCCTGCACACGGTCATGCCCTCCTCGTACAAGCCCCAGGAAGCGGATAACTCATCTGCTTCTTCGCAGCCCATCAGTCTGCGCCCCAACGAGATTCAGGCACGCATTCGCGCGGGTGCCTCCGCTGCCGACATCGCAGAAGAGCTCGGCGTCCCGGAATCCCGTATCGAGCCTTTTGCCCACCCGGTATTGCTGGAAAGGGCGCGGATCGCGGACGTCGCCAAGCAAGCCCACCCCATCCGCGAAGATGGACCGGCCAAGCTTACCTTGTGGGAAATCCTCGCCACGGCCTTCGCCGCGCGCGGGCATTCCCTCTCGGAGTCCACGTGGGATGCCTACCGCCACCAGGGCGAGCCGTGGATTCTGCGCATCACCTGGAAGGCTGGACTGTCCTCCAATGAGGCGGAGTGGACCTTTAAGCAGACCATGACCTCCCCGGCTACCGTGGAGGCGCGCAACTCCGTAGCCGCGGATTTGACCGATCCTGACTTCGTGCAGCCAGTTCGCTCACTGACCTCAGTAGGACGTGGCGAGCGCTACGACGAAGCCATTGATGGCCGCGAACAGTTCGCAGAGCGCGACGATATTGAGTCCGCTCGCGCCGGTGACCCGGGCGTGACGGATTTGTCTGTGTATTCCGGCAGTGCTTCTGATGCCGACTCCGACGATCACTATGCGGAGCCTTCAGTGCTGCCGTCACCGCGTGGTGGCGAGGAACCAGGTGCGGATGCTGACAATGACGCTTCACGTGGCGCGGGCGAGCAGGATGTACCGGCATCGGCATCAGCACCCGACGCCACGCAGGACAAGGACTCCGCCGTGGACGAGGACTTCCTGCAGAATCCCGACCCGGAGCCAAAGCCCACGAAGCGTCGCCGCAAGGCTGTCACCCCGCACTGGGAGGATGTGCTGCTCGGTGTTCGTGCCAACACGAAGCGTCCCCGCGAGTAACGTCGAGTAATTCACCGTGGATACCCAAAGCGCCGTTCTCACTCTCTGGTACGTCACTGCGTCCGACCCCGCTGAGGTCCTGCGCAGTGAGCCCAAGGCCGACCGCGGCTTCGGCCGAAAGTTTCTCGCACAGCTCAACCCGGCACTCCCCGTTACCCCTATTGGGCAATTCCCGCTTAACCGCTCTGCCGAGCCCGGCGCGAGCGAGTTCTACATCGGCGGCTACCCAGGCGTGACCGTGGTGCAAACCATCATCCGTGATGACCAGCTCACCCTCTCGCAGCTCTCTCGTATGCTGCGAGAGGCCGTGCCGGCCCACGAGATCTATGCCTTCGCCTCCAACCCGGACACCGGCTACGCAGGATTTGCCCACTGGACGGGCCCGCGCCTGCGCCGCTCCCTGTGCGGCACACGCTTCAACTTGTATGAGGATCACGGCCTGCCGGAAACCTTTGAGGCTCCCTACTGGGCAGGTGAAAAGGATGAGCCGGTCGGCGGCATCGCGCTGCCCTTCGAGCCGCAGAGCATTACCGAAGCCGCCCAGGCCTACTGGCTCGGCATCGAGGTCGGCGCGGATGGCCCCGACGTGGACGTGGTGGGCTATGCCACCGATGGCCGCCCCGAGCCGAAAGTCGATACTCCTCCCCCGCGGCGCAGCGTGGCTGAGGTGGCGACGACCTCCGTGGCGAAGCTGGGACTTCATGACTATGACGATTACGAGGAACACGACCTCGAGCCGGAATCCACCGGTGAGGAAATCGTGCGCACCGCCAAGCATTTGGGCGGGCTCGTGCGCCGCTACGCAGTGTCGACGTCCCGGTCTCTCTGGGAGCGCTGGCGCTCATAGAAGGCAATTGCCGCGGACGTTGCCACGTTGAGTGAATCGGTCCCCTCTGCCATGGGGATGCGTGCGCGCACATCGGTGGCCTTCATCGCATGTTCGGTCAGGCCCGGGCCTTCCGCACCGACGAGCAGTGCTACCTTCTCAGCGCCGTCAAGGGCCTCCGCAATGTGGACGGCCTCCGGATGCGGGGTCAGTGAGACGAGCCTAAAGCCCTTTTCACGCAGCTTCTCCAGCCCGCGCTGCCAGGTGGTAAAACCTCCCTCGAAGCGTGCCCAGGGCAGGCGCAGCACGTGCCCCATGGACACGCGCACTGAGCGGCGGTAGAGCGGGTCAGCTGCCCCGGAGCCGAGCAGGATACCGTCGACCTCCATGCCGGCAGCATTGCGGAAGAGCGAGCCGATATTCTCATGGTCGCCCACGCCTTCCATGATGGCGAGCGTGCGGGCACCGTCGATGACCTCGTCCACGCTCCATGCCTCCGCGCGGTCAGCGGCAGCCACCAGGCCGCGGTGCATATCGAAGCCGGTGACCTCCCCCAAGGTGTGGCGGGTGACCTGATAGACGGGAATGTCACCTACATCGTGTGATTCCAGGAAAGTATTGAGTTTTGCCTCAAAACCAACGATGCACCGCACCGGAAAGCGCGAGGCCAGCAGGCGCTCCACGCACAAGGGGCCTTCACCAAAGACGAAACCCTCGCCGGATTTATCCGCATGTTTCAAATCGCGGATATCGTCCAAGCGAGGGTCTGCAGGGTCATCGATGATAAAACGCATGAGGACCAGTTTAGCGCTGGGCTAGCGTGAATCGGCCCTTAGGCCAGCGCTGCGGTAATCGGCCCCATGGCGAAGTAGACCACGAAAAGCGCGGCAACCAGCCACATGATCCAGTGAACCTTCTTGGCCTTACCAGCAAAGGTAGCCATGAGTGCATATGCAATGAAGCCCACGCCGATACCGTTGGCAATGGAGTAGGTAAAGGGCATGACCACGATGGTCAGGAAGGCCGGGATGGCCTCCTCCATGCGGGTCCAGGCAATGTCTTTGAGCTGCGCGGCCATCATGACGCCCACGATGACGAGAACCGGCGCGGCAGCCTCAATCGGCACAATTTCATAGAGCGGGGTCAGGAACATCGCCAGCAGGAAGATCACACCGGTCACCACGTTGGCGAGGCCAGTACGGGCACCATCACCAATACCGGCAGCAGAATCCGCAAAGACGGTGTTGGAGGACACCGAACCGGCACCACCGGCCACGGCACCCACGCCTTCCACAACCAGCGCGGTCTTCATGTCTGGCAGGTTGCCGTTCTCATCGACGAGATTGGCCTGCTTGCCCAGACCGTTCATGGTGCCCATGGCATCGAAGAAGTTGGTAAGCAGCAGCGTGAAAATGAGTAGCACGGTGGAAACCACGCCGAGTCTGGTGAACGCACCAATGGGATCCACCTGGCCCACAATCGACAGATCCGGAATGCCGCCGAGGGAGCTCGGGATTTCTGGCGTCGCCATGCCCCAGCCCTCAGAACCAGTGAGGGCCTGGATAATCATGGCGATGATGGTGGTGATAACGATGCCGATGAAAAGGCCTCCGCGCACCTGCCGGATGACGAAGAAGCCAGAAAGAATTAGGCCCACGACGAAGACGAAGGCTGGCCAGGTGGAAATGGAGCCGTTAACGCCGAGCCCCACAGGAACAGTCGTCATCGCCGCATCCGGGACACGGGTGACAAAGTGGCCGTCCACGAATCCGATGAGCGCAATAAACATGCCGATACCGACACCCATCGCCGCCTTCATGGAAGCAGGGATGGCGTCAAAGACGGCCTGGCGGAAACCGGAGATGGCCAACAGGACAATGATGATGCCTTCAATAACGACAAGGCCCATGGCCTCACGCCACTCCAGCCCATTGAGAGACACCATGGTCACGGCCACGAAGGTATTCATGCCTAGGCCCGCCGCCATGGCGAACGGATAGCGGGCAATAACACCGAAGGCAATGGTCATGACACCGGCCACGAGAGCGGTAGCGGCAGCCACCCGGGGGATGCCGAGAGTAGTGCCGGCGGAGTCTTCCGAGGTGCCCAGGATGAGAGGGTTGAGGAGAATGATGTAGGCCATCGCAAAGAACGAGACCACACCGGCACGCACCTCGGTGCCGATAGTGGAGCCACGTTCCGTGACCTTGAAATAGCGATCGATAGCTGCGTTCATCGTGAGAGAGCGCCCCTTCTATCTAGAGAAATGAAGTTTTACCTGCTAAGGGTGCTCCACCTGACCACTAAAACGCAAAACCTGCTCGCTGCATCATCGCTGCGAGCGGGAGGTAACGAGCTCTTTAGAAAACTGGTTTCTCGTCGTCAAAGGGCCGTTCCTGCTCAGATCCCTCTTCACGGATGGTCGTACCCGAATGCGCGCCACATCCATAGGTGGCGTGCACCACTTTGCCATCCGCAGAGTATTCATTGGCACACACACCAAAATTGGGCAGAAGCTTCAAAAAGAAAGCGCACGTTTTGCACTGCAGCTGTGCCTGCGCGGCCATCTCAGAATTCGGCCCGTACTTCTTACGCCAGCGCTCCTTAGCCTCCTTGAGGCCGGTCTCAGAAAGCTCACCGCCTGCAAGGCGGTCGTCGTCAAGCGCGGGCGGCATCAGATCCCCCGGACCAAGGTCACCTGGGCGCAGTCGCTCGGAATAGGGCACCCACTCCGGGGCCTGCAGCGCTTGACCTCCAGGAACCAGTGCTACCTCGTTGACCGTCGGCGTGCGCGACCCTTCAGCGCAGGCGACCACTGCATGCCACTCCCAGCCGGGGTAGCCAGGAACGTGCGCCTCGAAGCGGTGGGTAGCCACGTTACGGCCCACTCCGGCGACGCCGCGGTGCTTGCCGACGTCCCCCTCACCCACCTCTTCCACAGCCCGGCGCGCCAGGTCGACTGCGGCGGAATCGAGGAGCGGGGAATGCATCTTTTTCTTGCGAGTCACCCTCCCATTATCCATCACGGCCGTCACCATAGTGCACAATGACAGACATGCCTCTCTCTTCCCGCACCTTCGCGCCCCGCCTTGCTGCCGCTGTACTCTCCTCTACGGCTCTTCTCGCATCACTCTCCTCCTGCTCGTCGAGCCCCGAAAGCGAGGAGACTGCGCCAAGTACGCATGCCATCTCCCAGGATGCTTCCACTAGCGCGTCTAAGGCCGAACACCTAGGGGTAACTGTCCTCGACACCGTCCCGCTTCTCCCCCACACCTTTACCCAAGGTTTGGAAGTAGACCCTGATGGCAACCTACTCATCGGCACCGGCCTCTACGGCAAATCCGCGCTTCTGCGTGTGCGGCCGGGATCGCTCAACCCGTTGGAAGAGATTGCGCTGAACAACTCCTATTTCGGCGAGGGCATTACCCAAACCGATGCCGGTATTTGGCAGCTGACATGGAAATCGGGCACGGCCATACTGCGCGATTCCACCACGTTTGCTGAGCTCAACCACGCCGATTACGAGGGCGAAGGATGGGGCCTGTGCAACGCCGGTTCCGAACTCATCATGTCCGATGGTTCCGCCGAGTTGCGCCACCTCGACCCTGAGACCTTTGAGGAACGTGGCTCCCGCACCACGGTTACCTTGGAAGGTTTTCCTGTGGACAACCTCAATGAGCTCGAATGCGTTGACGGGCAGGTCTATGCCAATGTGTGGATGAGAGAGGACATCCTGCGCATTAATCCTGAGTCCGGCGAGGTCACCGCAGTAATCGACACCGCTAACCTCAACCACCGCCCCTATGACGACCCCAATGCTGTGCTCAACGGTATTGCCCATATCCCAGGTACTGACGAGTTTTGGATCACCGGCAAGCTCTGGGATGACTTGTATCGGGTGCGCTTCGAGTAGGATTCTCAGCCATGGCAACCGTGAAGCAAGCAAGGAAGAAGTCACTGCTGCAGTTTCTGGCGCTCATTATCGCCGTGGCGGTGATCGTCGTGGCAGTAGTGCTATTCCAGAAATGGTGGAATGACCGCCCTGGCCCCGAGCCGCAGGATGTCACCATCACGGCCTCGGTGGGTGATGAGACCGTGGAGGTTTCGCCGTACAGCATCTGCGAGCCCGGTACCGAATGCCAAGAAGGCGAGGTTCCAAACCTCACGGTAGGCCCCGATGACACCCTCAAGCTGGAAATCCCCGAGGCTATTTCCAACCATGAGTGGTCCGTGCTCTCGATTTACGATGACCCAGCCGCCAATGACAGCACCTCTCACGGCGCCAACGAGACCACGTCGCTGAAGATCCCCGGCTCCGTGGACCCCATTGAGGCCTCCACGGGTGAGCGTCCCCAGCTGATGGTGGTGGAGATTTCCACCCTCATGATTGGCCACGATGCCAACGGCGAGGAAACCCCGATGCACACCGTGTGGTCCCTCTCCACGATGACCGAGGAGAAACTCAAGGAATCCAAGGCCACCGGTGATGCAGAGACCCCCGCAGAAGCTCCTACAGACAAGTAGCCGCGCTGCAGCGCGCGCTGCCCCCCCCCCTACGCGCCTCCACGATCGAAAAGTGCCCTAACCGCCAAAAGTAGGCCTGATCATTCAGAAATCAGCCAGACTTTCGTCAGTTAGGGCACTTTTCAGTTACGGGCCTAAGACTTTGAGCCCCTAGCTATCCAAGTCCTTCGCAATAGCACGCAGAATCTCCGCCACCTGGCGGCCCGTCTTACGCTCTGGGTAGCGGCCCTGACTTAAGACCGGCTGGACCTGGGTCTCGAGCAACGTCATGACGTCGGAAAGCATGCTCGACAGCTCCTCCGGCTTGCGGGCCGGGGTGCGGCGGCGCGGTGCGTCGAGCACCTTGACGCGCAGGGCCTGCGGGCCGCGGCGACCAGCGGCGAAGTCGAACTCGATGCGCTGGCCTTGGAATAGCTCATCAACGCCCTTTGGCAGCACGTTGCGGCCCACGTAGACGTCTTCATCGCCGGGGTTGCTCACAAAGCCGAACCCCTTGTCGGCGTCATACCACTTCACTTTGCCGATAGGCATGGTTCTTCACTCACTTTCTTTCCGTCTCTCCTCTGTAGAAGTTTAGGCGCTGCTGGGGGCACGTAGCCCATGAGCGTTCAACTTCCGGGGTAAGGAGGCGCGGCGAAGCTCGGTTGAGGTTTGTCAGGCCGCGCGCGGGAACTATCCGGTGGAACTAATAAAGAGATTCATTCTAACCCCTGGCACCCCTCCGAAGAAACCTAAGATGTGTATCGGCCCAACTGCCACACCCGTTACAGGTGTGACATACCTAACATTAAGCATGCGAGCTGGGGAAACAGGCTTATATCACGGCTCTTGTTACCGTTTTGAGTCATTTAACGTGACTGATTCGTTATAAACCGCTACTGTTTCCCTCAGGCACTTCGGCCGCCGGCCGTGGAAGTCTCGCCCCAGACACAGTCCGGGCTTCCACACAGCGGCCAACGATGATGTGCATGAAAATGAACATCTTTCACATAAACATTTGCCGGACTGGGCATCATCTGGGCGCGAGAAAGCAAGAGACAACCTAGAGAAGGAATACTTTAATGGGACGCCACTCCGCTAAGAACAAGTCCATCGCTACCAAGTTCGCCGCTTCCACCGTTGCAGTGGGCGCCGCCGCAGCCATCATGGCTCCGAACGCTGCCGCTGCCCCGGATTCTGACTGGGACCGCCTCGCGCAGTGCGAGTCCGGCGGCAACTGGGCCATCAACACCGGCAACGGCTACCACGGCGGCCTGCAGTTCAACGCTCAGACCTGGCAGGCATACGGCGGCGGCGAGTTCGCTCCGACCGCTAACCTGGCTACCCGCGAGCAGCAGATCGCTGTTGCTGAGCGCACCCTGGCACAGCAGGGCTGGGGCGCATGGCCGGCATGCTCCGCAAGCCTGGGCCTGAACTCCGCTCCGACCCCGCGCAACGTCAGCGCTGCTCCGGCCCCGGCCGCAACCCCGGCTCCGGAGAAGGAAGAGACCGCGCCGAAGGCTCCGGCCGACGCACCGGAGGTCGTGAAGGAAGCTGCCGAGGAGCAGCCGACCGACGAGCTGGCCGTTGACGCCCTCTACACCTTGGTTGAGGACACCGCTACCCAGTACGGCCTGACCATCCCGGCATCCTTCACCGAGCAGTACAAGGCTAACCGCCACGACTACGATGCGTTCTACTCCGCAAACCGCCACGTCATCGACCCGCTGGCACAGTTCCTGAGCATCATCGCCGCCGCCCAGGAGTCCTAAAAGGAACCGCTGCTCAGCAGTCCTAGAAACTGAGCGCTACAAGCAATAGACCGGCTGGACAATCCAGCCGGTCTTTCTGTTTCTTCCCCCCTCAGCTCATCCTTTGGGGAAATATTCTGAAAACGAGGCATAGCCCCACCGAGGAGAACATTCTCGGAGGGGCTTACTAGGCCGCGTAAAGCGCGGCCACATCATATGCCGGGGTGCGTAGCACCCGCGCGCCCGCTTAGCGGTTAATGCGGGTGTACGGGTGAACGTAGTTCAGCTTCTCTGCCGGCATCGGCAGAATCAGATCGTCACCGAACGGGCTGGATGCGCCAGCAAACGGTGCGGAGATCTCAGTAATGGCGTGCTCGCGGGGGCTGTTCTTAGGCCAAGCCGGGGAAATGTGGCCCTTGTTCTCGTTCGACATGCCTCTCATTATTCCAAACCCCGCGGCAAAATGTAACTCAACGGGGCAACGAGTGCCCCACCCCTCCCCCATAAAGAAATGACTCTCGTTGCAACGCCTTCATCGCCCCCCCGAAACCGAGCCCCGACCGTGACACCGTAAGCGCTGAACTGCTTGATCGCTCGAATCAGCCTCCAGCCGCACGACATTGAGATGGATATTCTACGCCTTGGAACTCATGCGTTGTCGAACAAGCTGGCAGAGCAGTGCGAGCACGGCCACAGCCGAGGCGGAACCACACAGAACGGTCGGCGCCACATGCGCAGCGACTAACAGTGAACCGATGGTCGCCCCCAGTGCCGAGCCCAGGTAGTTGGCCGAAGCATTCGCAGCCACAGCCGTAGCACCATCGGTAGGATTCGCCTGAAGCAGCACATGCTGCTGAGGCGCGAGAGACGCCCAACCACACAACCCCCAAATGAACAAACTAACCACCAGTATTCCTGGAATCTCACTTTGGGTCATACCGGCAAGTGCACATGCAAGGGCAGCGAGGATGACAGCACTCAAGCGAAGAGGGTCACACCTGTCCACGAGCCTCCCGATTCCTAACGCCCCGACCGCCCCACCGAGACCCCACGTCCAAATCGCCATGTTCTGGTGCGATGCGAGACTTCCCGCGGAAAGTACGACAGCCAGGTAGGTGTAGAGCCCCAGAGAAGCGACGCCTGTCAGTAGAGTCACGGTGACTGTTAGTAGATTTTTTGGACGCGCTATGGACCGCAGCCGTTCAGCGGGGGCTGAGGCTGGAATTGCTGGCAATTCCCCGCCACGCAGCGCGATGCCTGCCAGCGCTGCACCACCGATGACCGCGATCAACAACATCGCGGCGCGCCAGCCGCATTGCTGCGCCAGCGCCAAACCGACAGGGACTCCGAACACGGTGCCGACCGCCAATCCGGCAAGCACCAGCGCCACCGCGCGCCCTCGACGTTCCTGTCCCGCGAGTTCGGCGGCGACTGCGGACGACAGCGGCGAGTAAACACCTGCTGCTGCGCCAGCCACCACACGAGCGACCAGAAAGAACCCCACAGTCGGCGAAAGCGCCGTAGCCAAGTTCGCCACAGTAAATACCAGCAAGGAAGCGAGAAGGCTGCTCCGTGACTTCTGCCCAGCTCGTCCTGCCAGTAAGGGCCCCACGATCGCGTAGGAGCCCGTGAAAGCCGCAACACCCAGTCCGACCGTGGCTTCCTTAGCATCAAGAGATTCTGCGATGAAAGGCAGGAGACCTGCTACAACGTATGCATCCAGGCCGAGCGCTACGCTACCTAGCACGAATGGCCATAGCCGATGCATCATGGCTTATCCACCCCGCAATCTGCGTTGGCGATCGCCGTTGCAAGCACTCCCGGAAATAGCTGGTCCAGGTCTTCTCGCCGCAACCGGATCAAACACGCGCGACCCGCACTCCGAGTCCACGTCACCCCTGCCTCCCGCAACATGCGTGTGTGATACGTCAGCGTCGACCGGGGCAGATCGTCCGCCAGCTCCAGACTGTCATGTTCCTCCCCGTCTGCCAGCCGTCGGATCATTTCCAGCCGCGTCGGGTCACTCAAGGCGGCAAACACCCCAACCAAAGTGATTTCGTCGGTACTCGGATGGCGGTAAACACGAGGTGACATCAAGCCTCCAGAGATTGTGCAGTAATTCTTGCACAATAACCGTACAAGAATTACTGCACAATCACAATGGCCTGCTAGCACCTCAAACAATGCCCACATCGGTGCAGTGGTCTCCGGAGCCTCAGGCCGGTCCCGTCTTGCCGTTCATCGAAGCACTAAGCTTGGGGTCCATCATGACCTCTCCTAAAAGCCGTGCCCGCATCACCGACAGCTACCGCGAGTGGCTCAGCCAGCTGCCCGAGGAGGACCTGCGGGCGCTGTTGGCGCGCCGCAGCGATGTCGTGGCACCGACGCCGGAGAATTTCGATACATTGGCCACCCATCTAACGCTGCCCATGTACGTGGTGGATGCGCTGTCCGCGAGCAACGCAGAACAGCTCGCGGCCTTGGAGGACATTGCACAACGCGGCGGCGAGGTGGGCATGGTGGAGGACACCAATCCGGCTATCACACAGCAGCTCAAAGAGCTCGGGCTGGTCTTCGGCAATGCCCCGCAGGTACGCATCGTCACCGCAGTGATGGGCTCACTTCCCACCGGCTGGTCGCTGCTCAACCAAGAAAGCTTCGAAGCAGAGGACATTGAAGCACTCACCAAGGACGAGCGCCGCGTCCTCGATGCCTTAGCCTCAGGCGATGGTGTGGGATACACCACTGACACTGAGCCGGATATCAACTCTGATGACCCCGCCAAGCGGCTTTTAGCCAAGGGCTTTCTTGAGCGCATCAATGCGCACTCAATGCGCCTTCCGCGCGCGCTTGCCCGTGCACTGGCAGGAGACGCCACCCCGCCTATTCCCACGACACCCTCCGGCCGCGCGGGCACGCCGGAGTCGGATCCCAAGGCGGATGAGGCCGGGGCAGCCGCGGGCCTGGAGGTCGTGCGCAGTATGGAGCAGCTCATCGAGATTCTCGGAGCACATCCGGTGTCCCTCCTCAAGGACTCCTCCGTAGGCGTGCGCTCGCTTACCCAGCTGGCGAAGGAGCTGGACCTAGATAAAGAGGACGTCGCGCAGCTTATCGGCTTGGGTTATCACGCGCGGCTGCTCTACCGCGGCGAGCCTGACGGCCTCGAGGGTCATTTTCTGGCGCCCACCACCGGCTCCCAAGATTGGCTCGAGGCTGACCTTGGGGAGAAATGGCGCATTCTGTTGGAAGCCTGGCGCGATTCACCTTGGGCGAGCTGGGAAGGCACCCGCGCGCTGGAGGAGGATACCCACGTGCGCCGCCTCCGCCATTTCCGAAAATTCGTCCTCGACGTCTATGCGCACTCCGGTGTCGCACTCACCGAGGAGGAATTCTGGGAAGACCTGCGTTTCCGCTCCCCGCTTTTTGCCAGCCATACCCGTAACCGCACCATTGAGAAGCTGCGCGCCGAGGCCGAATGGATTGGTGCGGTCGCTCTGGGCAAGGCTACGCAGGTGCTTATCGACGCCTCCACCGCCGCCCACCTCGTCCCCGATACTGTCTCCGAGTTCATCATCCAGCAAGACCTCACCGTCCTCGTGCCGGGGCCGCTAGAACCCGCCGCGCACCGCACGCTGGCCTCGTTGGCGGACCTCGAATCGCCAGGTCTGGCCAGCGTGTACCGCATCAGTGAATCCACCATTCGCCGCGGCATGGACCATGGGCTTACCGCGGAGGAAATGACGGACTTCCTTAAGAAACATTCGCCTACGGGCGTGCCACAGGCGCTTCAGTTCGCCATCGGGGACGTCGCCAAGCGCCACGGCACACTCCGCAGCGGACCTGCACTGTCCTACCTACGTAGCGAGGACCCGGCGCTGCTCGAGCTCGCCGTTGCCTCAGTTCCGGGGCTGCGCCTGCTCGCGCCCACCGTGGCGGTCTCACAGCTGCGCGTCGGCGAGCTGCTAGAGAAGCTCCGCGACAAGGGCCTTTCTCCCTCCCCAGAGGATGAATCCGGTGCCTCGCTCACTGCTGCCCCGGAACCCTACCTTCTGCCCACGCCGCGCAAGAAGGCACGCGCACATGAACCGTTCTCGGTGGACCAGGCAGTGCAGACGTTGAAAAAGTCCGCGCAAAGCCCTGCCCCGAAGGACGAGGAAGAACCGGACCCGCTCACGCTGGCCCGTGCGGCCGCGCGCTTCCACGCTGATATCGTGATTTCCTATGCCGATAAGAGCGGCAGCATCCGTACCGTCACGGTGAAGCCGCTGTCCGTCGAAGGCGGCTACATCGATGCCCTTGGCGCCGAGGGCAAGCCCGTGCGATTCCCAGTGCACCGCATTTCCACCGTCCGCTTCGCCAGCGACGAGTAAACCGACCAGAAAGGACTCGTTCCCACACCATGTCCGGACCGCTCATTGTTCAGTCGGATAAGACAGTCCTGCTGGAAGTCGATCACCCGCAGGCCAACCAGGCCCGCGCGGCACTCGCACCTTTTGCCGAGCTCGAACGTGCACCAGAGCACATCCATACCTACCGGATTACCCCGCTGGCCTTGTGGAATGCGCGCGCGGCCGGCCACGATGCCGAGCAGGTAGTCGATGTGCTGGAGAACTACTCGCGTTTCCCCGTGCCGCAGGCGCTGCTTATCGACGTTGCCGAGACCATGTCGCGCTACGGCCGCGTCCGGCTGCTTGCCCACCCGGCCCACGGCCTCATCCTCGAATCAGACGAGCCCGCCATTCTGGAAGAGCTCACGCGCCATAAGAAAGTGGGCGAGCTTCTGGGCCAACGCATCGACGGAAACACCATCGCCGTACCGCCCTCCGCACGCGGGCGACTCAAACAAGAGCTGCTCAAAGCCAAGTGGCCGGCAGATGACCGCGCCGGCTACGTCGATGGCGAATCGCATCCCATCGCTCTGAGCACCGACGAGGTGGACTGGCAGCTTCGCGATTATCAGCAGTACGCTGCCGAGTCCTTCTGGGCTGGCGGCTCCGGCATCGTGGTCCTGCCGTGCGGTGCGGGCAAAACCATCGTGGGCGCAGCCGCCATGGCCAAGGCCCAGGCCACCACCCTCATCCTCGTCACCAACACCGTGGCTGGGCGCCAGTGGCGCGATGAGCTGCTACGCCGTACCAGTCTCACCCCGAATGAGATTGGTGAGTATTCCGGCGAAAAGAAGGAGATTAAGCCGATCACCATCGCCACCTACCAGGTGGTTACCCGCAAGACCAAAGGCGAATACCGAGCACTCGAGCTCTTCGATTCTCACGACTGGGGCCTCATTATCTACGACGAGGTCCACCTGCTCCCCGCCCCTGTCTTCCGCATGACGTCCGACCTCCAATCGCGTCGCCGCCTAGGTTTGACCGCTACCCTCGTGCGTGAGGACGGCCGCGAAGGTGATGTCTTTTCCCTCATCGGGCCCAAGCGCTATGACGCGCCGTGGAAAGAATTGGAATCCGCCGGCTATATCGCCACCGCAGACTGCGTTGAGGTGCGCGTGGATATGACGCAGGAAGAGCGTATGCTCTATGCCACAGCAGAGTCGCGGGATAGGTACAGAATTGCGGCGTCGGCAAGCGCAAAGCTCCACACCGTGGACACACTGCTGAAGAAACATGAAGGCCAACAGGCACTCATCATCGGCGCCTACGTGGATCAACTTGAGGAACTAGGCCAGCACTTGGACGCACCCGTCATCGATGGCAAGACCTCGACCGCCAAACGTGAGAAACTCTTCCAGCAGTTTCGCGAGGGCGAACTCACCACGCTCGTCGTCTCCAAAGTGGCGAACTTTTCCATCGACCTGCCGGAAGCCGCCCTCGCTATCCAGGTCTCCGGAACTTTCGGCTCCCGCCAGGAGGAGGCCCAACGCCTGGGCCGCCTGCTGCGGCCCAAAAAGGACGGCCAAGAAGCGACGTTTTACACGCTCGTGGCCCGCGAATCCCTTGATGCGGAGTACGCCATGCACCGCCAGCGCTTTTTGGCGGAACAAGGCTATGCCTACCGGCTGGTGGACGCAGTAGACTTGTGACCTAATGAAGATTTTCAAGTTTGATGTCCACGAGGACTTTGCCAAGCAGAACAACGAGCTCCTGCGTGATTCTTCACGCCTGCGCAATTCCGGTCTCATCATGGGGCTGCTGCTCATCATTGGCGGCATTGCGCTCTATTTCGGGATCGACGCCACCTGGCGCATCACCGTAGGCCTAGGCATGGTGCTCTTTGGTATTTTCTGCGCCGTCATTGGGGTGCTGGCCTCCCGCCAGGTAGGCTCGGCGCAAAAGCTCTACGACTCCTACCCTCTCGCCCCCGCGGTGGTAGCGGAGGTTAATGAGCGCGATATGGTGCTTCTGGCCCTGGTAAACACCAACGTGGACCCCAAACTCCCACCACGCTGGGGCGCTTGCCTGCGCACCGTTAGCAACATTCCCGGCATTAAGCGCACGGTCGGCACGAAGGTTCCGGTTGCGGCCGTCTCAGGCCAGCGCAGCTCCAGCGACAAGGAACACTGGCAGCAGATTACTCCGATGCCCATTGCGTGGGGTACCCCGGACGCTGAGACCGTTACCGTGGCACGCAAGGCCATCCCTGAAGATCAGTGGCAACGTCTCGAACGCGCCCGCAAGCGGCTTTCCGATATCAAGGCCACGAAATACGATCTCTTGGTGCTCTAAATGACTGTTCACAGGCTTGAGGAATTCGGGGAGACTATCTTTGCCACCATGACCGCGCTCGCCGTGGAAAATGACGCGGTGAATCTAGGCCAGGGTTTCCCCGATAGCGATGGCCCACAACGCATGCTGGCGATTGCCCAGGAGAACATCGCCGGCGGCAACAACCAATACGCTCCCTTGCGCGGTGTACCGGAGCTAGTCAGCGCCATTGCCGAAACCTACTCCGTCCCGCAGGATCACGTCGTGGTCACCGCGGGTGCTACCGAAGCCATCACCGCTACGGTGCTGGGCCTCGTGGAGCCGGGCCAAGAGGTCATCGTCCTTGAGCCCTACTACGACGCGTACATCGCCGCCGTCGCGCTTGCCGACGCCACCCGCATCCCCGTCCCCCTCAAAGCCTCCGGTAACAGCTGGGACATCGACGTTGCTGCGGTACGTGGGGCCATCACGGACAAGACCGCCATGGTCATCATCAATACCCCACACAACCCGACCGGCTCAGTCTTCTCCCACGCAGCACTCACCGAGCTCGCCGAGCTCTGCGTGGAAAAAGACCTGCTTGTGCTTGCTGACGAAGTCTACGAGAACCTCACGTTCGGCAACGCCGAGCACGTCAGCATCGCCTCTCTGCCGGGAATGAGCCAGCGCACCGTAACGGTGTCTTCTGCCGCCAAGTCCTTCAACTGCACTGGCTGGAAGACCGGCTGGGCCATTGCGGAGCCCGCGCTTCTCGACGGCGTCATCAAAGCCAAGCAATTCACCACTTTCGTCTCCACCACGCCATTCCAGCCCGCCGTGGCTCATGCCCTGCGCTATGAACAGGAATGGCTCGACGGCATGGTGGATGAGCTTGCTGAATGCCGTGCCATCCTGGTGGAGGGCCTCAAGCAGCTAGGTTTCCACGTGCATGACACCGGCGGCACCTACTACGTGGTTGCCGATATCTCCTCTACCGGCATGACCGGCGTGGACTTCTGCATGCAGCTGCCTGTAACCAAGGGTGTTGCCGCCATCCCGCTGGCCGCCTTCGCGGACAACCCGGAACCGTGGCAGCACAAGGTGCGCTTCGCCTTCTGCAAGCGCCCCGAGGTCATCCGCGAGGCAGTACAGCGGCTCACGAACGATGCGCCCAGTGCATAAGCGCTGCACCACTTTCATCATTCCTTCAGAGGCTTGGCCAATGAATCTACCCGCATCGCATGGGGGCAGCTTTAGCGCAGCAGTGATTACTCCCGCTTACTCCTAAGCCAATCTGGACTCTAAGGATCCGCGAAAGGAAAGCGAGATGGGTATAACCCGATTCCTGTTCACGTTGGCGGCTCGTCTTTGTATTTGTCCAGGCGTGGAAGTGCAGACCTGCTGCTGGCGGTGTGCTGGGGTTTTCGGGTGGGTTTTGGGCCCGCGGCGTGCTGTCAAGGGGTGAATGCGCCACTTCGACTGGGAGGTAGTTGTGACGCGTTGGACTCCGAAGGATGTTAAGGCTGCTGCTATTGAGCGAGTGGCTGCAGGCGAGGCAGTTAGCCTGGTCGCGCGTGATGTGGGTGTGGGCCCCGAATCGGTTTGCGGTGGGTTGAGGGTAAGAGGTGTCGAGCCTCCTGGCAGGCGTGCGAGTCGTCTGCGTGATCCGTTTGTCCGTGAGGCTGTTGGGTTGGTGCGTGCAGGTATGTCGATCAATCAAGCAGCACAAACTGTTGGATTATCGACTGGCGTGCTTCACAGTAGGTTAAAGAAAGCTGGTGTAATTGAAGTGCGGCCTAGACGCGCACGCTTGTCACCTGATGAACGTGCCCAGGCCGTGGAGCGAGTGCTTGCTGGTGAGAGCTGTCAGACAGTAGCAAGCGAGGTCATACTCGATGTACTACTTGTAGTTAGCAAGCGTTTTGCAGCACCGGACAGTCCCGTTAATAACAGCGACTCCTACTTCGCTGGCCAGATATATTAACCGGACACGTTTATTGAACTTGGAGGTTGACCTTAACGCTGCGTCAGGGTTTATTCTTAGGGACATGACAATCTCGATGATCGACAGCGCCACGGGAATGCGCACGATGTTGGATAGCCCTCCGGGACAGTGGCAGGAGGCCGCTCGTAAATTATGGGAGCCCATGGCTGGCATGTATTTCTTCATTCCAGATGGTCTCGATATGGCTGCCGTACACAGTCAGAACTTCGGATTCGGTCCGGATGCCTCACGTCAGCAAATAGATGATGCGCTCTACAAATTGGAGGAGGCCAACGCTTGGGCTCGAGTTGAGCAAGCTCTCGCTAAAGGGGTTCAACACTTGGCGACTGCTAACCCAGGACTCATGATTCCTGACCTCACTGTGCTTCTAGTGTTAGGTGATCCTTCCAACGATCACTTTATGGATGAAGTTCGAGGTCTGTCGGCCTTCGGTGGGATCAGTGGCTACATTGCCATCACCATCTGGCCGACTGCGGAAGTTCTCAATCGGCTAGAAGCGATTGCCCTACACGAGTTGCACCACAACGTCCGCTATTCGGCTGACGGCGTCGTATGGGACCCGCAGACAGTGACCGTCGGTGAGCACGTCGTGGCCGAAGGACTAGCCGACCTATTCGCTGCCCAGTTCTACGGTAAGCGTGGATATACGCACTTCGTCACCGACCAAACCAGATCGAGCGACGATGTACTAAGACGGATCGTCAAGGGCTTGGATGTGACCGGCATGCAGGACTTCGCTGCATGGGTGCTTGGAGATTCGAGCGCCCGCCTAATGGGATCGAAACCGGTCGGGCTACCCACCGGAGCTGGTTACGCCGCAGGGGCTCGTATCGCCCAAGCCTACATCGATAAGACAGGTCGGACGGCCGCCGAGTGTGTCACCACGCCCGCCGCTGAAATCTTAAACGTTGCCTTGCCACAGCTAGGCCTGACGCAACACGACAGCTAGCTGAATGGGGAGTCTCCTGACCTCCACCAAAAAGTTAGAAGCAACAACTGAGCCTGACTCCGATTGCTTCGCCCGTTGAATTAACAGTAAGGGGAAACTAGCGACTGCTTGCAGCTTCGGATTCGGAACGGAATTCCTTGACCCTGGGTGTGTCGGCTTTCAGGTCTGCACTTTTACTGCGGCGGGGGTTGATGAAGTGGCCGCCGGTGCGGGTGCGGTGTGCGGGTGGAAAACCAAAAAAAGGGGCAGACCGTTGAAACTGGTGGTGTTTCAACGGGATGCCCTTTGTTGTTGTATTGAGTTGTGTATTTGTTGTTTGGTGTCGGCGGTTTCTTACTCTCCCACAACCTCCCGGTTGCAGTACCATCAGCGCGGGCAGGCTTAGC
>NZ_JASPGN010000001.1:0-332131 GCF_030232655.1 Corynebacterium sp. MSK218
TGACTCACAATGAACATCCTCTCCCACGGACACAAGATCCGTACAAATAGGGTGTCCACTAAACGAGGGTAACCTCATTTGGCTTTGGACAGGTCATCAAAAGACGCTCCCTCGCTGATGGTGAAGTCGCCGAAGCGTTGCCCCTTGTAGCGGTCGGATACGTACTTGAAAAACAGCAAGGTGAGCACATAGTCCTTGTAGCGTGCAGGCTCCACACCTCCACGAAGCTTATTAGCTGCTTCCCACAGCAACGAGTAAAGCTCTGTCTTTTTCACTGCCATCCAAAATCCCTCGTAGAAAATAATTTAGTAATCAGTGATGTCTATGCCGGCCTTCATCAACCGCTCATACCGGTCAATCGATATCAACACCGCCATGGGCCTGCCATTCTTCAACACGAAAGCCGCCTCATCTTCCTCGGACAGCTTCGTGATGATCTTCGATGACTGACCACGCAGAAAATCCGACATATTATAAAAATCCATCGTCGTCTTCTCAGGTTCCGCTTCCATTCACGCCTCCCTCACCTAACTGAGCAGGTAGTTAAGTTAGCGACCCTAAAAGTCATTACCATCTTCACTATTCTACGCTAACAAAGAGGACCGTGGAAAGAACAACGCCCCCCTTAGTCGATACCCGCTAACGGAAAACGCAAACCACACCCCCTGAACACCAGCACTCACCTTGAGTGCGGTTAGAGAACCACCTCACAACAGCAAGAAACCGCGCCCTGTAGCGAATGAAATTACTTCAGAATCACGAAACCCCTGCTCAACAAGAGTTCTTGCTGTCACGCCGCACTTATCAAATCCGACGTCTTAGTCTCCATTAAGCCCCAGCTAGAACAGTGTTTCAGCTGGGGTATTTTCCTATCATCACTGACTTCCGGATCGTCCGTGCTATTACCGAGCGTAGGCAGGGAACAGGCTGAGAACGCCGAAGAGATGACTCGGGGCAGAAGTTAGAATGGTTCCTGTGGATAAGGGACAGGAAGAGATTATTGAGCGGCTCCTAGAAAAGAGCAAGGAAGCTTTTGCTCTTGCAGTGGAGCTGTACAACAGGCCAACGTTGAAATACCACGTGGAGACCTGTTCAATTTTTCTCTGCAACGCATGGGAACTAATGCTCAAGGCGTACCTGATCCGAGAGCGGGGAATCGAGTCGATCTATTACTCGGACGAATCTGGAAAGACAATTGCTCTAGCAGACTGTCTCAAGAAGATTTTTACGAATGATAAAGATCCCCTGCGCATCAACATGGCGGAAATCATTCGCTTCCGCAATGTCAATACTCACTTCATCACTGATGAGTATGAGATTTTCATCGGACCGTTCCTGCAAAAGTCTGTCATGAATTATGCAGATAAGCTCCTCGATCTTCATGGTGAATCCGTTAGTGATTTAATACCGGAGAATCACTTGACGTTGGCCGTGCGCCGCGGTGCAATTGACCCTGACGTGATTCGGACGAAGTACGAGCCTCATGTCGCAGAGAAGCTTCTTAAGATGAGGCAGCTAGCCGCCGACGCGGCAGGAACCGGAGAAGGAGGTGCTGCTGCCGTCATCTACGAGACAAACCTGCGCATCGTCAAGAAGGCGAAGGATGCCGACCTTAACGTCTATGTCGACAAAGACGCGGAAGCCGGCGTCACCATCGTTAAAGACATCCGAGATGCTGCTTCCTATTACCCTTACACAGTTGGTAATGCAGTAAAAGAGGTGCGAAACCGGTTAAGGAAGTCGAAAACCACTATTTACTTCCGAGGCGAGGAAAAGCTATTCAACCGGTGGCACTTCAATCTCTTCAATAAGGTATTCCAATTTAGAGAGGATGCCAGGTACGCACACGATCGCAGCACCGCTGGAGAACCCAATTCATCCTGGACATACTCTCAGCGAGCAATCGAGTTTATCGTTGCACAACTCGAAAAAGAGCCAGGGACGTGTATTGATGCTTTGCAGGCCAAGGCGAAAGCAAAGTAAAAACGCCAACCCTCGGAGCAAAGGAATTCTCAGGCCGAAGCCCTACTCCCATTCGGGAACCCAGCTTTATCCTTCTTGGGTTGGCGCTGTACCCGCAAGAATAGTTGGGCGTGAGGCTTTCTACAACACAATTTTTCCCGGTGTGCTCAAAATGGCTTCAAAGCACTAGATAAACACAGCACAAGAATTCTGAATTTCGGGAAGCACCCTCAGTAGTCCAAGCGTCACTAGCCAGCGTCTGTGGCCAAGTGCAGCTTGTTTCTGCTTGCGCCGGTAATAGACTTGGCGGCGCACATGAGCGACGACATCGCCTTCCTCATCGATGATGTCCACGTCGAACCAATGCAAATACTTCTCACCGTTGGCCGTCTTTTCTTCGATGAGCGCGTAAGTCTCCTCGGGGATACGCATATCGGCGGTGACCGTGCCGCGGCCGGGTTTCAGGTACTTAATCTCACCAGCGGCATCCCAGATGCGGTACTCCTTGCCCAGTCGATGCATGGACGCAAGCATGAAGAACGGGTCCGTCATGGCGGAGAGCGTGCCACCGAAGGCAACACCCATGGCGTTCTTGGTCAGCATGTTTGGCCTGTGGCTGACAACGACGCGAGTGCCGTCATCAGCAAATTCTTGGATCTTGATGCCAGCGCCCAAGAAGGGCGGCCAGAATCCCATGAAGCGCTTGAGCTGGCGTGCAGAAAAGCGGGCCATGAGGAAAGCTCCGTATGAGTTGTGGGGGACAGGTGGGCTAAATGGCGCCAACTCTACCGTTACGGGATAGGGGATAGTTTCGGTCCGTAGCGTGCCGTTTGCCATGGTGACATTTGGCTATATCTCCAGATAACTGGCGAAGTAGATTTACTACAAAATTAATTGCTATTTGCCGTCGTTGCCTTGGTTACCGGAGTCACCGTACATGGTGGTCTTCAGTGTTGGGCCCGTAGTGAGGATAGAGGTGCCAAACCCTGATACGACAAGGGCCGCAGCTGGGCCAATGGCACTTACAACAGGTGCCCCGATGATGTATCCAATAAGCATTGCGGAGCTGTTAATTGAACCCATCGTAGAAAGGGCTTTGGGTTTCACTTCATCAGGTACGGATCCGACAACGACTATTCGTAGTGCGGCTACCTGAGCGGCATTGCAGACTCCGCCCAGGAGGAAGCATGGGATGCAGAGCCACAATGAGGGAAATAGTCCAGGTAAAGCTATGAAGCACCCCATGGCGAATCCTGCCCCGGTCAGGACCTTCTCGGCGTTCTGTGAGTGAAAGCGAGCTGAAAGCCGTGCACCAAAGATGCGGCCGACGATAAATGCTTGGGCAATGATGGCATATAATGTACCGCTGACGTGGAGGGTCTGTGTCGTATAGAAGACAAGCGAAACGTTGAAAATTGAGGTGCAGATAATTGCTCCCCAAATGCTGGTTAACGCGGACCGAGCGCTTCTATTCTTCAGCAAAAGAGAAGGTGCTTCGAGGACCTTCTGGAGAAAACTCGGTGAAGAGTCTTTGGTTTCTGGATGAAGCAGTGTTTTCTGGGGTGAGGATTTATAAAGGAAATAAAAAGCAAGCAGCGAGACTCCAACGGCGCAGGCTTCAACGAAGAGCGCTGTCTGCAGGTTTCTTTGGTCCAGTAGTAATCCACCTAGAGGCGGTCCAAGGAATCCGCCGCCAAGTCGGGCTGTATCTAAGAGGGAGAAGGCTTTCGCCTGCTGACCTTCGCCGACCTGAGAATCAGCGATGGTGAAAATGGATGGAATTGACAGGCCGCTTAAGCATGCGGTGACGAGGTTTCCAAGAATGAGGATCGAAGGCTCTGGATAGGCCGCCATTGATAACAAGCCCAGAAGATCCAAGAAAAGCGCAGCAAGCGCAATGTGATAGCTGTTGAATGTGTTGAAGAGCGGAGTCAGAAAGGGGACTGCAAAAACTTGAGCGCAAGTACCCGAGATGAAGATGCTTGCCACCAACAGTTCGCCTTTGTTGAGTTCGGCGAAGTGGAGTGAAATCGAGAGGCTGGTCATTGACCCGCACACTGACAATAAAAAATATGTGGTGGTCAGGGTGTAGATAGATAAAAACCCTTTGCCACCACTATTTCTTGGAGGATGCATTTAGGCTGACTTTATCCAATGCTCAATTGAAATATCGTCTTGGTGCACTCCCATTGAGCTGAACATATTCGAATGTCGAGCGTCCTGAAATACGCTTTTCTTTTCTTTGAAAAATCCCATGTCGTACCAAGCGACTCCGAAGTGGACAACCGCGCTTCCATCTTCGAGGACTTCCTTGATGACGAACTGCCAATCGTATGGTCCTGGGACTTTTGGACCTCTTTCTGCCAGGCGGGCGTCGGACACCTCGAGCTGATAAAGGCACTTGTCCAAGGATTCTGTGTCAGAGAGTCGGATTGAAACTTTGCTTTCAGCAACCGCTTCTCGGCCTTGAACTCTGGATGGAGTCGAACCTCCTACTGTTACTATTTCTGGAAGTGTTTCAAATATGAACATGATTACTCCTGGGTGTGATGGTTATGACATTAGATAGAATAGTGATGTGCACAACACATTACAAGGGAGTGGGGAAAGAAGCGATCTTTCTGAAGATTTGTGGCGTCACTTTTTTACACCTCTAGACCTGTATGCCCCCGCTTCAAATGGAGGCAGGTCATGCTCTGTGTACAGGAAAAAGTAGCGCTAGCGCTAGTGTCTTTCGCTCTTGTGAACTTCAAAATGTAGAGCATGAAAAAGTTTGTGATTGGCATAATTGCTGTAGTAGCCGTGATTGTCGTGGCGTTTGTCGGGTTTGTGGGATTCATGCAGTGGGTAGACGCAGATAGCGTGACAGGTGATGACGGCGTGGCTGCCGGCTATAGCGCTGAAACGGGTGGCCCGCTGGAAGCATCGTTTGCGGGCGAGGGGCCGCACGAGGTCGATGTGCGGCGTGACGGTGATGTGACCGTTGTGGCACCGACGGGCGCGGGACCATTTCCGGCGGTGGTCATGGCTAATGGCACGAACACGCCATTGAGCAGCTACCTACCCGTGGCGGAGCATCTGGCTAGTTGGGGCTTCGTGGTTGTCGGCGATGAGACTCCCCAAACCGGAACCGGGGAGAATGTCGTGCACTTAATTGAGCGCTTGCCGGAACTGGAATCCCGTGTGGACCGATCGCGGGTCGGTATTTTCGGACACTCACAAGGTGGTGCTGGTGCGATTAACGCTGCGGCACAAGTGGAGGTAGCAGCTGTGTATGCGGCGAGCCCGGCGTCCCACGCCCGGCGTCCCACAAGGTGGCACAGTCCAATGACTGGGACTACACCACCGCGGACGTCAAGGCGCCGCTGTTCTTGATGACGAGTGATGGCCGCTCGGACCGCTGGCTTGTCAGCCCGTGGTCAGACCTACAGGAGAACTTTGACGCCGCCGGTGGGCCGGTGATCGGTGCACGGCGGCTGGGCGCGGACCACAAGGACGTCCTTGAGTTCGGGAATGGTTATGCCACCGCGTGGTTCCGCTACATCCTCACTGATGATTCTGATGCACGAGATGTATTCGTTGGCGCTTCACCGACGGACGCTGGTGAGTTGGCGAATAACGAGCTCTGGGACCGAGTAGATACCCGCGGTTGGTAACTCGCAGCACCCCATGCGGTGCACCCGAAACATTCACAAAAATCGACAGCCCTGATAAATTTCAAATGAATTATCAACCGGGCTGCGCCACGCCAGCCTGTACAAGCAGAATCGAATGAGTCATGCAGGCAGAGGCAACTAAGATTCAAGGCCACGTGGAAGGCCTCTACATCGATGAGAACTTCGAGCTGCGCGCCGGGGCCGTCACGTTCGGGGAGAGTATTGAGGGCATAAAGCTTGGCGACGTCCCCGCAGCCGAGGCCGCCTGGCGCGCCGGGGACCCAGATGCGTTGCTGTGGGTACCCGGTTTCGTGGACCTGCACAACCACGGCGGCAACGGCGGGGGATTCCCCAATGGTGCCTATGAGCAGTGCCTGGCCGCCGCCCGTTTCCACCGCGCGCACGGCACCACGACGTTGCTGGCCAGCTTGGTTTCCGGTACCCAAGAAGAGCTGTGTGCCCGGGCCGAGCTTTTGGCTCAGCTGGCTGAAGAAGACGAAATCGCCGGCATCCACATGGAGGGCCCTTTCATCGCCGCGGCCAAGTGCGGCGCACAAGACCCTTCGCGCATCGTGCCAGGTGACCCGGACTTCTTCCGCGCGGTGATTGAAGCGGCCCGCGGCCACCTGCGTTCGATTACCTTTGCGCCGGAAACGGAAAACGCTGACAAGCTGCTCGAAGTCTGCGCGGAGCATGGCATTATCGCCAGCTTGGGCCATACCGAGGCCGATTATGACACCACGTTGGGCGTCATTGCCCGAGCTAAGGAGCTCGGAGTCACCGTGACCGGCACGCACCTCTTCAATGGCATGCCTTCTATTCACCACCGCGCGCCGGGCCCGGTCGCGGCTTTGCTCACCGCGGCGAAGGCGGGGGACGTGGCCGTCGAGCTCATCGCAGACGGCGTGCATCTTGTCGACGGCACCGTAGACATGGCCCACAGCCACCGAGCCTTCGCCATCACTGATGCCATGGCGGCCGCTGGAATGGCCGACGGTGACTATGAATTGGGCTCCCTTCCCGTCACGGTGAGCGGGGGAGTAGCGCGCGTGCCCAGCGGCGCTATCGCGGGTGGTACGTCCACCTTGGCCCAGCAATTCGCCAGCTTTGCCGCGCGACATGGTCTGGGCGAGGCAGTGCGCTTTACCTCCGCCACGGCCGCCGATGTGTTGGGGTGCAAGGAACTCGGCCGCATCGCGGTTGGTGCACGCGCCAACCTGGTGGGCCTTAATGCCCAGCTGGAACCGGTGCGAGTCATTGTCGGTGGTACCGAATTTATAAACTCTTAAAACAACACTCTCGCTCACATCAGGAAGGCAGATCATGGACATCCTTATCCGCTCTACCCCAGCCGAGGTTGCCGTCGCGGCTGCCGATATCCTCGCAAGCTACGCCAACAATTCCGCCACCCTGGGCCTGGCCACGGGGTCCACCCCGGTGGCCACGTACAAGGAACTCATTGCCCGCCACGAGCGCGGCGAGGTCAGCTTCGCAGGCAGCCGCGCTTTTCTTCTCGACGAATACTTAGGCCTCGCCCCCGAGCACGAGCAGTCCTATTACGCCACCATCCGCCGTGACTTCACCAGCCACGTCGACTTTGACGACGCCCTGGTGAAGAGCCCAGAAGGCAACGCTACCGACCCCGTGGCGGCGACGGCCGCCTATGACCAGTCCATCCGGAATGCCGGAGGCGTCGATGTCCAGTTGTTGGGTATTGGCGCTAATGGCCACATCGGTTTCAACGAGCCGTCGAGCTCCCTGACGTCCCGCACCCACGTGGTGGCGCTGCACCCGCAGACCGTGAAGGATAACTCCCGCTTCTTCGACAACGAGGAAGACGTTCCGCGCCACGCGCTGACTCAGGGCCTTGGCACGATTAGTGAGGCCCGCCACCTGCTCCTCATCGCCACCGGCAGCAATAAAGCCAAGGCTGTGCACGCGATGGTCGAGGGCCCACTTTCAGCGCACTGCCCTGGCTCGGTACTGCAGCTGCACCCGCGTGCGACCGTCATCGTTGATGAAGCCGCTGCCTCCCTCCTGGAGGACCGCGAGTACTACCTTTACGCGGACCAGAACCGTCTGTAGGAAAAACTTCAGCCAGATTTCTCTTTCTAAGTTCATACTTCTCCCTTTCAGAAAGGACTCTCCCTTATGAAATTCAATGTGATGGGGCCGCTGCAGCGGCTCGGAAAAGCCCTTATGGGCGCTGTGGCGGTGCTGCCCGTCGCTGCAATTCTCAGTGGTGTTGGCTACTGGATTTCTAGTGCGGCTGGCCCGGATAACCTCGCCGCCCAGCTGCTGATCAGCTCCGGTGACGCGGTCCTGGCCAACCTGGGCTGGATCTTCGCCATCGCCATTGCCTTCGGCCTGGCTAAAGATTCCAACGGTGCCGCCGCGCTCTCTGGTTTCCTGGCCTTTGCTACCTTCATGAAGCTGCTGGGCCCCGACGCCGTGGCCGGCTACCGCGGCATTGAAGACCCCACGGCGCTGACTGGTGATGAGGCACTGGAGTGGGCCGCGGAAGGCTGGAACGCCGTGGGCGGCGGTAACGTCCTCTTCGGCATCCTCGCCGGCATCATGGCCGCCTGGGTATATAACCGCTTCCACGGCACCAAGCTGCCGGACTTCCTCGCCTTCTTCTCTGGGCGGCGCCTCGTGCCGATTCTGACCGCGATCTTCGCCATCGTGGTCTCCGGCATCCTCTACTTCGTGTGGCCGTTCATTTACCACGCGCTGTTCAACTTTGGTGCCTCCATCCAGGGCCTTGGTGCGGCGGGCGCTGGTATCTACGGCGTGGCCAACCGCCTGCTCATCCCGACCGGCCTGCACCACGCTCTGAACTCCGTCTTCTGGTTTGATGTCATCGGCATTAATGACATTGGTAATTTCCAGAGCGGCCAGAAGACCATCGAGGCAGCCGCCGCTGCCACCTCCGCTGCTGACTGCCCGGGTATCTGGGCCAACGGCCAGTGCACGGTCGAGGGCGTTGTGGGCCGCTACCAGGCTGGATTCTTCCCCGTCATGATGTTCGGTCTGCCAGGTGCGGCGCTTGCCATGTATCTGCGCGCGGATAAGAGCAAGCGCAAGGTCGTCGGCTCGCTCATGGCTGCTGGTGCCCTGGCTTCCTTCTTCACCGGCGTGACCGAGCCGCTGGAGTTCTCCTTCATGTTCGTTGCCCCGCTGCTGTACGTGGTGCACGCACTGCTCATGGGCCTCTCGGTCTTCATCGCCGCAGCCATGGAATGGACCGCCGGCTTCGGTTTCTCCGCGGGCTTTGTGGATATGCTGCTCTCCTCCCAGAACCCGCTGGCGAACAAGTGGTACATGCTGCTGGTCATGGGCATCGCCTTCTTCGCCCTGTACTTTGTCATCTTCTACTTCCTCATCGGCTGGCTCAACCTCAAGACCCCGGGTCGCGGTGAGGACGATGCTGCCGCAGAATCCACGGAGGATTCTGTCAGCGGTGATGACAAGACCGCTCGCGATGCCGCCCACATCATCGAGGGCCTAGGCGGCAAGGACAACATTGATTCGCTGGACTACTGCACCACGCGCCTGCGCGTCGGCGTGAAGGAGCGTGCGCTTGTTCGCGACTCCTTGATCAAACGCGCCGCCGTCTCCGGTGTTATCCACCCCTCCGAGAAGAGCGTGCAGGTCATCGTCGGCCCGGCCGTGCAGTTCATGTATGACGAGGTCAGCCACCAGCTGCACCACGGCTCCCCGGCCCTGGCCACTGCGGGCGCTGCGAGCTCGGCAGGTGCCGCGGGTACTGGAGCCAGCGTGCCTGCCAGCGCCGAGGGCGCCAGCAACAGTAGCGCTTCTGCTAGCAATTCCCACGTCGAGGCCGAAGGTATCGACGTGCGTGCCCCGTTCGCCGGAGACGTCGTCGAGCTCTCCCAAGTTCCGGATGCGTCCTTTGCGCAGGGCATGGTGGGCGAAGGTTTTGCGGTGATGCCGGATGCAGTCGATGCCTTCGACGTCTGCGCCCCCGTAGACGGCACCATCACCATGATCTTCAAGACGCGCCATGCCTTCGGTATGCAGACCGCGGATGGGCTGGACCTGCTTATCCACATCGGTATCGACACCGTGGAGCTCAAGGGCGAAGGTTTCACGGCCCTGGCCAAGAAGGGCGATACCGTCACCGCTGGCACGCCGATCATCGCGGTGGATGCCAAGGCGCTACGCGAGCGCGGCGTCAACCTCATCACCCCGGTGGTGTGCCCGACGGCCAAGCAAGTCGCCGGCATCGACATCACTCGCGAGGGCCATGCCCTGCCAGGTGAGGTCGCAGCAACCGTCAAGCGCAGCAGCTAATCTGCCCCTCGGCCCACCTCAGGGGCCGGCGGGACTAAAACCCAGACATAAAAACTGCCCTAGTTGCCAAAACCTTCGCTCCACATCGCATGAAGCAAGGTTGGTTTTGGCAACTCGGGCAGTTTTGGCTTGGGGGTTCTATGCCTTGAGAGGAATAGGCGTGGGCTAGTCGGTGCTCCTTAGCAGGCGCGGCACCACCTTGCCCGTGGCGTTGCGCGGCAGCTTGTCTAGGAAGTGGACGTCGCGCGGCACGGAATGGTCGGCGAGGTTGTCGCGGACCCAGGTGCGGATGGCGTCGGCAGTCACGGCGTTGCCCAACGCATCACGGGTCGTCACGGCCCACACGGCGATGCGCTGGAAGGTGGTCTCATCCTCCACGCCGCCTGCATGCACCTCCGCGATGCCCGGCATGGCCTCCAGCACCTCGGTGACCGACTGTGGGTGGACGTTCTCACCGCCGACGATGATCATGTCATCGGCGCGGCCCACCACATGCAGGTAACCCTCGGGGTCGATATAGCCCAGGTCACCGATGGAAATGAGGCCATCGACCTTGTTGAGCGGAATCTTCGGGTTGGTGTAGCCGATAAGTGCGGTGGAATTGGTCAGGTAAATCTCGCCGACCTCACCGCGGGGAACCTCGTTGCCGTCCTCATCGAGGATGCGCAGTTTCGTGCCGGAGGCAATCTTGCCGCCAATGGTGGGGTCCTTGGCCACCTCCTCCATGCTGGCCGTCGATGCCAGCGCGAGCTCCGTCGAACCATAGACATTGCACAGAATCGGCCCGAAGCGCTCGTGGGTTTCCTTGACAATCTCCGGGGTCAGCGCATGGCCAGCCGAGGCAATGAACTGCAGGCTCGAGGTGTCGTAGTGTGCATCGGGGTCGGCTTCGACCATTTGACGGAAGAAAACGGGGGAGGACAGCAGGCCATCGAGCTGGTAGCGCTGGATGTCATCGAGTGCGGCCGCCGGGTCAAAGACACGCCGCGTCACGATGGTGTTGCGAAGTCCTAGCGCAATGTTGATGCAGGCCCAGCCCCACGTGTGGAAAATGGAAGCGGTCATCTGCACCTTCTGGTTCGCGCGCCACGGCACCGAGCCCACGATGGAGGCCACGACCACCGGCATTGTGGGCTCTGGGCGCATGATGCCCTTGGGAATTCCGGTGGTGCCGGAGGACATGAGCACGATATGTCCGTGCTGGGGCCAGGCGGGAAGCTTGTGCTTCTCGACGTCCCGCGGGCGCATCACAATCTGGCGCAGCGTTGGGGCCGCAGCCAGCGCCGCCGGACGATCTTCGCCGGATTCGTGAGCGATGACGACGGAAAGGCCTTCGGGGAGGTCGCCAGCGGGGTAGAGGCGGTCAATGAACTCATCATCGATGACGAGCACGTTAATGCGGTTTTCTTCGATGCAGCCGGCCAGCTGCTCCGGGGAGGAACCTACATTGAGCAAGAAGATGTGCGCGCCCGCATAGCCCTTGGCTGCCAATGGGGTGATGATGCCGCGGCCGTTGCGGGCCATGACGCCCAGGCGGATCTCGTCGAGGTTTTGCGAGAGCAGCCAGCGCGCGAAAGTCTGGGAGTGATCGCGGAGCTGGCGGTAGGTGAGGGCCCCGTTGTCGTCGATAAGCGCTAGGCGTTCCGGGCAGGTCAGATAGGCTTGCTCGACCTCGCGGGCGGTGGTGAAACGGTAGCGTGCCAAGACAGGCAGGGTCGCAGCCCAAGCGCGGGGCCCACCGGCGGGGCTGATGAGGCCGGCGTGGAAGAGCGAGGGGATAAACCGCGCGATCGCGGTGGCGTGGAAGGTGATATCAGAAAGCTTCATAAGATTCTCGTGGTGGGGTAGAGGCGATAGGGAGGGATAGAAAGGCCGTCAATCAGAGCAATATGTTAAAGGTGTTGCTATTGTTACATAAGCTTCAATCGTTAGCTTAGTCTATTATGGTTTCGGTCTAGAACATACTCTTTCCCGAAAGGAACTCGTCACGTGAAGTCTACTCAGCGCCTCGCGGCCCTCTGCGCAACCCTCCTCGTGGCAGTCGGTCTTTCTCAGGCTCCCCAGGCAGCAGCAGCGGAACGCAACCTCGTTGCCTTCGGCGACTCCGTCCTGGCAGACCCGCAGTTGGATACCTACCTCTCCTCGCGCTTGGGCTCGTCCGGCCGCAATCCCAGCCTGGATTGCCCATCCGGTAATAACTTTGCCAAGCGTACCGCCGCCAAGCTGGGTATGCCGGTGGCGGATTTCTCCTGCTCTGGTGCAGTATCGATGTCCCAGGGCCCGCAGATGAACGCGCAGGTTGATGACGCAATTCGCCGCGGCAAGCTCACCACTGAGACCCAGCGCGTGATCTACGCCGGCGGCTTCAATGACACCTACAACAACGCTGGGTTGTCTGACAAGGACATGCGTGCCCGCTTTGTTGGCGCAAATGCGCCCATCATCCACAAGATTCGCGCTGCTGCGCCGAATGCCCGCATTCAGATCGTGGGTTACCCAACCATCGGCTCTGGGGATCGCTACTGCCTCATCCATGTTGGTCCTAAGCCGGCCGATGCCACCGCTTTGCCGATGGTCCAGCGCTATGAGAACGTCACGCAGTGGATGCAGGTGGACCTGGCGCACGCGACCGGCACGGAGTTTGTGGACATGAAGCCGATGACGTGGGACCGCGGCATGTGTGCGGATGCCAATAAGCGCCTGTGGGCAGGCCTCGTGGACTTCTCCGCAGGGCCGGGCAACCTGCCGCTGCACGTCAATGCGCGTGGTCACGAGTTTGTGGCCAACCATCTCGCTAGCTTCTAAAGGCGAACTTGTCTTTTCGTTGGGCCCGGGCGACGTTGCTCGGGCCTTTCGCGTACCCTCGCGGGCATGACTGTTAATGAAAATGTAAATGAAAATAGATCCCAGCAAGGTGCAGAGGTTGTCCGCGGCGTCATCGCGCGCGCGAAGGGCGAGCCCGTCGAGACCGTCAACATCGTAGTTCCCGCCCCCGGTGAGCACGATGTCATCGTCAAGGTGCAGGCCTGCGGAGTCTGCCATACCGACTTGGCCTACCGCGATGGTGACATCGAGGATGCCTTCCCCTTCCTGCTGGGCCATGAGGCGGCGGGCGTCGTCGAGCGCGTGGGCTCCGCCGTTAGCCACGTTGAGGTCGGTGACTTCGTCATCCTGAACTGGCGCGCGGTGTGCGGTGAGTGCCGTGCATGTAAGAAGGGTGAGCCGAAGTACTGCTTCAATACTCACAACGCATCCGCGAAGATGACGCTCGCGGACGGGGATAAAGACGCTGGTACCGAACTTACCCCGGCGCTTGGCATTGGTTCCTTCGCCGAGAAGACCCTGGTCCACGAGGGCCAGTGCACCAAGGTAGAGGAGACCGACCCGGCCGCCGCCGGTCTGCTCGGCTGCGGCATCATGGCGGGCCTGGGCGCGGCCGTTAACACCGCTGACATCCAGCTTGGCGAGTCCGTAGCTGTCTTCGGCTGCGGTGGTGTGGGCACTGCTGCGATTGCCGGCGCGAAGTTAGCCGGTGCAGCGAAGATTATCGCCGTGGACCTTGATGAAAACAAGCTTGAGACCGCCCGTGAGTTCGGCGCAACCGACACTATTTGCGGCAAGGACCTCTCCGAGGATGAGGTAATCGAGGCTGTGCGTGAGCTTACCGACGGCTTCGGCACCGACGTCACCATTGATGCTGTAGGTATCCAGCCCACCTGGCGCCAGGCTTTCTACTCCCGCGACCACGCCGGCCGCATGGTGATGGTGGGCGTTCCCAACCTCACCGACCACGTCGACATCCCCGCCATCGACCTGTACGGCCGCGGCGGTTCCATCAAGCCGGCGTGGTACGGCGACTGCCTGCCCGAGCGTGACTTCCCGGCTTACGTATCCTTGTCCAAGAACGGCCAGTTCCCGCTGGACAAGTTCGTCTCTGAGCGCATTGCGCTAGACGACGTCGAAGAGGCCTTCGGCACCATGAAGGCTGGCAAGGTTCTGCGGTCCGTCGTCGAATTTTAAAGACAGCCGAATCTTCACAATCACGAGCTTTACCTCAGCCAGGAAAGGAACCCGAAATGAAGATTGAACAGTTTGTCACCTCTGGCAAGTTCCGCCTTGATGGCGGTGAGTGGGACGTGGACAACAACGTCTACATCGTCTCCGGTGGCCAGGAGCTCTACATCGTGGATCCGGCGCACGACGCCGAGCGCATTTACGACGAGGTGGGCGAGCGCTCCGTGACGGGTGTGCTGCTTACCCACGCGCATAACGATCACTGCGAGCTCGCTCCTGAGATTGCTGAGCACTATGGTGTGCAGCTCTACCTCCATCCGGACGATGAGCAGCTGTGGCGCGAAACCCACGCGGAGTCTAACTACGCCGCGCTGGAGGATAACCAGATCTTCAAGATTGGTGGGGAGGATCTCGTGGTCTTCCACACCCCGGGCCATTCCCCGGGCTGCGTCGTGCTGTACGACGCCGCCGATAACACCCTGCTCTCCGGGGACACCCTCTTCAACGGTGGCCCGGGAGCGACGGGCCGCAAGTACTCCGACTTCGATGTCATCATCGAGTCCCTGCGCAACCGCGTGCTCAACCTCCCGCCGGAGACCCGCGTCCTGCCGGGCCACGGCGATGAGACCACCGTGGGCGCGGAAGCTGCCCGCATCGACGAGTACGTCGCCCGCGGCTACTAACTCTTAAACGCCGGCCCTAGGCCGGCGTGCGGGCAGCCTTGATGCCCACCGCCACCGTGGCGGCCAGGGACAAGGCGAACCAGACCCAGGCATCCGCTACGCCTTCGCTGAAGCTGCGAGCCTTTTCCTGCACCGCGAACTGCGCATCCGTGCTCAGTACCGCGGGCAGTGTCGCACTGCCATAACTGACAATGAACAGCGCGCCGATGAGCACGAAGAATGCGCCCGACACAATGGACACGGTATTCGTGTGCACGGGGCCTATAGTGACCTCGCGTCCGCGCAGCCACCGCCACGAACCGACGTCGAGGCGCTCCCACAGCGCAGCCAGCAGGAAGAGCGGCGTGGCCATGCCCGCGGCATACGCCACCATGATGATCCCGCCATAGAGTGCGCTGCCGGATGCAGCCGCCGTGGTGAGAACAGCACCCAACAGCGGGCCCGCGCAAAAACCGGCAAAGCCATACACCGCACCAAGCAGAAACACCCTGCCCCGGGCTTTTCCGGAGAGCGCATCCATGCCGGGGATGCGAAAGCCACCGCCCAGCGCGGTAAAGATTCCCAGGGCGATAATGATCCAGCCCGCCACCGTGATGACCTGGCTGCGATACTGCGCGAGCAGGGCGGCCAACCCCATGCCGATGGGCACGAGCGTGGTGCACAAGCCTAGGAAGAACACCAGGGTCTTAAACAGCAGCTGGCGCTGCGAATCAAAGGCATAGGCAAAGAAGGCCGGCACCAACAGCGCTGAACAGGGGCTGATCAAAGTCAGCACGCCAGCGATGAGGGCACCGAAAATCCCGATGCTCATACGCTCACCCCCACCGCATAACCACCCAGCAGCCCGGTCAGAAGGACGAGCGCGATGAAGACCCACACAATCAGCGGCGGCTTATCCATTGGCTGCCTTTCCTAGCTGCTCTTGGATGATCTGCTCAAATACCTCGGGCGGCTGTGCGCCACCGACGAACTGGTCTCCCACCACGAATGCCGGAGTACCCGTGATGCCAATCTGGGAAGCATAGCGAGTGGCCGTCTCGATGACCTCCGTGTAGGTATCGTCCGTGGCCTGCTGGCGGAACTTATCCAGGTCTGCAACGCCGGCCTGCTTGGCAAATGTCATGAAGTCGTCGATGTCGAACTCTGGGTGGCCACTGATGTCCTTGCTGGCGGTGTAGAGCTCGTGCTTGAACTCCGCGAACTTGCCTTGTGCTGCGGCAGCGCGTCCGGCCTTGGCTGCCTCGATGGCGGCGGGGCCGTTGACGGGGAAGTCATTCCATTCAATGCGCACCAAGCCCTTCTCCACGTACTTGGTGAGGATATCCGGCTCGGTCACGTTGGCGTGACGGGAGCAGAATGGGCACTCGAAGTCGGAGAACTCTGAAATCACTACGGGGGCATCCACCGCACCAATGGCGAAAGGATCATCCTCCTTCTTGCGGTGCACCACCGTAATGTCTCCGGACTTGGTGTCACCTCCGGGGCCGAACGTCATTGGGTCACCCTTCCCGTCGGAGAATTTCGTGCCGGGGGTGGCCTTGTCAGCATCCTTCGCCAGGTCTTCGGCGGGCGCCGCGCTCGTCGCGGTCTTCTGCGCTGCGGAAGTGCTTTCATTGCTGGAAGAGGTGCGCTCTGCCAGCAGGAAGCCGATGATGATGGCCAAAACAACAACGATCACCAACAATCCCCACGCCACGGGGCTGATGGTGGATAGCGCTGACTTCTTCGAATCACTGGTGGGGCGAGAGGATGAACTAGGCATGCGATTACCTTAACGCGTTTAAGCCCGTTTGGGTGGTGGCGGCTCCTGACACAGGGCGAGGGACGCTTAGGTGCGTACGGATCGATCAAATAAGGCCTCAGATTCCGTTGGTTTTCGGTCCTTATTTGATCGATATGTACCTCGGTCTCAGCCCTCTTGGGCGGCGGCGAGAAGGTAGCGGCCGTAGCCAGACTTCAGGAGAGGCTGAGCCAGCGCGGTAAGCGCTGCAGCGTCGATGAAACCTTCTGCAAACGCGGCTACTTCCGGCGAGCCAATGACGGTGCCGGTGCGCTTCTGCATGACTTCCACATATGCGGAGGCCTCGCTCATGGAGTCCACCGTTCCGGTATCGAGCCAAACATCACCGCGCTGCATGCGCTTGACGTGGAGCCGACCGCGGCGCAGGTATTCCTCGTTAATTGCGGTGATTTCTAATTCCCCACGTGCGCTGGGCTTAATGCCTTTCGCAATCTCCACTACGGAGTTGTCGTAGAAATACAACCCCACCACGGCGTGATTGGATTTCGGCGTGGCGGGTTTTTCCTCAATGGAGAGAGCCTGGCCGGTCTCGTCGAAATCCACGACGCCATAGCGCTGTGGGTCGGAGACCTCGTAGGCAAAGATGATGCCGCCATCGGGGTGGCGGCATTCATTAAGTGCAGTGGAGAAGCCGTGGCCTTCGAAGATGTTGTCACCCAAGACGAGTGCCACGTCGTCATCAGCGATGAAGTCTTCCGCAATGAGGAAGGCTTGGGCCAAGCCTTCTGGACGCGGCTGGACCGCATAGTGAAGCATGAGGCCCAGCTGGGAGCCATCTCCCAACAGGCGCTTGAAGGCGTCCTGGTCCTCCGGGGTGGTGATGATGAGGATCTCACGGATGCCGGCCTGAATCAGGGTGGTCAGAGGATAGTAGACCATCGGCTTGTCGTAGATGGGCATGAGCTGCTTCGAGATGCCCTTGGTAATGGGATAGAGGCGGGTCCCAGAACCGCCTGCGAGAATGATGCCCTTCATGGGCTTTAAGCTTAACGGAGGGGTCCCGCGCCGGGGTGCGGCGGCGCGGGCTGGCGAACATAACACTTAACTTCCCACTTAACATAACACGTGGGAAGTTAAGTGTTATGTTGAGTGTTATGCTGGGTAAAGCCCCAGGTAGAGGGCCAAAGCGGCCCGCCAATTCATCGGTGTGAAGCCGGTGGATTCAATCTTGGACAAGTCGAAGGCGGACTCCTTCGGGCGAGGAGCTTCGGGTCCGGCAATCTCGCGGTACTGCTCGGTGTTCACCGGCGTGACATCGGCGGGGTCCTGGCCCACGCCGGTGAAGACGGCCATGGCAATCTCGTCGCGGCCCACCACGTCACCGGAGTTGGAGATGTTGTACACCCCGTACTCGGCCTTGGCCTTGAGCAGGTGAATGATGCCCTTGGCCAGGTCCTCGGCAAAGGTGGGGCGGCCGCGCTGATCGTGAATGACGGAGGGCTTGACTCCCTTATTCGCCAGCGAGCGCATCGTGGACATGAAGTTGGCGCCATCGCCAAAGACCCACGAGGTGCGGATGACGTAGTGGCGCGGAGCGGTTTGCGCGGCAGTATCGCCCGCGGCTTTCGACGCCCCGTAGGCCGAGAGAGGTGAGGGCAGTTCCTCCTCATCGTGGACCTCGTGGGAGCCATCGAAGATGTAGTCGCTGGAGACGTGCACCAGGGTGAGATTGTTCGCCGCGGCAATGCGCGCGAGCTTTGCTGGCGCATCGGCGTTGACCGCCCAGGCCGCAGCACGATTGTCCTCCGCGCCGTTGACGTCGTTATAAGCCGCGCAGTTGATGATGGCGGAATACTGCTTCCACGGACGGGCAGGTGGGTTGGTGATGTCAAAGTCCTCGTGCCCACAGAACTCTACCGCGCCCAAGCCAGCGGAGGGCAGGAACTTCTTTAATGCGCGGCCCAGCTGCCCGTTGGCGCCGGTGACGAGGATACGGCGAGGGGGCATGGGGGAGACGTCGCCAAGCACGGCGTGGTCCCTGTCCTTGTCGGAGATTTCCGTCGGCTCCAGCGGCCAGTCCACCATGTCGAGGTTGACGCAGGTGTACTCCGCATCCGGGGACCAGTGGTCATTGACCAGGTAGGAGTAGACGCAGGCCTCCAGGGCCTGGAAGCCGTTGGCCACCCCACGCGGGACGAACACGGCCGTGTCGGGGCCAATCTCATGGGTCACCAGCTGGCCAAAGGTGGCAGAGCCCTCGCGCAGATCGCACCACGCGCCGAACACCCGGCCAGACGCCACGGAGACGAACTTATCCCACGGCTCCGCATGTAGGCCGCGCGTGACACCTTTCTCCGCATTGAAGGAGACGTTATTTTGCACGGGCTGAAAATCCGGCAGGCCCGCCGCCACCATCTTTTCGCGCTGCCAGTTCTCCTTGAACCAGCCACGGTTATCGCCGTGGACGTCGAGCTCCACTATGAGCAGGCCCTCGATGGCCGTTGTCTGCACCTTCATGTTTCTTCTTTACTGTCCTTGCCTGGCGTAGTTGGCTTCGACTTCTTCCTTGCCCGCGCGCCACCAGGCCTCGTTGGCGCGGTACCACTCGATGGTGGCGGCGAGGCCCTCCCGCAGGTCCGTATAGCGTGGGGTCCAGCCCAGCTCGCGGCGCAGCTTACTGGCGTCCATGGCGTAGCGCTGGTCATGGCCCGGGCGGTCCGCCACGTGGATGTAGTTCGCTCGGTCGCCGTCAGTAGCCCCCATGAGCTCGCAAATCATCTCGATGACCTGGCGGTTATTCGTATCCTCCTGGTCGGCGCCGATGTTATAGGTCTCACCAATCTGCCCGCGGTCCAGGATGGCGAGTACGGCCTCGTTGTGGTCATCCACGTGAATCCAATCCCGCACCTGCTCGCCGGTGCCATAAAGCTTGGCCGGCTGGCCCAGGAGCAGATTGGTGATCTGTCGTGGGATGAATTTCTCAATATGCTGGTAAGGGCCGTAATTATTGGAGCAATTCGAAATAGTTGCCCGCAGCCCAAAGCTGCGTACCCACGCGCGCACCAGGTGATCCGAGCCGGCCTTCGTGGCCGAATAGGGCGACGACGGGTTGTACGGAGTCGCTTCCGTGAAGTACGTATCTGCGCCGATCTCTAGGTCCCCGAAGACCTCATCGGTAGAGACGTGGTGAAAGCGCACATCGTGGCGGCGGCAGGCCTCCAGCAGCACGAAGGTGCCCATCACGTTGGTGTGGAGGAAGGGCGAAGGGTCCCGCAATGAGTTGTCATTGTGGGACTCGGCAGCGAAGTGGACGACGACATCAGCGTGGGCCACGAGCTTGTCGACGACCCCCTCATCCGCCACATCGCCCACCACCAGCGTGGCATCCACGCCGGCGAGGTTGGCCCGGTTGCCCGCGTAGGTGAGCTTATCGAGGACAGTAATCTCCACCTCTGGCCGCTTCTGGGCCACGAGTCTGACGAAGTTTGCCCCAATAAAGCCGGCGCCGCCGGTCACAAGCATTCTGCGCATGGTGCTCAAGTGTAGGGCATGGCGGCGAAGTTTTAAGCCGGGAACTTAGGTAGCGCTTCGTGGTTGAGCCACTCGTCCAGAAGAGCATCCACAGCAGCGGGATCAACAGCCACTGCACGCAGACGGCTGATGAGGTCCTCCGGGGTCACCGTGGAATGCTGTGCGGCGGAGAGGTACTCACGGACCGTGAGGAAGAAGATCTCATCACCCAACAGCCGACGCAGTGCATGGACGGTCAGCGCGCCGCGCTTATAGACGCGGTCATCAAACATGTCGCGCGTGCCCGGGTCACTCAAAACAATGTCTTGCCGCTTGCGGGCCAACACCTGGTAATGCGAACGCGCAGAGTCATGCGCCGGGTGGCCATGGGCATGCTCGCGCCACAGCCACTCGCTGTAGCAGGCAAAGCCCTCATTGAGCCAAATATCCTTCCACTCACGCAGGCCTACGGAGTTGCCGAACCACTGGTGGGAAAGCTCATGAGCGATGAGACGCTCGAAGACGTGATCACCTTTGACGTGGTTGGAGCCGAAGATGGACAGGCCCTGGGCCTCCAGCGGGATTTCCAATTCATCATCGGTGATGACCACTTGGTAATCGGGGAAGGGATACTCGCCAAAGAGACCGGAGAAGAAGTCCAGCATCTCTTGCTGCTGAGCAAACTCATCCAACACCAGCTGCTTCAGGCGGGCTGGTGCCCAGGCGCGGACGTTGCGGCCCAGGCTGATGTCCATGTACTCGCCTACCTGCACTGTGGCGAGGTACGTCGCCATCGGGTGCGTCACGCGGTAGTGCCAGCGCGTCATGGAACCACCCGAACGGCGGCGGGAGACCAGCGTGCCGTTGGAGATCACGATGAAAGGATCATCCGCGGTGATGCGGATATCGAAGGTGGCCTTCTCACCAGGGGTGTCATCACACGGGAACCAGCTCGGTGCGCCATTAGGCTGGCTTGCGACGAGCGAGCCGGAATCGGTCTCCTCCCATCCAATTTCGCCCCACGGCGTGCGCAGTGGGCGCGGCGAGCCGCCATAGCGGATGTGCAACTCGAATTCTTGGTCCTTCGCGATGGCGTCCGCAAAACTCACGCGCAGCTTTCCGGCAGAAAGGCGGTGGCGGGCCACGCGCGGAGCATTCTTTGCGGTAACGCGGCGAGCAACCATAGCTCCGCCGAGGTCCAACGTGAGCTTATCCAGCTCTTCCAGTGCGCGGATGTGCAGTACCGCAGTGCCTTGGAGCATGTTGGGCTCCACGCGGTAGGTCAGGTCCAAATCATAATGGGTAACCTCAAACCCGACGTTAAAGTCCACTCCCGTATAGCTATCCCGAGTGTGCGCGGCGGTTCCGTGAGCGGCGGTGATATGCGAAAGGGCGGTGGAAAGCAGCTTCATAATGCCGCTATCCTACCGCCCTTATCCCGCAAGACCGAAAAGCTTGGGGCTCTTGGTGGAGGCCTCTACAGAACGTTTAGGAGTTGAAGGCCGCCTCAAACGTAGGCCAAGACTTCTCCATATCCTCGCTCCAGCCCGGCCAGGAGTGGGTACCAACATTGCGGAAGTTGTAGGTGGCCGGAATGTTCTGCTTATCCAGCTTCGCCTTGAGCATGTGGGTGCAGTGGTTGACACCTGCCTCAATGACGCCGCCTTCAACCTGCAGCTGAGCGGAGCCAACGAAGGCGGCCGCCGGGTTGTAGCCCTTGTTAATCCAGTAGGACGGGGTGTCCTTCTCACCGGCCAGGCCGCTCGCGGAAGAAATGTACAGGTCGGTTCCGCGCAGCTTCTCCGAGTTCATAAGGGCATCGTTGTAGCGGTTGTACGGCGAGCCCATCGGGCCCCACATCTGCTCCGGCTGTCCACCGCCGCGGTTGACGGTGACGCGCAGGAACTCGTACTCCAGCGGGTAAGCAGTAGCGGCACATCCTGCGAAGGATCCCGCGGCATCATAGAAACCCGGGTTGTGCTGCGCCAGCAACAGCGAGGACGTGGCGGACATGGACATGCCGGCAATGGCGCGCTTGTTGTTGGCATTGAGGCGCTGCTCCAGTGGCCCCGGAAGTTCCTTCGTCAGGAAGGTTTCCCACTTCTGTGGGCCCTTGAGATACTTGCCATTCGGGTCTTCCTGCCAGTCGGTGTAGTAGGAGAACGCGCCTGACTGCGGAATAACCACATTGACGTCCTTTTCCGCGTAAAAGTCCACCACATTAGAGTTGGCCAGCCAGTCCGTGTCTTGCTCGGCAGAGCCAGCGCCGTTGAGCAGGTAGATGGTCGGGCGATCCGGATTCTTCGCCGGAATAACGGCCAGCGGAATCACGCGGCCGTTCATGGACGGCGACGTAGCCTGCAGCTTCAGCAGGCGCGGATCATCCTTGTAGCGGTCGTACCACTTTTGACCCTCTATCTCGGGATTAGGTTCCAAGTCCGACACGGTGGACAGTGCGGCATCACCCGCAACCTCCTGCGGCTTCAGGGTGGCGGCACCCGCGACGGGGCTGACCAGCGCGGCTGCGGTGAGCGCGCCGGCGGCGAGAAGAGAGCTAAGACGCTTCATGGGGATCCTTATTCGACAATTGTTATGGCGAGTTGAGCTTACTGCTCAGTGGCTTCGGGGTCGACCTTCGGGGCTGCTTCAGAGTCGACCGGCAAGGAGTCAGCGGGGGCAGCAGGGTCTGCCTCTGCCGCAGCCTTGTCCGTATTTTTCTTATCGGTATCTTCCGCCTTGGCGTTAGCGTCCGACTCAGCGTCAGCATTGTCGACGGTATCTGCCTCAGACTCCGTCTCAGCCTCCGCCTCAGCGTCCTTGGCAGCCGGTGCATTCACCGCGCTGTCCGACGTCCCGCCGCTCACCGGCTCCACCGGAAGATCGAAAGCGCGGGCAAAGGTAGGCCACGAGGAGTTGATGTCATCGAGCCAGCCCGGCCACGAGTGCGTACCGGTCTCGCGGAAGTTGAAGTCCGCCTCGATGCCTTCACGGTTGAACTTAGACTGCAGGTCGTGGGTACAAGCATTCATGGCTGCCTCAATGACGCCACCTTCAATCACCAGCGTCGAGGAAGACTTGAAGGCCTGGGCAGAGCCCAAGCGCTCAATCTTGGACGAACCCATGTCCGTTGCGCCGGCGAGGCCAGAGTTTGCAGAGACATAGACCTGGGAATTGCCCATGTTGTTCTTCGTGGCGTTGATGAGGCCATCGTTATAGCGGTTGTAGTCCCCGCCCTTCGGGCCCCACATCTGCGTGGTGCTTCCGCCACCGCGGTTCACGGTGAGCTGTGTGTAGAAATTGGGCAGCGGGGTCGAGGTTGCCGCACAGCCAGAGTAGGAGCCGATGGCGTCGTAGAAATTCGGGTTGTGCTGAGCCAGCACCAGAGAGGACGTGGCGGACATGGACATGCCTGCGATGCCGCGCTTGCCGTTAGCGTTGATGTGCTCCTCGAGCGGTCCCGGAAGTTCCTTGGTCAGGAAGGTTTCCCACTTCTGTGGGCCCTTGAAATAGCCGCTATTCGGTGAGCTGAGCCAATCGGTGTAGTAGGAGAAGGCGCCCGCTTGTGGGATAACGACGTTGACGTTGCGGTCCCCGTAGTAATCATCTAGATCCTGGATTCCGTCCTTGTTCGGATCCAGGTCCTGGCCCGCAGTGGACGTCAACCAGTCCATACCCTGTTCAGCGCCACCAGCTCCGTTGAGCAGGTAGAGGGTAGGGCGGGAGGAATCAAAGGTTCCGTCCGGGGTGACAACAGCCAGCGGCACCTGGCGGTCCATGGCTGGCGCAGTAGCGTTGAGCGCCTTGACGTTCTGGCGGTAATCGGCGTACTTCAAGATGAAGCCCAACCACTGCTTTTCGTCTGGAATCTTGTTGATGTTGACGCCCTCAAATTTCACATTCTTTCCGATGGAAGCCTCATACTCCTCGCGGGAAGGAACGGGCTGACCGGCGTCATTCTTAGGGAGGTACTCCTCAATTTCGCCGTAGACATCGAGTTCAGAAATGGTGGACGGCGTTGCCTCGCCGCGAATCTGCTCCGGGGTGACATCGGATGCGCTGGCGATAGGGGAGGTCACGGCGCCGAGGGCAAGGGCGGAGGCCGCTGCCAGCGTCGTGAGAGAGCGCGCGAACTTCATAGGGTCTCGCTTTCTAAGTGATGAGCGGAATGTAGGGCAAGTCTAAAAGATGCTCTGGATATTCCCTTCGAGAATCTGCAACTGTGCAGGCAGAAGGGTAAATCCGCACCCTCAAGATGAGGGTAACGAGTTTAAACTTACCAAGTTATTGGAGTTATTGGTGGTATTGAAGTTAAAACCGTGTCATAATCTTCACGCGCACTGTTACGCGTCATGTAACGCCGCGGGCGTCTCATTCGCTAGTGGTGCTAGATGCTGTGACTACGTCCGCGATGCCGCCGCGCTGCGGAACCTAGCCGCATGAGACTCCCTAAGCCAATAGAAAGCAGAGCAATGAACTTCTTTGACACCATCCTCGTCGCCATCAACCAGGTGCTGGGCCAGTTTGTCCACTCCGGTTCTTCCACGTCCTCGAAGGCCGCACTGGACTGGGGCCTCTTCTAAAGGGCACTGCACAACGTCAGCCCTCACCCACATCTCACGTGGGTGAGGGCTTTTCTGATCCGACTCTTCCCCACGGGTGGGGCTAAAATCGACGTAAAGGCTGTACTCCGCGGTACCTCCGGCCCTTCACTGCCGCGTTGCCGTTCACGTCATCCCACACATCGTGGGGGTGGTGAGACATCAGGCACAAAGTTCCGTATTCTGTAGGGCGTGACTAATGAACATTTTGACGTTGTAGTACTCGGCGCGGGCCCTGGCGGCTACGTGTCCGCCATCCGCGCTGCCCAGTTGGGAAAGAAGGTTGCTGTTATTGAGAAGCAGTACTGGGGCGGTGTCTGCCTCAACGTGGGCTGCATCCCCTCCAAGGCGCTGCTCAAGAACGCAGAGGTTGCGCACACCTTTAACCATGAGGCCAAGGCCTTCGGTATCTCCGGCGATGTCTCCTTCGACTTCGGCGTAGCGCACAAGCGCTCCCGCAAGGTTTCTGAGGGCATCGTCAAGGGCGTGCACTACCTGATGAAGAAGAACAAGATTACGGAGATTAATGGCCTCGGCTCCTTCAAGGATGCTAAGACCATTGAAATCACCGAGGGTGATGACAAGGGTAAGACCGTTACCTTTGATAACTGCATCATCGCCACCGGTTCCGTCGTCCGCTCCCTCCCGGGCGTGGAAATCGGCGGCAACATCGTGTCTTTCGAAGAGCAGATTCTTAACGACGATGCCCCGGACTCCATGGTTATTGTCGGCGCTGGTGCCATTGGCATGGAGTTTGCCTACGTTCTGGCCAACTACGGCGTGGACGTGACCATCGTAGAGTTCATGGACCGCGTTCTGCCGAACGAAGACAAGGATGTTTCCAAGGCCATTGCCAAGGAATACAAGAAGCTCGGCGTGAAGCTCCTGACCGGCTACAAGACCACCTCAATCAAGGACAATGGCGACAATGTCACCGTTGAGGTTGAGTCCAAGGACGGCTCCAAGACCGATACTCTCACCGTGGATCGCTGCATGGTTTCCATCGGCTTCGCCCCGCGCACCGAAGGCTTCGGCCTAGAGAACACCGGCGTTGAGCTCACTGAGCGCGGCGCCATTGCTATCGACGACTACATGCGCACCAACGTTGATGGCATCTATGCCATCGGTGACGTCACCGCGAAGCTGCAGCTCGCCCACGTGGCTGAGGCACAGGGCGTTGTCGCCGCCGAGGTTATCGCCGGCGCTGAGACGCAGCTGCTTGGTGATTACATGAACATGCCGCGCGCCACCTTCTGCAACCCGCAGGTAGCCTCCTTTGGCTACACCGAAGAGCAGGCCCGTGAGAAGTTCGCTGACCGCGACATCAAGGTTGCCACCTTCCCGTTCTCCGCTAACGGCAAGGCAGCGGGCCTCAACGAGACCGCTGGCTTTGTGAAGCTCATTGCTGATGGCGAGTTTGGTGAGCTCATTGGAGGCCACATGGTTGGCTCCAACGTGTCTGAGCTGCTTCCGGAGCTGACCCTGGCGCAGCGTTTCGACCTCACCGCTGAGGAAATCGGACGCAACGTCCACACCCACCCGACTCTCTCCGAGGCCATGAAGGAAGCTGCCGAGGGCATCGGTGGCCACATGATCAACCTCTAACAGAGCGCGACCTAGCCCGAGCCGGGATATTCGACTCGGGCAAGGCGGCGCTGACCCTACTGAGAGGCGCGGTCAGAACCGCTAGCAACGCACAAACTCCCCCTCATCCCGATAGAAATCGGAGGTGAGGGGGAGTTTGTCGTTACGCCGCTGCGGCGCCGAAGCACCTCAGCGTGTCCTACTTACTTGAAAAGGCTGGCGGACAGTACGAACGGTGCGCGCACGATGGTGAGAATGAGGTTCTCGATCTGACCAAGTGCGCCTTTTCCGAAGCTGCTCATAATAGAAATCCTTTCTGGAAGTGTTTAACGGTTCGCAGACCACTATAGACGCTTTACGGTGTCAAGATCGGCGAGTTTTCGCTGTGAAAAGCTTTAAAAATATGTGATCTAGCTGAAATGTGACGAATGGTGATAATTATGTGTGCAGGTCAATCCGGTAAGTTGTCACGCTCACCTGTCGGCTAATGTGCGCTGCCCAAAAAGAGCCAAGTGGAGAGTCCTCCCCAGCCCTTTTTATTCTTCCTCGTTTACGGTGTAAAGTATGACCATTTTAATTCGGGGTTGGCGCATGGGAATATGCGGAATTACCACTTCTTAGTTAGTAGGGGGCAACAGCAGAGCGGTGAGCGTCAATAACCAGATCCTCATTGATTGCCGGGAATGCACGCTGGGCACAATTCTGTCGGGGGCAAGTGCGGCAGCCGGCGCCAATCGGGGTGGCGGCGGACAGATCTTCTAAGTTGAGTCCCTCGGCATAGACGGTGCGGTCAGCATGACGGGCTTCGCAGCCCAAGCCAATAGCGAACAGCTTATTGGTATCGCCAAAGCGGCCTTGCGGGTAATTTACCGTCCGGGAAATCCATAGATAGTTACGGCCATCGGGCATCTGTGCCAGCTGGCGGGAAATGGTGTTGGGGCGTGAGAAAGACTCGTAGACGTTCCACAGGGGGCACGTGCCGCCGGAGTTGGAAAAGTGTACACCCGTGGCGGACTGCCGCTTGGACATGTTGCCTGCGCGGTCCACACGCACAAAGGTGAAGGGGATACCGCGTTCGTTTGGACGCTGAAGGGTGGAAAGGCGTGAAGCAACAGTTTCGTAACCCACGCCGAATACATTGCACAGGTACTCCACGTCGTAGCCGGACTGCTCCGCTTCAGTATGAATAAGCCCATATGGCAATAGCGTTGCGGCGGCGAAGTAGTTGGCGATACCGCGCTTGGCCAGGTTGATTGAAGCGTTTGAGGTAAACGGTTCTTCACCCACGAGGCTATCAATGAGTGAACCGGCTTCGAGGAAGCTAAGTTCGGCGGCCATGCGGAAGGCGCGCTGACCTACACTGAGACGACTAGCTAAGCGGAACGTACCGGTTTCACTATCGAAGCGGTGCAGGGTGCCATCCATGCGGCCAGTCGTAATGATTTCTATGCCGTGTTGGGAGGCGAGCCTTTCCCCGAGGACTTTCTCAATATCGCGAATATGAAATGGCGCTACGCCAAGTTCGTTGGCCAAAACTTCGGCGTGGATGTCGAGCTCGTCTAGGTAATTCTGGCGAGCGTAGAAGAAGTCACGAACCTCGTCGTGGGGCATTGACAGGGCTTGGCTTCCATCGGAGCGGCGGGAATCTGTCGCAAGCGAGAGCTTGTCGCGGATATTGCGGTAACGCCGGTGAATATCCACGAGTGTGCGAGCAACAGTGGGGTGGTTGTACACCAGTTCGGAGAGTTCCTGAAGTTCAACGGGGGAGGGGCAAATCTCCTGATCTTGAACGACATCCTGAATCTCTGCGAGCAGGCGCGAGTCATCATCGCGGGAGAAGAAGGTGGCATCGACGCCAAATACTTCAGTGATGCGGAGAAGGACCGGCACGGTAAGGGGGCGCACATCGTGCTCGATCTGGTTTACATAGCTAGCGGAAAGCCCCAGCGTAGCGGCGAGGGAGGCTTGGCTGAGGTCGCGTTCGCGGCGCAGCTGGCGGAGGCGTGAACCCACGTATGTCTTACTCATGTGAGCTAGGTTACCTATTGCCTTTCGGTCATAACAATAGTTTTGCAAATAATGTGTGAAGCATTTTAACTCTGCTGCGAAGCGGGGGTATTCGCATGGAGTGGGGGCTTAGGTGTAGGTGTGTATCTCATGCGAAAGTTTGACACCTAAAGGGGTGGGTTCGTCACTCGCGCAACATGCTGTGAGCAATGTCTCACAGGTCAAATGTTTACGCAATACCAATATTGCGTAAAAGGAAGTGATCAAGGTAAAGCGGCATAACCTCATGCGTAACTTAGGTGATCCATACCTCAGGTAGTTTCTACGGGTGGAGTGAGTATGGGTAGGTGTCACCGTCTAGTGGGGATTTGAGTAGTGGCCTGCGCGAAGGCCTGCGTAAGGTAAGGACGACTATGGAGGTGTCATGTCTGTAAAAAATCCTGACCGTGAAGCTCTCGCTCACGGCCGCATTACTAATGAAACGATTCGTCCTAAGCCGGGAATTCCGTCCTGGGCTTTGAAACTGACGATGGCTATTACCGGCCTGTTCTTTGCCCTCTTCGTAGTGGGCCATATGGCTGGAAACCTGAAGCTGTACCTGCCGGACGAGAACGGCGTGGTGCACCTTGATGAGTACGGTGCATTCCTGCGCGACCTCGGTGCTCCGCTGATCCCGCACGGCCACATGCTGTGGATTATCCGCATCGTGCTGCTGGCCTGCGTTATCGCCCACATCTACGGCGCCTTCGCCCTGACGGCTCGCTCCAAGGCAGCTCGTGGCAAGTTCAAGCGCACCAACCTCATGGGTGGCCTGGACTCCTTCGCCACCAAGACCATGCTGGTTACCGGCATCGTGCTGCTTCTCTTCATCATTTTCCACATCCTGGACTTGACCATGGGTGTGCAGCCGGTGGCCCCGGAGGCATTCGTCCACGGTGCAGTGAAGGCCAACATGATTGCTACCTTCTCGCGCTGGCCGGTGACCATCATCTACGTCGTCGCTATGCTCTGCCTCTTCCTGCACCTCACCCACGGCATTCGCCTTGCTGCGTCTGACCTGGGCATCACTGGTGCTAAGTGGCGTGAGGTCTTTGTCATCCTGGCGTACGTCGTTCCGGCCGTTGTGTGCCTGGCAAACATCGTTATGCCGTTGTCCGTCGCCCTGGGCTGGGTCAGCTAAAGGAGTTTTGAACCCATGACTAACGCGAATCCCGTGTCTGCCGCGAACGCAAACGAGAATGCGAACGCGAACACCGATCTGAAGCGCGAGCACCCTAACTTCTCGCACCCGCAGTCCGTCGTCCCGGGCGTCAAGCCGGGCCGCATCCTGGAGTCCCACGAGCCGCACGGCGTCCCAATGAAGGACATGTGGAGCTACCAGAAGGACCACATGGAGCTCGTCTCCCCGCTGAACCGCCGCAAGTTCGAAATCATCGTTGTGGGTACCGGCCTGGCTGCTGGTTCCGCTGCGGCTGCGCTGGGCGAGCTCGGCTACAAGGTAAAGGTCTTCACCTACCACGATTCACCGCGCCGTGCGCACTCCATTGCTGCGCAGGGTGGTGTGAACTCCTCCCGCCACAAGAAGGTGGATAACGACTCCGCTTACCGCCACACCAAGGACACCGTGAAGGGCGGCGACTACCGCTGCCGCGAGTCCGACTGCTGGCGCTTGGCCACCGAGTCCATCCGCGTCATCGACCACATGAACGCCATCGGCGCTCCGTTCGCTCGCGAGTACGGCGGCACCCTGGCTACCCGTTCCTTTGGTGGTGTCCAGGTCTCCCGTACCTACTACACCCGTGGTCAAACAGGTCAGCAGCTGCAGCTGTCCACCACTTCTGCGCTGTACCGCCAGATTGGCCTGGGCAACGTGGAGCTCTTTGCTCACCACGACCTGCAGGACATCATTACCTACAACGATGGCGGCAAGAAGCGTGCCGGCGGTATCGTGACCCGCAACCTCATTACTGGCGAGCTCAAGGCCTTCACCGGCCACGCAGTTATCCTCGGTACCGGTGGTTACGGCAACGTGTACCACATGTCCACGCTGGCCAAGAACTCCAACGCTGGCGCCATGATGCGTGCCTACGAGAACGGTGCATACCTGGCCTCCCCGGCGTTCATCCAGTTCCACCCGACTGGCCTGCCGGTCAACTCCGAGTGGCAGTCCAAGACCATCCTCATGTCCGAGTCCCTGCGTAACGACGGCCGCATCTGGTCTCCGATTAAGGAGAAGGATGACCGTCCGGCCAATGAGATTCCGGAAGAGGAGCGCGACTACTTCCTGGAGCGCCGCTACCCGGCCTTCGGTAACCTCGTCCCGCGTGACGTGGCATCCCGTGCCATCTCCCAGCAGATCAACAAGGGCCTGGGCGTTGGACCGCTGCACAACTCGGTGTACCTGGACTTCCGCGACGCTATTGAGCGTCTGGGCAAGGACAAGATCCGTGAGCGCTACTCCAACCTCATCGAAATGTACGAAGAGGCCATTGGTGAGTCGGCGTACGAGACGCCGATGCGTATTGCTCCGACCTGCCACTTCACCATGGGTGGCCTGTGGACCGACTTCAACGAGATGACCACCATCGACGGCCTCTTCGCCGCCGGTGAGTGCTCCTGGACCTACCACGGCGCTAACCGCCTGGGCGCCAACTCGCTGCTGTCCGCTTCTGTTGACGGCTGGTTCACCCTGCCGTTTACCATCCCGAACTACCTGGCTGACCACCTCGGTGAGGAGAAGCTGGCAGAGGATTCCGCCGAAGCTGCTGAGACCATTGCTCGTGCACAGGCACGTATTGAGCGCCTCATGACGGTTAGCGGTAATGATCCGCATGGCCCGGCCTACTACCACCGTCAGCTCGGTGACATCCTGTACTGGGGTTGCGGTGTGTCCCGTAACGTTGAGGACCTTAAGGTCGCCATCGAGAAGATCCGCGCCCTGCGCGAGGACTTCTGGGCCAACGTTCGCATCCCGGGTGACGTTAACGACATGAACCAGGTTCTCGAGTACGGCCTCCGCGTCGCTGACTACATCGACCTGGGCGAGCTCATGTGTGTTGACGCCCTCGACCGCGACGAGTCCTGTGGTGCTCACTTCCGCGAGGACCACCTCACCGAGGACGGCGAGGCCGAGCGTGATGATGAGAACTGGTGCTTCGTCTCCGCATGGGAGCCGGGCGCTGCTGAAGGCGAATTCATCCGCCATGCTGAGCCGCTGTACTTTGATTCGATCCCGCTGATGACAAGGAACTACAAGTAATGAAACTGACACTTGAGATCTGGCGTCAAGCCGGACCGACGCAAGAAGGTAAGTTCGAGACCGTACAGGTTGACGACGCCGCCGAGCAGATGTCTGTCCTGGAGCTGCTCGACCACGTCAATGAGGGCCTCATTGAGGCTGGCAAAGAGCCGTTCGCATTCGCATCTGACTGCCGTGAGGGCATCTGCGGCACCTGTGGCCTCTTGGTCAACGGCCGCCCGCACGGCCCGGGCCAGAACACCCCGGCCTGCCAGCAGCGCCTGTTCCAGTTCAAGGACGGCGACACCGTCAAGCTGGAGCCTTTCCGCTCCGCTGCTTACCCTGTGATCAAGGACATGATCGTGGACCGCGCCAAGCTGGACCATGTCATGGAGCAGGGTGGCTACGTCTCCATGGACGCTGGTACCGCACCGGACGCTGATACCCTGCACGTCAACCACCAGACCTCCGAGTACGCACTGGATCACGCCGCCTGCATCGGTTGTGGTGCCTGCGTGGCATCCTGCCCGAACGGTGCTGCCCACCTGTTTACCGGCGCCAAGCTGGTTCACCTCTCCCTCATGCCGCTGGGCAAGGAAGAGCGTGGCCGCCGCGCCCGCAACATGGTGGACGATTTGGAGCAGAACTTTGGCCACTGCTCGCTGTACGGCGAGTGTGCCGACGTGTGCCCGGCTGGCGTCCCGCTGACCGCGGTTTCCGCGGTTACCCGCGAACGTGCACGGGCTGCTTTCCGCGGCAAGGACGACTAAGCTATAGTCATTCACAGGATTAACAGGAACGAGAGAAAGTTTCAGCCATGAGCGACCTCAACCCGGCAGTAGCTGATCACCACAGCGAGACCTACCCGGAGTTCTCCGGCAAGATTCAGGACTCCTACATCGAGGGTTACGACCCCGTGTCCTACAGTGCACCGCACTCCTCCCTGCTGCGCGCCTCCACCTGGATCGGCATGGGCCTGATTCTTTCCCTTCTTCCGGCCGCCGGCATCCTTATCTGGGGCCTCGGCACGTGGCAGTTCCCACAGGGCGTCGCCGGTGCTGACTACCAGCCGAACATCATCGTGGGTGCTATCTCCCTCGTTGTTATCGCTGTCCTGGCTTTCGGCACCATCCACTTCGGCCGCCGCTACTACCGCCAGTACCGCAAGGAAACCGGCCGCATCAACTAGGCACCTCCTAGGACGTTGAACGCCTAAGTTTCTGTACTGCCGCAACAACCCCCACCTCCAAACACATGGGAGACCATGTGAGGAGGTGGGGGTTGTTGGTGTTTGGGGTGGGCGCGGGAGGGGATTTACAAAGAAGAAGGCAGGGAGCTGGGCGCTTGGCGACGTCAAAAGCTGCAATAAGCTTCGATCGATCACACTGTGCTGTTAACTGTACGCACTAACGAGAAGTATCTTCGTGCTGCTTCCTCTTATCATTTTTGGATCCTACTAATGCAACCATGAAAAGAATGGCAGATGCCGTCACCTGGGTTCCCGTTACCCATAGAAAATTCGTTAGGTTGATAACACCGAACGCGAGGAACCCTGCTGCAACTACTACGATTCCGAGGGGAATCAGGGATCGAGACAATGGGACATGCATCTTGTTTGCTTTCACTACGCGTCGGTATTTGGATGTAGGGCCGAATTGCCTGCATGGGAAAACGGTCCCACAGTGGACTCGGCAAGCTTTTCAACTGATAACGAGCAAGCCATGGCTTTCTCCTTAATAATCATTTCGCTTTAAGCTTATCGGCCGCTTCCGCAAGGAGCAAGGAGAAATTGCACAGAGTAGACGTTGGTCTATTTCTAGATTGGTTCCGAACCCCCTTGGGGATCAACAAGGGGCCATGTAGAACCGGGGCACAGGGCATTCATAGCTGGCATTTATGCGAGCGCGCTTCGGAGTAGGCGTTCGATGCACGTCGTAAATCTGCATGCAGAGCAAGGCCGGCAGTGATAGCTTATCGAGCGTGTCCGGCGGGCACACTAGTGTTATAGAGCGAAGCTTCACTCCGTCTTCGAAACACTAAGGAGAACCACCCATGACGCACCGCGCAGACGCAGGGCTTGAGCCGGCTCAGGAGACGGCGGCGGCGCAGATGTCGTTTGTGCCGCAGCCAGGAAATCAGGAGGCGCGCCGAGCGGACCTGCGCCGTTGGAAGGCGATTGCGCTGTCCTTCCTGATTGGTGCGGCGGTGATCTTTTTGGGGTGCTCGTGGTGGCAGGCGTCGGCAAGCGGGGCTCCCGTCTGGGTGGGCTACGTACGCGCAGCGGCGGAGGCAGGCATGGTCGGTGGACTGGCGGACTGGTTCGCCGTGACCGCCCTGTTCCGCCGTCCGATGGGCCTACCCATCCCGCACACGGCGCTCATCCCGAACAACAAGGACCGCGTGGGTGATGCGCTCAAGGACTTCGTGGAGGAGAACTTCCTCACCGCGGATGCACTCAGCGCCAAGGTGCGGGAGGCAGAGATACCGCTGTGGCTGGCGCACCAGGGCGTGGAGCCAGGCAAGGCCGAGGAGGTCTCCGCATGGATTGGGCAGCGTGCGGCCAGTGTCGTATCGGATTTGGATGCGGCGGAGGCGGAGCACTTCATTAAGACCCAAGTGATGGATCGTCTGGCAGAACCCGAGTGGGGTCCGCCGCTGGGTAGGCTGCTGGAAGGCTACATTGCGGACGGCAAGGCGCGGCCGCTGGAGGATGACCTCATTGAGTGGGCACACGGCAAGATTCTTGGCATGGAATCCACAGTGGTCACTGCCATTGATGAGCGTATGCCTGGCTGGGCGCCGCGCTTTGCCCGCGAGATGGTGGGGGAGAAGGTGTACGCCGAGCTCGTGGAGTTCGCGGATGAAGTTCGCCGAAATGGCAACCACGAGGCCCGCCTAGCCATTCGCCGCAATCTGTCTAAGCTGGCTTCGGACCTGCAGTGGGATGAGGACATGCGCGCACGCGTAGAGGGTATTAAGCAGGAGATGCTGGCCTCCGAGCAGGCGCAGAAGGCCCCGGCGGCGATGTGGGCGACGGTCTCCTCCACGCTCATTGATCAGCTCAATGATCCGGAGTCTTTCCTGCGGCAGAAGATGACCGCCAAGGTGAAGGAATTGGCGCACCGCTTGTTGGAGGATTCGGAGTTCCTGGCCCAAGCCAACGAGCTTGTGGACAAGGCCGCGCGTTATGCCGTAGAGAAGTTTGCACCGGAGATTATCGCGATTATTCCGGAAACCATCAAGCGCTGGGATGCAGAGGAAGCGTCTCAGAATATTGAGCTCATGGTGGGCAAGGACCTGCAGTTCATTCGCCTCAACGGCACGGTTGTGGGTGCACTAGCCGGACTGGTTATCTACACTGTTAATCACCTGCTTTTTGGTATCTAACAAGGAGTTATGACCATGTCCGTATTTGACTCAATCAAGAACGCCGGCAGCTCTGCTTTTGATGTGGCCAAAGACTTCGGCGGCCGCTTTAAGGAAGAACGCCAGCGCCAAGCACAAAGTGCGCAGGCAGACCGTATTGCCCGCGCGGCTGATGCCTCCGGCATGGGTGATGGCACTGCGAAGGAAGAATCCTTTCTTGACCGCGTAACCTCGACCGCGAAGGACTTGGGTGAATCGGTCTCCTCCGCCGCACGGGAGACCCGTAAGTCGGAGTCTTTTGAAAAGGCCCGCACGGATTTCAACACCGCCTTCAACGAGACCCGTGACGGCGTGCAGGGTGCTATCAACAATGCCAAGGAGCAGCGCGCTGAGCGCCCTGAGACGCAGGAGCCGCAGGGCCCACGTAATCCGTACGCCCCGAAGCAGAACGACAACATTATTGACGGCGAAATCGTCGACGAGAACTAATTAATGCACACTTTTCTTAACATTCTTGCGTGGATACCGCACTACATTTTCATGGCGGTGTCCATCTTTGCCCTTATCGGTGCCGTCTTGGCGGCCTTGACGCGGGAGGATGCCTTCCGTGCTGGTGACCGCCAAAACAAGTGGGTATGGGTAGCCCTTTTGGGAGGATCGGCGCTGTTCATGAACTTGCCGCTGCCCTTTGTTAGCTGGATTGTGCCCTTTGTTAGCTGGATTGGTGCGATCATCACCGGCGTGTACTGGTTCGATGTGCGCCCACAGCTTAAGGCCATCATCAACGGCGATTACTCCTACTAATGCGCAGCCTTCTTCAGGCCTCCCTTGAGGAGGTACGTGCACAGTCGCCCGGCCAGCACGTGGTTGTCTCGCCGCATCACGTCGTGGCGGCTGCTGAGGCCGAGCACATTATTTCAGTTGCCGGATATCCCACTGGGCGCCACCACTCCTTGGTCAAGGCCGCAGAGGCGCGCCTCGCGGTGCAGTCAGGTGCGGCGGAGGTGTGGGTTGCGGTGGATGCCGTGCTTGGTGACGTCACCTCGCTCCTCTCCGAGCTCGTCACCCTTCGCGAGGCTTGCCCGCTGCCGGTGCGCCTAGGCCTAATTCTTCCCGCGGACCCAGCCCTGTCCTATGAGGACCTTGCGCGAACCGCTGAGCAGGCGGGGTATCAGTGCCTCGTCGTGTCAGACGACGACACCTTGCCCAAGCTGGATAGCCAGCTTCCCATTGAGCGTCTTTAGCCCGCGGGAGTGGACGCTGGTGCCGGTGCCGTGGCTGCATCGAGCTCGCTCATTGGCACGTCGTGTCCAATCATCGTGAGGGTGACCTCGCCAGCGCCAACGTCGACGGATTCGAAGGTGAGCTGCTGGCCAGCGAGCTGTTCTTCCATGCCTTCTGCCAGGGCATTGGAGATAGCATCCGTGGCCTGACCGGGGAGATCAAAGCCGAAAAGCGATGCATTTTCTGCGTCGATGGCGAGCTTGCCGTCGCGGACCTCCGGCTTAAGGGCGAGCGTGGCCAAGCCGCCGGCGAATTCGACGTTGAGGTCATCCTCGGCGTCGTTGGCGGTAATGGCGGTGACGACGAGATTGCCCACTGCGTCATAGCCGGACTGGTCCGCAATGGCCTTCTGGAAGCTTGCGAGCAGGAACTGATCCGGCACCGTGGTTGAAGCACGCAGCGTGCCCGCCACTGGCTCCTTGGACAAGGTCATGTCCTCCACGTGGATATCGGCGGCCGGCTGGCCGGTGATGGTGGTGCCCTCAATCTTCAACGTGGATGGGGTCTTCATGTCCATCTGCGGAATCTTGCCGTTGAGCATGCCGAAGACCATGGGGCTAGCGCCGAAGCTCACCTCGGGTTCTTCTGTGGTCTCCACGCCCTGTTCCTTAGCGGACTGCACGAACTGGTCTTTCATCTGGGTGCCCAGGAACCAGCGCAGGCCGAGCTCTGCCACCAAGATGATGAGCAGGAGTGCCACGAGCACGCCGATGAAGATTTTCCAGGCCGTTGAGGCGGGAGATTTAGAAGAAGCCATGACTACTAGTGTGGCGCACTGGCTTAAAGTCCGCCAACTACAACGTCCCAATCCACTGTGAGCACGTTATCCCGCAGGCGGCGATGGACCGGGTGGAGAGGAATGGTGCCCTGGAGCTGCTCGCGGGCCATGCGCCAGCGCACCCGCGGGCCGTAGGGAGCCCAGCCAGCGGCGCGGTCCCAGGCGTCATCAGCCGCCTGCAAAAGTTCATGGATCGGCTCGCCGGGCACATTCTTGTGGATGAGGATTTTGGGCAAACGCTCCGCGATATCGCTGGGGCGCTCCACGTCGAAAGGATCCCAGGCGAGGGTCAGGGAGAGGGGGCCTGAGACGTCGAGAAGAACCCAGGCGGCCCTGCGCCCCAGCTCGTCGCAGGTTCCCTCCACGAAGAACCCGCCGGGCGCTAGGCGCGAGGTCACCGTATCCCAGGCTTTTTCCACCTGGTCCACGTCATACTGGCGCAGCACGTTGAAGGCGCGCACCAGCTGTGCGCGGTAGCCTGCCAGCTCGAAGCCGCCCAGCTCAAAGGTGACGCCATCGCGCGGCGGCAGCACGCGCTCCGGGGAAATCTCCAGTCCCGTCACGCGCGTGCGGGGATTAACGCTGCGCAGCCAGCTGGCCCACTCCACCGTGGTGGTATGTGAGGCACCGTAGCCCACGTCGAGTGCCAGCGGCTCATCCGTGGAGCGCAGCAGGGAAGAAATCTCCGGGTGCGCCACCATCCAGCGGTCACAGCGGCGCAGACGATTGGGGTTGGTGGTGCCCCGGGTAACCACGCCAAAAGGCCGACCAGCGCTTTCCTGTGCTCGCAGGTTATGCGCGTGATCGGCCATGACAGTAACGGAAGGTGTTACACGTTTAGAGGTTGTTGGAGATCCACTCTTCGGTGAGCTTGCCCTCGTTGGTGTAGAGCTCCTGCAGAGCCTCAGCGACCTTCGGCTCGATGGCAGCGCCCATCATCGGGATGTTGACGGAAACCTCAGAGACGTAATCCAGAGCGGTGGACTCGCCCTGGCCCTTGTAGGTGATGTCGCCCTTGAAGTCGACCGGGGTGCCCTTGACGTCGGCGGTGAAGGAGACGGACATCTGATCATCGACAACCTCGCCGATGGTCACGGTGCGCTTTTCCTTGAGGTCCTGGGAGACCATAGCGCGGACAGCCTCCGGCAGGAGGGACGTCGGCAGAATTTCGTAGAGCACGGCGGTGTTGCCGGTGAACTCGTGCACGGTACCCGGTTCCGGGGACAGCTTGGCCACGATGAAGTCCCAGTACTCCTGAGTGGTCAGTGCCTTGTGCACCTTATCGATGGGCTGGTTGATGATAACGGTGTTTTCGCTACGGGTTGACATGAGTTACAGACTACCTTGGTAGACGTGCTAGATAAATTCATGACTCTCGCTGAACTAGACGGTGTCACTCTCGATTCCGAGACCACCTTCGCCGATCTCACCACTCTGCGCATTGGCGGCGCCCCGCTGGTGACGGTGCGGTGTGACAGCGCTGAGGCGGCGGTTGCGGCCTTGGCCGCGCTTGACGACGCCTCCCAGGACTACCTCGTCGTCGGCGGCGGCTCCAACCTCGTCGTTGCCGAAGGTCAGCTCGATGTCGTGGTGGTCATCCTCGACTTTGAGGACATCGATGCCTCCGTGGCGGATGGAATCATCCGTGCCGATGCCGGCGCGGTGTGGGATGACGTCGTGGCCCTGTCCGTCGAGTGTGGCCTGGGTGGTATTGAGTGTCTCTCCGGAATCCCGGGCAATGCCGGCGCCGTGCCGGTGCAGAACGTGGGTGCCTACGGCGCTGAGACCTCCGACGTCCTCACGCAGGTCTACCTTTATGAGCGCGCTACCCGCACCGCATCGTGGGTACCGGCCGCGGACCTGGAGCTGGCCTATCGCTACTCCAACCTCAAGTTCACCGGACGCGGCGTGGTGCTGGCTATCGAGCTCCAGCTGACTACCGACGGCCTGTCGAAGCCCCTGCGCTTTGGCCAGCTCACCCAGAACCCCGGTGAGCGCCGCCCTGTTGCCGAAGTCCGCGAAGAAGTACTAAAGCTGCGACGCAGCAAGGGCATGGTGCTCGACCCACAGGACCATGACACGTGGTCAGCCGGCTCCTTCTTCACCAACCCCATCGTCGAGCCCCAGCTCGCCGATTCCATCCAAGCCAGCGTCCGCGCCGCCCGCGGCGACGAGGATGCGGACCGCATGCCCCGACACGTGGTGCCGGCAAGCGGCACCACGTCGGGAGGGGGAAAGGAAAAGCTTTCCGCTGCCTGGCTCATCGAACGCGCCGGCTTTGCCAAGGGCTACCCAGGTGCCGAGTCCGGTGCACGCGCTACGCTATCCACCAAGCACACCCTGGCCCTGACCAACCGCGGTGAGGCCACCGCAGACGATATCGTCGCCCTTGCTCGCGAGATCCGCGCTGGGGTTCAGAAGGCCTTCGGAGTAACGCTGGAGCCAGAGCCCATCTGGCTAGGGGTAGAAATATAAGTACGAAATATTTAAAATGGCGTTGAATTACTAGCCCGACGCCGGCAGGCGGTAGGTGCCCAGAAAGGACAAAACATGTACATCCCCAAAGACGTACTCTTCGCCATCCTTCTCTTTGTCTCGGCCCTTCTCTGTGCGGTGGCGATCCTGTTAGTCCCAGGCCTGTTTGCGGAGTTCAGCGCAGCGCGCTGCACTTTGATGGCGAGTGTCTTGGGGCTCGGCGTCGCAGGGCTGTTCTTCGCCCGTACCCAGATCCGACGCCTTGAGCACTAGCGCTTAGGCCATGACGTTGAGCCACTCATCCTTGGCCGCCAGGAAATCGCGCGCGGCCTCCTGTGCGCCCTCGAGTGAGTGGTGGGCGCCCCAGCCGCACTGCACCTCGTTGGCTGCGGGAACCTCGGTGGCATTAAGGATGTCATTGAGCGCGCCCTCGACGGCGCGGAGCAGCTCGTCTTGCTCCATGCCATTGGTGATGGCATAAAAACCGGTACGGCAACCCATCGGGGCAAAGCCAATGAGCTTGTCGGTGTAGTTGCGCATGAAGTTGGCCATCATATGCTCCACCGAGTGAAGAGCCTCGGTGCCAAGATGTGCCTTGTTGGGCTGGCAGAAGCGCAGGTCATACTTGATAATCTCCACCCCGCCGCCCAGGTCGGTGCGGTCGGCGACGCGGATATAAGGGGCGTCGACCAGCCGGTGGTCGAGCTCGAAGGACTTCACATTGATCTTGTTCTCAGTGCTGTTCTCAGTCATGCCTCCCCAGTGTAACCACGGGCCGCACCGTGGCCCGAGTGTCCTGCCCCTGAATGCGGGCTGTACCGCATACGCTGGAAAGATATGAGCGACGAGGAGATCGGGGGCAACGCCATCCCGGTCGAGAGACCAGATACCATCGTGCCGTGGAAGAGCTCGAGCATCCTCGAGGTTGAGGGGCACGATGATGCCCGCGATCCTTTTGCCAAAGGCAACCGCCTTCGCCGGGAGAGCTGGGGACTAGTTATGCGCCGCACGTGGAATGACTTCTTCCACGATGCCTTCATGGACCGCGCTGCCGGAATGACGTACTTCACGCTCATGGCGTTTGCACCCACGGTGTTGGCGGCCTACTCCATCGCCACTCTTATCTTTTCCTCCCGCAGGGAGGAGGTGGAGCAGCTGACCTCACAGTTCATTGAACAGTACATCCCTAGCTCCTTCTCGGAGGAGGCGAATGTCGTTGTCAGCGCGATTATTGGTTCAAGTGCCCAAGGTACCTTCGCCTTGATCGTGTCGTTGGCGATCTCCCTGTTTTCTGCTTCGGCGTACGTGCGAGCCTTCGCGCGCACAGCCAATACCGTGTACGGGCGAGTGGAAGGCCGCGGCATCATTCGCACGTGGTCGCTGATGTGGGGGCTGACCGCCATCATTGTCATTGGCGCGGTCATCGTGCTCTTTGCCAACTTGCTGCGAGATACCGTCATTAGTGAGGCCATCTACCCCTTAGCCCGCCAGGTCGGCCTTGAAGATGCCGCTACCTACCTAGTCCAAGCCTTTCTACCTGTGTGGAATTGGCTGCGTTTCCCCGTCACGGTGGTCGTGGTCCTCACGCTGATTGCGGTGCTTTATCACTTCAGCCCCAATGTGCGGCCGAGTCGCTTTCGCTGGATCACCTACGGTTCCGTGGTAGCACTCGTGGTCACCGTTGGGGTCTGGGGTTTGTTCGGCCTCTACATCACGTATCTTGCTGGAGCCAGTGCTTATGGCGCATTGAGTACCATCCTGGCTCTTTTCATGGCCATATGGTTGATGAACACTGCCCTCATTGTCGGCATCAAGATTGATGCCGAGGTGCTGCGTGCAAAGGAGCTGCAACTAGGGATGCACTCGGAACGCTTCATCCAAGCCCCGCCACGCTCAGATGCGTCCTCGCGCGCCCAGGCCCGCGCGCAGAAACGCCTTGAGTACAAGGCGCGGGAGATTTCCGATAGCGCGCGGCAGGAACAGCCCGAGTAGTCGAGTGCTACTTCAGTGAGTAGTAGATAGAGCTTTTCGTGGTGGGATCAGAGACCACGATGTTGCCGCTCTCGGCATTCTTGGAGGGGGCACTAAAAATGAGTGTCTTACTTCGGGTCTTTGCCTGCGATAGGGGGTTATACAGCTCGTTGTCGGAGTTGACTGATGACCCATCTAATTTTCGGTTCTTCAAAGCCCAATGGTCGCTATAGCTAAGCAGTGGCACATTGAGGTAGTCGGGATTATCGCTTAGGTACGTGATGGTGACGTCGACCGAGATATACTCTCGCCCTTTTCTGGGCCGGGGAAGTAGGGGATGGGCGGCAACGAGAGAGTCGGAGTTATTGACCACAAGATTGCTCACTGTCAGTTGCCATTCTGGGCTAGACAACATGGTGTTCAGCGACAACGGGTCACTTCTCGAGCCTTCGTCGCCATCGAGAATGTAGTGCTCGCCGTCAGTATTCGGAGTCAGTTGAAAGGTGCTTGTGGGGCTCGGTGCAGCGGGAACTTCCTGGGCGGTAACCGGAGTGGCGTCCATGGACTCTGGAAGCACGACAAAGGCGGCAGCAGCCACGACGCTTCCAATGACGCTGACGGCGATGGCGACAACACCAACCGGGGTGGATTGCCGGGCAGATAAGGTCGCGGCAAGCCCCGTGGCCCCAGCCGCAGCGAGCATGACCCAGCCAGCGATATACACAACGGGAAGGCACGCCAGCAGCGTGCCCACCAGAGCGAGCACCACAGCAATTAGACCGAGGCGGTCCTTCTTGGGCTGTGATTCCTTTGCAGAGGCATCGGTCATGTGAGGAACTCTTTCAGATGTGGAGAAGGTTCGTGCGCGAAGAAAGGTGCCTAACTGACTATGTGTGCTCGACCTGTTCCGTCGAGTAGCTCGTCAACGTGTCTTCCCACGAGGCCCCTTCGTCAAACATGACAAACAGTCCGATGGACAGAACAATTTTAATGATGACACCGAGGACTACTCCCACCCCTGCGGTGCACAGCGCGATGATGGACCAGAAGTTCCTTTGGTCTTTCATGAACAAACCAGTAAGAGCCAGGGTGACGGCGGCGACGGGCACAACCGAGTCTAGGAAGAACATGAAAGGTAGGCAGGTGAGCACGCATCCGAGCAGCGCCGTGATGAAGGCGATGAGCCCCAGAGCATTGGATTGCGGCTGCGGCGGCTGCTGCGGGGCGCCGTAGTAGTTCTGCTGGCCATACGGGCCATTCTGTGGAGGCGGGACGTGTGAGGGCTGGAAACCGGAGGGATGCTGGGGAGGTTGTGTCATAGTGTCCTATTTCAAAGCGAGGAAGAAGGGAATCTCAGTGCCAGGCGCGATAATCCCGAAGGCACCGTCTTCAGCGCCGTTCTCCGGCACGCTGACAGCAACTCTGCCGGTGCGCTTCTCCTGCGGCTGGAAAGGCGTGTCTGCGTCCATAAACCCGTCGACGTCCCACTTGATGGGTTGCCCGTTCTCCTCCTCGCCAGGGTCGAAGTAAAGGAACGCCATCTCAGAGCTAGCGTCGGTCTCATTACCGGTGTACGTCAGCGTCAAGTCAAAAACTAAGTACTTTCGACCATCTTCTGGCTTCTCATAAGACGGGTCCGCAGCCATGACCTCGTCAGTGCCGTCAAAGTTGAGGTTGGCTACGTCCACTGCCCATTCAGGTCCGTTCAACGTGGTGTTGAGTGGTAGGGGGGTTGAGCGCGAACCAGGGGTGCCGTCCTCAAGGATCTGGATGCCGTTTTCGTCGGGAACGCTGTTGAAGTACTCCGTCGAGATGGGGGTAGGGGAGCTTGTGCTTTCCGACGTCTCCTCACCCGATGGCTGCACCGTCGTCCCCACGACGGAGCTCCCTGCATTTGGAGTTTGTGTCGTATCCGGCAGAGAACCGATGAACTTCGCAGTAATGAAGAAGAGAAAGACTATCGAGGCAATGAAGCTACCCACCACGGAGATGAGCAGCGCGGCCACACCCCAGAACTTGGATTGGTTGTTGAGGAACAGTGCGACGATGGCAGTAATGAACCCCGCGACGAGCATGATCCAGCCCACGACGTAGATGCCGGGAACGCAGGCGATAATGGTGCCCAAGACAGCGAACACTGTGGCGATGATTCCGACGACGGAACTTTTCTTAGGCGGTTCGGGCTGGGGTGGCGGTGCCCCATACCCGCCGCCTTGGCTGCCAAAGGGAGCGCCCGGCGGCGGGAAGGACTGGTTGGCGTAGGGATTCTGCTGCGGGGCGCCGTGCTGCGGGGCTCCCTGCGGCCTGGGGCCCGGCGGCGGGTTGTGCGGCGGATACGGCGGCTGAGTCATCACGAGGCTCTTTCGGAGGTGGGGGGGAGAGGTGAGTGGAACCTCATAATAACCGCAGCATAACCGCCGCGTGCGGGAACAGGGGGTAGGTGGGGAGTGCTCCTAGTTCTCTGGGTAGGTGCCGTCTTCGCCGAGTCGCGCGGTGTCGTCGAGAAGCATTGCGATTTCCGCAGCCTTGGCGTTGTGCGCCGGCAGGCGGCGTCCTTCGATGACCTCGAAGAGCGGAGCGCGGCCCAACATGCCGGCCTCAAAGTGCGCACGGCCCGCACGCAAGCGCTGCTCGGCGCGCTTCCGCCACTCGGCAGCGGCATCCGCCCCACGCTGCTGGGACACGGCCTGCTCGAACACGCCTGGGTGGGCGTAGACGATGAGCGCGCTGACGTGGCCGAAGCCGAGCGAGGTCAGTGCCGCTGCCTTCACGCTGTGGCCCGCAGAGCCGAGGTCCAGCGGGGAGCGCAGCCACACCAGGTTCGGCGCCTTCGGTGCGATGAGTGGGTCAACACAATCCAGGGACACGTTCGCCGGGATGCGGTGCGTGCGGAAGACGTCGATGATGCCGCCGGTTTGGAAGAGCGCGGCACCCGCCTTGGAGTGACCGGTGAGCGTCTTCTGGGAGATGACGAACATCGGCTGGTCCTCATCGCGGCCAATCGCCGGCCACAGCAGGGAGTGCAGCTCCGACTCGTTGGGGTCGTTGGCGTTGGTGGAGGTGTCGTGCTTGGACAGGACGCTGACGTCGTTCGGTGTCAGGCCCAGACCGCGCAGCGAGCGCGCCAGGCGGGAGTTCTCCCGGCCGCGGCCAGCACCCAGAGCGCCCAGGCCAGGGGCCGGGATGGAGGTGTGGGCGCCGTCGCCATAGGAGGCCGCGTGGGCGACCACCGCGAGCACCGGCAGTCCTAAGTCGGCTGCTAGTGAGGCACGAACGAGCAGGACCGTGCCGCCGCCCTCGCCTTCGAGGAAGCCGCCGCGGCGGCGGTCATTGGCGCGGGAGATGAAGCGATCATCGATTCCCTTGGCGGTCATCTTCGCGGTCTCCGCGGTGGCGTTCATGTCGCCGAAGCCCTGGAGGGATTCCACCTGGACATCGTCGATACCGCCGGCCACGACCACGTCGGCCTTGCCCAGGGCAATCTTGTCCACGGCTTCCTCAATCGACACCGCTGCGGTAGCGCAGGCACCAATCGGGTGAATCATGGAACCGTAGCCGCCCACGAGCGACTGCATAGTGTGCGCCGCGATGACGTTGGGCAGGGCCTCCTGCAGGATGTCCGACGGGCGCTCCTCACCGAGGAAGCGGGTGACGAAGACCTTGTGCAGGGACTCCATGCCGCCGATACCGGTGCCCTGCGTGGTGGCCACCTGGCCCGGGTGGATGGAGCGCAGCAGCTCCGCCGGGGAGAAGCCGGCCTGGGTGAAGGCATCCACCGCGCTGACCAGGTTCCACACCGCCATGCGGTCCAGGGAGTCGAGCATGTGCTCCGGGATGCCCCACTTGGCGGCGTCGAAATCATCCGGCATCTGCGCGGCGACGGTACGGGTCAGCGTGGCCTTGCGCGGGACCTTGACGGTCGCACCCTGGCGGCGGGTGACCTGCCACTCGCCATCCGCCTCGACGATGCTGACGAACTCCGGGTCCGCGTCCTGAATATCGCGGGCGGTGGCCTCCGAATCCACCGTGAAGGTGACGTCGCGGTCGAGGAAGACGGTGGTCAGGTCGATGGATCCACGGTCGGTGAGATGGTACTTATCCGTGAGCGTGCGGATACCGCAGCGCGCGACGACCTCATCGCGGAAGCGCTCGAAAATGTCCTCTTCGGCAATCTCTTCGTCGTCGTTCACGACGAACCAGCCCGGGTGCGGGTCCTCACGCCATTCCACTAGCCCGGTCATCCAGGCCAGCTCCAGCACGCCGGCTGCGGTGAGTTCCGCGGAACCATCGCGCTGCAGACCATACTCGGCCTCGAAGCGCGTGCGGCCCGAACCCCACGAGGAGACTTCGCCGATGCCGGCGATGACCACCATGTCCTCTAGGTCCGTGGTGACCTGGCCGATTTCTTCCTCCAGGCCTGGCTGAACTGCGTGCACCTGGTTGGGCAGTGCGGTGATGGTCGCGAGGGCGTCCTGCTCCTCGTGCGGAACGACGCCAGTCGGCTCCGCACCTGCGGCGAGCTCCGTCAGGGAGAAGCCCTCCAGGCCACCGGTGAGGTCCTTTTCCACCGGGGCATGTGCTGCCTGCTCACGGGCATCCTTACTTGCCAACTCCATGAGCTCAGCGGAAATCTCCTCCGGGCTCCACACCTTGATGCCGGCCTTCTCGGCAGCGGGCACCAGCGCATCATTGCCGCCCATGAGGTGCGTGCCGGCCACCCAGCCAATCTTGGCCTGCGCCAGGGTGACGCCCTGCGGCCAGCCGGATTCGACCTTCCACTTGTTGAGGATGGCATCGAGCGCGGCCTTGACCTCGCCGTAGGCGCCGTCGCCGCCGAAGGTGCCGCGGTTGGGGGAGCCCGGCAGGACGACATGGCAGCGCTTATCGACGTCCCCCTGACTCAGCCGTGCTAGCCCCGCAATGGTGCGTTCGACGGACCACAGCAGCAGCCGGGCCTGGGACTCGGTGGTGCCGGAGGCATCCGCCAGCGAGCCGGACACACTTGGCGCGGCGAAGGGGAAGGCCAGCGTCGGCGTGAGGGCCGGTTTGAGAATCTTGACCTCGTTGCCCACGGACTCGCGCTGCTCAGTGCCGATCCAGTCGATGAGCGCGTCAATATCGCGGAAGCTCGACAGGTTCGCCGGGACCAGCCACAGGGCGGAACCAGCAGCGCCGTGCTCGGCATAGAGCGTGCGCGCGAACTCCTTGCGGGCTTGGCTTATACGGGAGGCAGTCATAATGACCGTGGCGCCGCCTTCCAGCAGACGCTCCACCAACGCGGTGGCGATGGAACCAGGTGCAGCACCCGTGACTAGGGCAATCTCGCCGGCATACGCGCCGGGCGTGGTGTCCACGGCAGCCTTCGCTATGTCTTCGCGCTTCCACCAGCGAGCCTGGCGTGCCAGGTCCTCGCCAGTACCGCGGAAGCTCTCAACTGAATACTCGGCCTGGCCCAGTGCCACGCGGGCAAGGCGCTCGCGGGCGATGGCCCAGGAGTCGTCGAAAAGCACGGCCTTCGTCGAGTCAAACGACGGAGCTACAGACTTAAGCCACCCAGAGCCGAGCTCTGCCTCGACGGCATCGATGACGGTGGTATCAGGCGCTTCGACGAGTTCCGGCTTGGAGTCCAGCCCGAGCTGGGAGAGAACCTGGCGGGCAGCTGTGGCCAAGACACCGTTCTCACCGGTGACGGTCTCGGCGAAAGCATCCAAGGCAGCAGAGTCGACCACGGCACCGCCCCCGGCACCACCGGCGGCTGCGCCCTTGGAGACAGTAGCGCCGTGGGCAGCGGCGACGGCCTGGACGGCGGTGTCGATCAGCTCGTGCGCTGCAGACTTGGAGGTGGCACTCGCCGGCACGGTGCTCAGCGAGCCGCCGCGCACCGAATCTTCCTCGCGGGAGCCGAGCAGGATCTCCGCCTCGACGTGGGCAAGCCAGGATTCAGGCAGACCCCAGGTTCCGGTGACATAGTCAGCCACGGCGGTGGGTTTGAGGCCCGCCGCACCAAAGAGCTGGCGCAGGCGCGCGCCGACGGCCTCACTCAGCACCGGTCCGAAGGCGGCGTAGCCCGGGGCCGCGGTGGAAACTTTCTCCCGCAGCGTGGCCACGTCGGCGTCAGCAGCGCCGTCGATTGCGGGTACGCCGAGTTCCGCCGACATGTCCATGAGCAGCTGGTTACGGCGCGAGGACACGCCGTTGGTGAGCTCCTCCACGGTGTCAGAATCCATGATCTGGTCCACGCGGATCTTGTTCTGGAAGGCGAAGAGCACCATGATGGCCTCCGCCGCGCCGAAGCGCAGTTCGGGGGCGTCGCTGGGCACAGCTGCAGGAGTTGGTGCAGCCGGAGCCGGAACGTCCTCAGTCTGCGGCGTTGCCTCCTCGGCAACGGGTTCCGCAACGGGTTCTGGGGCGGGGGCCTCGGAGACGTCGGCAAGCATGACCTGGTCCTGGTCGCGCTCCACGTTGAGCACGCGGATGGTGCCCTCCGGGATACCGGCAACTGTGAGCGAGCGTTCAGCCAGGTTGGTCAGCGTTGGGGAAGAAGCCAGGCCGACCTCGATGATCTGCTCGACCTTGCCAAAGAGGAACTCCTGGGTTTCAATCCAGCGCACGGGTGAGGCGAACTGCCAGGACAGTAGCTCAATGAGGAGCAGGCGGGCGAGCTCGTTATCGTCCATGTCCGCAGCATTGAGCCCGTCCAGCTTTCCGGACGGCGCTAGCGGTGCCACAGCATCGACGAAGTCCTGGGTGAGCTCGAAGGGGCGGGCCACCAGGTTCGGGATATAGCGGCCCACCAGGGCATCGAGGTCCAGCTGTGCCGGAAGCAGCTCGTCGAGCTTCTCCGCAAAGGCCGGCACGCCTTCGCGCAGCACGCGGGAGTGGAAAGGCACGTCGATGCCCGGGACCATGACGGCCGCGCGCGGCGCGATGGCATTGGCCTTATCTACCAGGGCCTTGAGACCCTTCTTCGTGCCGGCAATGGAGTATTGCTGGCCGCGGATGTTGTAGTTGACAATCTCCAGGAACTCGCCGGTGGTCTCGGCGACCTCGGCCACCCAGGCGTCGACGCTGTCGGCATCAATGCCGGCCATGTTCGGGCGCAGTGCCGCCATGGCGTATTCAGAATTGCCTTCGGCATCGCGCGGTACCAGGCTGCCCATGGCGGAGCCGCGGGAATAGACGATGTCGATGACACCCTCGAGGTCGAAGATATTCGCCAGCGAGGCAAGGGCGGTGTATTCGCCCAGGGAATGGCCGGCGAAGTAAGAGGTGGGCGCCAGGGCGTCCTCAGCACGCAGGCGCTCAGTTTGGGCAAAAGCCACCACAGCCAGGGCTACCTGCGTGAACTGGGTCAGATGCAGCACGCCCTGCGGGTGACGGAAGGTAGTGCCGCGTACGGAGAGCTCCGTCGGGTTCTCATCGATGATCTTCTGGATGCTAAAGCCCAGGTTCGCGCGGGTATGTGCATCGGCGCGGCGCCAAGCCTCGCGCGCTGCCGGGGAAGCTTGGCGGTCGCCCTTGCCCATGCCCACTGCCTGGATACCCTGGCCGGGGTAGACATAAGCCGTCGTCGGTGCGGCGAGCAGGGCCTGGCCGCGGGAGACCACGTCGCCGTCGATGCGGCAGGTGACTTCGAGCGCTTGGTGGATGCCCTTGCGGCCGACGCGCTCAACGGTGATCTCGATGTCATCACCCAGCTGTACCATGCCATACATGGAATAGGTCCAGCCCACCACGCGGCCGTGGCGCCCGGCCACTTGCTGCGCCGCAGCGGAGAGCCACATGCCGTGTACGAGAGGTGCTTCCAGGTTGACGAGCTGGGCCGCGTTATAGGAAGTGTGGATCGGGTTATAGTCACCGGAGACCAGCGCGAATGGAGTCATATCCTGCGGTGCGGTGACGGTGGCGCGGTCGACGAAGGAGCGTGGCGTCGGCACCACCTTGGTGGCGGACTTGCCACCGCCCCACTCGGGCGCTGGGCTTGGCGCGGCAGTGCCGGTAGCGCGGCCGCGGATGGCGAAGCGGTGTATCTGCGTGGCCACGATGTCGCCGGAAGCGTGGTCCTTGAGCTCCAGCTCCACCGTCACGATGCGCCCGGACGCAGATTCCTCCACGGCGGTGCAGGAGGAGGTGACGTTGATCTGGCGGCCGTCGGCAAGCTGCTCTAGCGGCACCCGCACGTCGATGACGTGGTCCAGGTGCACCGCGTTGAGCAGGCCTTCGATGACCGGATAGCCATCCTCCAGGCGGCCGGAGCCGAGCGCGGCATAGATGGCCGGCCAGCAGGGGCCGACAAGCACGTCCGGGGTACCGGCCTTCTCTGCGGAGGAATCGCCGCAGGTCACCGCGCTGTGTGCCGACAGCAACGAGGCCGGGAAATTGAAGGAGTAACCAGACTCCACCGTCGGCATTTCCGTGATCTCATCGCCCTGTTCGGCCGTGGAGCCGACACCGGCCAGGCCCTCCAGCAGGGTAAAGACGGACTTAGGCAAGCGCTCCTCGGAGACCACCGGGGAGCCGCCCGTGGCGACATCCTCCGGCAGGTCGACCGGAACGGTGACTTCGCGGACGTAGAAGGGACGCTGGTCCTCAGGGAGATCATCCCAGTAGGAATCCGCGGTGATGACAATTTCCCACTTGCCGTCGGCATCCTGGCGCAGGTCGAAGGCATTCTCATCCATCTCATGCGCCGGGTTCGCCATGAGGTGGCCGTGCCACAGCAGGGTAGGGGCGGTGCGCAGGAACTCGGCCTCATCGGCAGCAGAGTTCAGACGCGAGAAGGCCTTGTGTGGTGTCGAACCCTGCTCCAGCAGCGCATCCGTGGTGGCCTTCTCGAAGTGGGCAAGCAGACTCGCTACCGGCTCGTTCTTCGTGGTAATACCTGCCACGGCGACTGGACCCGGGATGATGCGCACCTGGTCGGCGGTGTAGCGCTCATCCTGGGCCTGCCAGAGAGTGTCCTTGCCAAACCAGGACTTCAGGTCGCCATCGATGGCGGGTACCCACGGCATGGGCTTGACGTGCTTGTAGTGCAGCGAAATCCACCAAGCGGCATCGCGCGCGGAGACCTCCGTAGTGCGTGCGGCGGGGTATTCAGCCAGCAGCTTCGCGACGGCCTGCGGGGCATCGTGCACAGCTTCTACAGTGGGGAAGAGGGTTTCAATCTGGCCGTGGTCGGCCGGGTTCAGGCGTGCCTCAACGCGGTGGAGGAGATCGAGGAAACGGTCATCCCAGCTCGGATCCACAAAGGGATGAGCCAGCTCCACGAAGCGCTCCAGCCACTCGGCGTAGGTCATGGACTCTACGTCACCGAAGTAGGGCTTGCAGGTCTTGGCGAGAGCATCGATGATCTCTTCGCGGTGAGCCGGGTACTCCTCGATGCTCAAGGAGGTAATCAGGCGCGAGGCCGCAGCGAAGGAATTGTCCAGGTCATGGATGTCTGCCAGCAGGTGGGACTGCGACGACGCCACGCCATGCGCGCCGGTGCCGCGGCCGACCCACCCGCCGTTTTCTTCTGGACCAATGCCCGGAGTATTAACCAGCAGGTCCTTGACGGAGTCGGTAGCTTTGGCCTCCTTGGTGGCCATGGCGACGGTGCCGAGGAAGACGGCGTCGACAGGCATGGCAGGCACACCATGCTTCTTCGCCCACGCGCCGGTGAGGTACTCCGTGGCGCGCTCCGGTGTAGCGATGCCGCCGCCCACGGCGAGGTAAACATTGCTGTGAGCGCGGATCTCAGCGTAGGTCTCTAGCAGCATGTCATCGAGGTTGACCCAGGAGTGGTGGCCGCCGGCGTGCCCGTCCTCGACCTGCATGATGATCTGATCACCCGGGTAGGCGGCGGCGATGGCCAGCACGTCCCGGATTTGCTTGGCGGTGCCGGGCTTGAAGGAGATGTAGGGGAAGCCGTCCTCGTGCAGGCGGGCGAGGAGCTCGCCGGCTTCCTCCACCTCGGGGATACCGGCGGAGATGCACACGCCATTGAAAGGCGCGCCGGCCGCACGAGCCTTGGGCACGATGCGCGCTTGGCCAAACTGCAGGTTCCACAGGAAGCGATCGAAGAACATGGTGTTGAACTGCGCGGTGCGGCCCGGGTGCAGGTGCTTTTCCATGACGGCGAGGTGGGCACGGAAGACCTCATCGGAGTACATGCCACCGCCGGCCATCTCCGTCCAGTGCCCGGCGTTGGCGGCAGCGGCCACGATCTCGCCGTCTGCTGAGGTCGGAGTCATGCCGCCCAGCATGATGGGGGACAGGCCAGTGAGATCCGAAAAACGCGTCTGCGTGACGGTGCGCCCGCCGGGAAGTTCAAGGGTGCGCGGAGCAAAGTCAGCGTAGTTAAGCGCAGTGGGAAGTTCGGTGCCAGGCGTAGTCAGTGAGTCGATGGCCTGTGGGGACGTTGCCTCCACGACGACGACCCCAGTGCCTTCCACCGCGCGGCGCGTGATGGACGTCAGAGCGCGGTCGAGAACGATGAAATGAGTAGCGTCCAGAGCCTCTAGCGTCTGCGGCCAATTGTGCTCAGCCACGAGGATGGCCTCTGCGTGTTGGCGAGCGGCATGCTCATCCAAGCCGCACTTCTGCGCCAGCGCCACGGTGTGCTCAGCGGCCATAGCGAGCACCGGGTTATGGAAAGGCAGGGCTACGGGCAGCTCGTCGAAACGCGCTTCGAGCTCATCACCTCCGATAGTGCGCTCCTCTAGAGCGGCATTGTGCTGTGCAGCGGCGCCTTCAATCGCCGCGCGCGTTGCCGCAAGGTCGTCTGGACTGCCGGATAGCACGAGGTGGCGCCGGCCATTCACCACGGCAATGGCAGCTGTGCCGTGCAGGCGCTGGGCGATGAAGTCGCGCTCGAGCCCACGCACCGACAGCATCTGCGAGCGGGGATCAGTACCGTTGACCGCCGTCGAGGCCGTGCCCATGAGGAGGGCAAGGGCTAGGGCTTCCGCTGGCTTATCGACGGCCATCTCTCCCAAACTTCCCTGCGAATGACCCGCAGTCACGTCGAGTGAGACGCCCAGGTCACGAAGTTGCTCGATGGCCGCAATCTGTCCCAGCACGATGCCCGGGATGGAGACGGCTGGGAGTACATCGCCCGGCTCGCGTTCTGCTTCTCCGCCAATGAGTTGCTCCAAGCGTTCCACCGCACCGGGGCACGTGGAGGCTACCGAGCGGGCTGCCGGGGCAATGAACATGCGAGCCTGGGCAAGTACTTCCTGCAAGCGCTGGGCAGTGGCTGGGGTGTGCGTGGCGGCGGCGATGAAGCTTTGCCATTCAGAGCCCTGACCCGCGAAAAGGACGGCTGGGCGGGGCATAGAATGCAGCGGAGTTACAGGCATTTTTCCTCTTTGTGCTTGTCGGGGATAAGTCTCTGACTAGATGCCGAGCATTAGTTTGCCCAACATAACTAATCATGATGACGCCACCGTAGTCGAAGCCTGTTGGAAAAAGTGACTCCCGCGCGCAAAATGTGAGGTTTTTCTCACGTTTGATGTGGGGTGGGGGTGCTCTCGCGCTTCTCGACGAGCGAAGGTGCCCAACCTTTTGTATCCTTGGCGGCACTGCAGCAGCTCGGGGGAGAGTGACGTGTGCGGGGACCTCACGACCAGCTCGCTCAGTATGCACGTAACACACAAAATTTAGGGGGGACAATGTCTCAAACCGCATCTCATAAACCAGCTAAAACCCCAGCAGCACTCAGCACTCGGCGCGTAAGGAAGGCCATGGAGAGGCTGGCCGGCACGCTGGAAAAGGACTCCATGGGCCTGCCTACCATCCGGATCCCGGGCGGCCGCATGAGTATTGGCGTCAACGACGAGTTGGGAGGCCTCTCCATTCTTGGCTATTGGGGTGGCTCGGTGTGCTTCGATCCGGACCGGCAGCCCTTGCGTATGGACGTCAACGACTTTAACGGTGGAGGGATCTCCGGCAATCTCGTCGCCGAGCCTTGTGGAAGCTCCATAGCTCACTCACATCTGCGCGTTTTTGCACCGCCTTACCTGCCGTCGACAGCAACGAATTCGCAGCTCAAGAGCATCATTTCTGGATATGCGAAGTCCCTCTCGGCGGTCTTTGCGCGCTTCGATGAACATTTTCCGGAAGAACCCTCTGAACCCATGCGCGGTGCTGGGCTCAAGCACGTGACTCCACACTATTTCAGCGAGGTGTACGAGGTGTCAGCAGTCGGCATGTGGCGCGTGCACCAACGCGCCACGCGCCTAGTCTCGATGGAACACCCAGTTCACGTTGTCAACCACGGCAACGGCACGGTGGGCATCACGATTGAAGACCACACGATTACGGTGCAGGCGGCATGCGACGGCTCCGACGATATCGAACTAAGCCTCGTGACCCCGTCAGGGCGGTGCCTCTGTGACCTTGATGCCCTCGTGCGCTGGGCGGAATTCAAGAATGATGTCCAGTATGCGTACTCCGCCCGCGTTGAGACTGTGCGTCGGGGTGCCGACGAGGATCTAGTCCTCGTCACCACGGCCCGCATCCCCACTGGCTGGGGCTACACGGACGCGCAGCTGGATCACCAGTTGAGCACTCTGGTGAGCCAGCTGATCTGGGCCGGGGAGGAGTTCTACTCAACGTTCAACCCCAGCCGCTTCATGAGCTATGCCGAACGTGCCGCCTAAACCTAGGCGTGCTCTTTGATGAGTTCCAAGAGTTCCTTCTGTACCTCGCGGCGACGGACCTTGCCCAGCTGGTCCGACGCGAGGTGCTCGAAGTGGTAGAACCTGCGCGGAACCTTGTAGCGGGTAAGGCGCTCACGGCAGTAGTCCTTGAGGCCTTCGGGGTCGAGCACGGCGCCGTCGTTAAGCACAATGCATCCCACGACGTCCTCAGAACCATCGTCACGGGGCAGGCCCACGACGGCCACGTTGGTCACGTCTGGGTGCTGACGGATGACGTCTTCGACCTCCGCCGGGTAGATGTTGAAGCCGCCGGTAATGATCATCTCCTTGATGCGGGAGACAATCTTGATGAAGCCATCTGACTCCATAATTGCCATGTCACCCGTGCGGTACCAGCCATTGTGGAAGGCGTTCTCGGTGGCCTCCGGCATATTGAAATAACCCTTGAACACCTGGGGGCCGCGCACGAGCAGCTCGCCTGCGGTGCCGTCCGGCTGGGTCTCGTCGAGGTTGTCCGGGTTGCCGATGCGCACCTCGGTATCCGGGAAAGGAATACCGATATACCCCGGGCGGCGGTTCTTGTTGAGCGGGTTTACCGTGACGATGGGGGAGGTCTCCGTCAGGCCGTAGCCTTCCACCAGAAGGCCGCCGGTGAGGGCCTCCCATTCCTCGACGATTTCCGGCGGCAAGGCGGCCGCGCCGGAAAGGCTGTTTTCAATGCCGTGCAGGTCGATGCCCTGTTCCTTGGCTGCCTCCATGACCTTGGCGTAGATCGTGGGCACGCCCGGCATCCAGGTGGGGCGGCGCTTCTTCATGATGTCCAACAGGAGCGGAATCTTCGGGGCCGGCGTCAGGACGAGCTCGCCACCGATGTGCACGCCGAGGGCCGCGATAAGGGTGAGGCCGTAGACGTGGAAGAGCGGCAGGGCTGCCAGCATTCGTTCGGCTTTATCTCCCAGTTCCGGAACCCAGGACTCCGCCATCTTCATGTTGCAGTACAGGTTGGAGTGGGTCAGCTCCGCGCCCTTCGGGGTTCCCGTGGTGCCGGAGGTGTAGAGAATGAGTGCAGTGTCGTTGTGTTCGACCTTTGCGTCTTTCAGCTTGTGACCGTGTCCGCCGATGGCGCGGCCAGTGAGGACGCTCCACGGCACGGTATTGGGGGCCGGGACGGAGAGTTCTTCGCGCTTGTCTTTAATGAAGGGGATGGGCAGGCGTAGGAGCGCTTGCTTGCGGCGCGGCATCGCTTCAATCATGTTGACCGTGACGATGGTCTCCAGTGGGGTAGAGTCGCGCAGCTTCTCGAAGGTCGGGCTCGCCTTGTCCCAGACCACCGCCACGCGCGCGGCGTGGTCGTTGAAGAGCGGCTCCAGCTCCGGAGCGGTGTAGAGCGGGTTGTGCTCCACGACGGTCGCTCCCAGCTTCAGGATGGCGTAGAACACCGCCACGTGCTGAGGGCAATTGGGAAGGGCGACTGCTACGCGGTCACCGGGGCGGATTCCGAAGGCCTTTAATCCTGCGGCGGCGGCGCGCACGTGGGTATCGAGCTCGCGGTACGTCATCTGGCTGCCGAAGAACCAGGTGGCTGGCCTATCACCGTAGGCCTCGACGGTTTCTTGGTAGGAGTCCAAGAGGGTCTTGTCGCCGTAGTCCAAGTGGGGTTTGGTCCACTCGGGGTAGTACTGCAGCCATGCCTTGGTCTCGTAGGCAGAGGGCGCTTTCGCAGGGGCTTCGGTCATGAGCGAGAACTCCTTAGGTGGTCAAATATGTTACGTGTGGAACAGTATAGCTAATGTGTGACCGTCGTCTCGCAAAACTTTGCAAAGTTACTACGCGTAACGAAAGGAGCTGCGCTGGGAGCCGTTGAAACGGTTGAATAGTCGCTTAAGCTGTGGGCCTTTCTTGCCCGTCATGCGGGGAGGCGGGCAGTGGTGCCCAGTGCTCGTAGCCGGGTTGCTCCCAGGGCTTTAACGGTGGTGGTTGTGCTCCCTTATGCCAGTAGCCAACCCATGAGTAATAGCGTTTATCAAAGTCGGGCTCGGCAGCGAGAGTGATCTGGTCGATGACATAGTTGAGATGATGGGCCACACAGTGACCGGTGTAGCGCAAGGTGCACCAGCCTAGGAGGATGGCCTCGTTATTCTTCCAGTGATCCCGAATCCACTCCTGACCTGCCGAGTGGTATTCAAAGCTGTTGATTTCCACCGCGACCTTCAGGTCAGGCAGCACGATATCCCAGTAGTAGCGGCCAATGCGGACGTTGCACTCCACGTTTAATCCGCGTGTTGTGAGTTCGCGGGCTACTTTTTTCGGCACCGGAGTCCGTAAACAGTGGGCGGTTTCAAGTGATGCATCCACCACTTGAAACCGCCAGCCTTTTCGGCGCGACTTTTCAGAGTTAGGGCGGTCTGAAGAGTTCAGGGCGGTTGAAACCAGCTACTTCTCAGCCTTGAGGCGCTTGAGCAGATCCTCCTGCACCTCGCGGCGGCGAATCTTGCCCAGCTGGTCCGTGGCGAGCTGCTCGAAGTGGTAGAAGGTGCGCGGAACCTTGTAGCGTGTCAGGCGCTCACGGCAGTAATCCTTGAGACCTTCCGGATCCATGGCAGCACCGTCGGCCAAAATGACACAAGCCACGACGTCTTCCGAGCCATCCGAGCGCGGGCGACCCACAACCGCTGCCTCGTCGACGTCTGGGTGGGAGGTCAGAACCTCCTCAACCTCACCCGGGTAGACGTTGAAGCCGCCGGTAATGATGATTTCCTTGATGCGGCTGACCAGGCGAATGAAGCCATCTTCTTCCATGACACCCATATCGCCGGTGCGGAACCAGTCACCGTGGAAAGCATTCTGGGTGGCTTCCTCATCGTTGAAGTAGCGCTTGAATACCTGCGGGCCGCGGGCCAGGACCTCGCCCTCTTCTCCGTCCGGCATGGTCTCATCGAGGTTTTCCGGGTTGGCAATGCGGATTTCGGTATCGGGGAAGGGGATGCCCACGTAGCCGGGGCGGCGGTCGGAGCTCATGGGGTTACCCACGATGATGGGCGAACACTCCGTGAGGCCGTAGCCCTCCACCAGCATGCCGCCGGTGTATTTCTCCCACTTCTCCACGGTGTTGACCGGCAGGGTAGATGCGCCGGAGAACGCCGCGCGGACGCCGTCGAGGGACACTCCATCTTCCTCTGCCTTGGCCACGATGCGCTCGTACAGCGTTGGCACGCCCGGGACCCAGGTCGGCGTGTGCTTCTTCATGAGGTCCATAATGAGCGGCATCTGCGGGCTCGGCAGAAGGACGAGCTCACTGGCGATAAGCGGCGCCAAGGTGACATTCATCGTTAGGCCGTAGGCGTGGAAGAACGGCAGGGCAGCGAGCATGCGCTCCGGAGAATCGCCCAAGCCCGGTACCCAATGCTTGCCCATGAGAATGTTGGAGAAGAGGTTGCCGTGTGTAAGCTCCGCGCCCTTAGGCTTACCTGTCGTACCCGAGGTGTAGAGGATGATCGCGGTGGTGTCCTTGGTGACCTCCTCCGGGGAGAGAACGTCGGAACCATCGCCGCCGATGGCATTGCCCACGAGGGACTCCCACGGCACAGTGTTCGGGGCTGGGGCGGTGAGCTGATCGCGCTTGGACTTCAGTGGGGGAATGGGCAGGCGCAGGGCCAAGCGCTGCGGCGTCGGCATGGCGTTGACCATGTTGATGGAGACGACAGTCTCCAGGCTCGTCGTGGCGCGCAGCTTTTCCAAGGTGGAGGCCGTCTTATCCCACGCGATGGCGATGCGCGCGCCGTGGTTCTGGAAGAGTCCCTCGAGCTCGTGGGCGGTGTACAGCGGGTTGTGGAGAACAGCGATAGCGCCCAACTTCAGCACGGCCCAGAAAGAAGCGATGAACTGGGGGCAGTTCGGAGCCACGATGGCGACGCGGTCGCCCGGGCGAACGCCGAAGGCGCGCAGACCGGCAGCTGCGCGGCGCACCTGCTTGTCCAGCTCCGCGTAGGTTTGTGTGCGGCCGAAGAAGTAGGTTGCGGACTTGTCGGGGTGCAGGGCGAGGTTGTTGTCGTAGACGTCGAGAAGCGTGGTGTCCCCGTATTCCAAGCTGTGTGGGGTCCATTCTGGATAGTGCTGGAGCCACGCCTTGGACTCGAATGCCGACATCTCTACACCTTTCGGTCACGTCTCTGAAGTTGGGAGCCAGTATAACGTGGCTCCTTTCCGGATACACTGGGTGACTATGCGCATCGCGATGATCTCCATGCATACTTCACCCCTTGAGCAGCCCGGTTCCGGTGATGCTGGTGGCATGAATGTGTACGTGCTCAATACCGCCTGTCAGCTTGCGCGCCTAGGCGTCACCGTGGATGTTTTTACTCGCGCCACGCGCCCGAGTCAGGGGGAAGTGGTGGACGTCGAGGAGCGCCTGCGCGTCATCAATATTGTTGCTGGCCCGTACGAGGGACTAAGTAAAGAGGAGCTGCCTACGCAGCTCGCGGCGTTTACCGGCGGCATTTTTAACTTCGCGCGCTGCTTCAACGTGGATTATGACGTTATCCATTCCCACTATTGGCTGTCTGGGCAGGTGGGTTGGTTGCTGCGAGACTTGTGGGACGTACCGTTGGTGCATACCGCACACACCTTGGCCGCGGTCAAAAACGTGCACCGCACGCTGGATGACACCCCGGAGACCGAAGCACGCCGCATCTGTGAACAGCAGCTGGTGGACAACGCCGACATCCTCGTGGTTAACACGGCGCAGGAGACGCGCGACTTGGTGGAGCACTACGATGCGTCACCAGAAAACATCGTCGTCGTATCACCCGGTGCAGACACGGAGCTCTTCACCCCGGGCACTGACCGCATGACGGAGCGCGCTCGCCGCCAGCTGGGTATTCCGTTGCACACGAAGGTCGTGGCTTTCGTTGGCCGCCTGCAGAAGTTCAAGGGGCCAGAGGTGCTCATCCGCGCCTCGGCGGAGCTGATGGAGCGCGATCCGGATCGCCGGCTGCGCGTCATTATTTGCGGAGGTGCCTCCGGTGCGAATTCCTCCCCAGACACCTATCACAACCTGGCCCGTGAACTGGGCGTGGAACGCGTTGTGCGCTTCCTCAACCCGCGCCCGTCGCAGGAGCTAGTGGCTATTTATCAGGCGGCGGATATAGTGGCGGTGCCGAGCTATAACGAGTCGTTCGGCCTCGTGGCCATGGAGGCGCAAGCATCGGGCACACCCGTTGTCGCCGCGGCCGTCGGCGGTCTGCCCATTGCCGTGGCGGACGGGGATACGGGTTTGCTCGTGCACTCCCACGGGGCGGAGGACTGGGCCGACGCGCTGGAGCAGTTGCTTGACGACGACCCCCGCCGCATCGCCATGGGCGAAGCCGCCGTCGATCATGCCCAGCAGTTCAGCTGGGCGGCCGCCGCAACGCAGCTCGAAAACATCTACGCCGATGCCATGAGTATCGAGATTCCGGACTGTCATGCGCGCCGGGCAATCGGATATTAAAACCACCTGACGCGCTGCCGAAAAACGTGGCATGCTGGTGTTTATGAGTAACGGAAAGCTGATTCTTCTTCGACATGGACAGTCCGAATGGAACGAGTCCAACCAATTTACCGGTTGGGTAGACGTCAACCTCACCGCCAAGGGTGAGGGCGAGGCCAAGCGCGGCGGCGAGCTACTCAAGGAGCAGGGAATCCTGCCGGAGGTTGTGTACACCTCCCTTTTACGCCGTGCTATCCGCACCGCCAACATCGCCCTCAACGCGGCTGACCGCCACTGGATCCCGGTCGTGCGTGACTGGCGCCTCAACGAGCGTCACTACGGCGCGCTGCAGGGTCTTAACAAGGCAGAGACCAAGGACAAGTACGGTGAGGAGCAGTTTATGGCATGGCGCCGCTCCTACGGCACCCCGCCGCCGGAGCTCGAAGATGGTGCTGAGTACTCCCAGGCTGGAGACCCGCGCTACGCCAACCTGGATCAGGTTCCGCGTACTGAGTGCCTGAAGGACGTCGTCGAGCGCTTCGTTCCTTACTTCGAGGAGGAGATCCTCCCGCGCGCCAAGAAGGGCGAGACCGTTCTCATCGCTGCACACGGTAACTCCCTGCGTGCGCTGGTCAAGCACCTGGATCAGATCTCCGATGAGGAGATTGCTGGCCTCAACATTCCGACGGGCATCCCGCTGGTCTACGAGATTGCTGAGGACGGCTCCGTGGTGAACCCGGGCGGCACCTACCTCGACCCGGAAGCAGCCGCTGCTGGCGCCGCCGCCGTTGCTGCACAGGGCGCCAAGAAGTAACTCCGCCCTCGCGCACTGCGCATAATCCCCAGGGAGTCTATACTCCGTGGGGATTTCTTTTGAGGTGTGAATCATCGTGGAATTTGTACTCGCTTTCCTCGCCGGTGTGGTGGCCTGCGGCCTTGCTATACCGGTTGTCACGCGTATCCGCGAAAGACTGGAGCGCCGCCGCGCCCGCGACGCTGACTCCAATCAAGTCACCAGCGTGAGCCAAGTTCTCCACCTGGCGGTGGGTGGATCGCCATCCGGCATGACGGTGCTCTCACGCACTAAAGAAGTCATCTTTTCCAACCCGGCCGCACACGAGATGTCGATGGTCCACGATCGTGCCGTGAACCCGGACATTTGGTCCGTGGCGCAGGAGGTCTTCGAGGATAAGGAGACCCGCACTCTGGATTTGTCCATCCCCAAGCGCCGCACCGGCAACCGTGTTACCCAGGTGCGTGCGGTAGTCAAACCGCTGACGCTTAACGACGACCGCTTCATCATCGTCTACGGCACCGACGAGTCCGAATCTGTCCGCATGGAATCCGCTCGCCGTGACTTTGTGGCTAACGTGTCCCACGAGCTCAAGACACCCGTCGGCGGCATCGCATTGCTGGCAGAGGCCCTCCTGCAAGACACCGGGGACCCCGAACACGTGGAGTACTTCGGTAGCAAGGTTCAGAAGGAAGCTGCCCGAATGGCGGATATGGTCAACGAGCTCATCTCTTTGTCCAAGCTGCAGGGTGCGGAAGCCCTCCCGGAGATGGAGCCGGTTGACCTCGATGAGATCGTCGACGAGGCCATGACACGCAACCAGCTGGCTGCCGACGCACACAATAACCAGCTCACCCGCGGCGAATCCGTCGGTGTGCAGGTAATGGGCGATAAATCCCTGTTGGTTACCGCTATTTCGAACCTCATTTCCAACGCTATCCACTACTCACCAGATGAGATGCCGGTGTCGGTTACCCAAAAAGTGGTCAGTGGAAACGTTGTCCTTGTCCGCGTCACCGACCGTGGCATAGGCATCGCCCCAGAAGACCAGGAGCGCGTATTTGAGCGCTTCTTCCGCGTGGATAAGGCGCGCTCCCGCCAAACCGGTGGAACTGGACTGGGCCTGGCCATTGTTAAGCACGTCGTGGCCAACCATGGCGGCAATATCAAGCTGTGGTCCCGGCCGGGAACTGGCTCGACGTTCACAATCGAGCTCCCTATCTACACCGAAGAAAAGCCAGCGGATACTGTAGATAATAAGGATAATAAAGAAGACGGGGCCGTCAGCTCCGCCGCTCCTGGCCTGCAGCGTGCAGTTGCGCGCGTAGCCGCTCGTCGAAAGGATAAATCGCAATGACCACCATCCTCATCGTTGAAGATGAAGAGTCGCTTGCAGATCCCCTTGCATTCCTCCTTCGCAAAGAAGGTTTCGATGTTCTCCTAGCCCCCGACGGGCCCAGTGCCTTGGAACAGTTCGCAGCCAACACCGTGGACATCGTCTTGCTGGATCTGATGTTGCCGGGCATGTCTGGCACGGACGTGTGCAAGCAGCTGCGCGCTACCTCCTCTGTGCCGGTCATTATGGTCACCGCGCGTGACTCGGAAATCGACAAGGTGGTTGGCCTTGAGCTCGGCGCCGACGATTACGTGACCAAGCCTTATTCCTCCCGCGAGCTCATCGCCCGTATCCGTGCGGTGCTGCGCCGCGGCCACGAGGTGTCCTCGGAAGGCGGCGAAGAGGAGCCGCACAACCAGATTCTGGAGGGCGGCCGCGTGCGCATGGACGTGGAACGCCACACCGTGCTAGTTGCCGGACAACCGGTGTCGATGCCGCTCAAAGAGTTCGATCTCCTTGAGTACCTCCTGCGCAATGCTGGCCGTGTGCTTACCCGCGGTCAGCTCATTGACCGCATTTGGGGCGCAGATTACGTCGGTGACACCAAGACGCTCGACGTTCACGTCAAGCGCCTCCGCTCCAAGATTGAGTCGGAACCGTCCCACCCGAAGCACCTCGTCACCGTGCGCGGCTTGGGCTACAAGTTCGAGGCCTAAGCTCGAGGATCCGCCGGGTGGCGCGGAAACTCTACCCCGGAGCGTGCCCGCGCTTCGCAGTGCCGGGCCAGAATCTCATAGCAGTCTTCGCCTAACAGCGCGATGAGCTCAGTCTTTTGAGACTTCCACAGCGGTTCCTGTGCCGTGTGGCAGGACGGGGCTGCTGAGCACCACCAATCAAAATCTTCGCCGCCATTGCCCCACCCGCGGCGGTCATATTCGCCGATGGTGGTGCGCAGAATCTCCTCGCCATCAGGGCGCCCCTCGTAATCCTCGTGGCGGCGAATTGGCACCTGCCAGCACACTTCAGGTTTGACCACGGTGAGCTCCTCACCCGCGTCGAGCGCCCACTGATGGATGGCGCAGCCAGGGCCCGTGGGCCAGCCTTCGCGGTTGGCGAAGATACAGGCGCCGTCGACAAGCGGCGTCTTCAACGCCGGCTCGGGTTCGCCATCGTCACCGTCGAGCTCATCCCATTCCAACCACGGTTCCAGTTCTTCGGGCTGACCGTTTTTGAGGTACTCGTCGACGTCCTCTGGGCGGTGCTGCCAGAAACGTGCGGGCATGCGCGCCACGGCGTCGGCAAGCTGGTCGCGGTCGATTTCATCGGCCATGTAGGCGCCATGCACACAGCACCCAACGTCGCGCTGTTGCTTATCGATGCCGTGGCACCTCTCGGTCCCAAACTGGCACTCGTAATGCGACTCGAGCCACGTGAGATCGATCGAGTAGACGTGCAAGGGGTCCTTGGGATCGGTGAACTCAAACCACTCTCGTGGGAAGTCAGGGGCCTTTTCGCGGCCTGCAAGGATGGACTTGGCGGCGGGGGAGGAGGTGGGAAAACCCAGGTAAACCTCGTTTGATTTCGGGCGATTCACACCTACCCACGGTAGACCTACTACTGTGGGGGTGTGCGATTAGGTGTATTAGACGTCGGAAGTAATACCGTCCACCTCGTTGCGGTCGATGCCGCAACCGGTGGCCGGCCCACCCCGATGAGCGACTGGAAGACGCCCCTGCGTCTAGTGGAACAGCTCGACAAAAAGGGCAACATCCACGAGAAGGGCTTGAAAAAGCTTATTTCTGCTGTGGGTGAAGCCAATGAGCTGAGCCAGAAGCTGGGGTGCGATGAGCTTATGGCTTTTGCCACCTCTGCGGTGCGTTCAGCTGCGAACTCGGCTGAGGTTCTCGATGAAGTGGAAAAGAACACCGGCGTCCGCCTAGAAATTCTTTCTGGTGAAGAAGAAGCCCGCCTGACCTTCTTGGCAGTGCGCCGCTGGTATGGCTGGTCCGCGGGTCGCATCACCAACCTTGACATCGGCGGTGGTTCCCTTGAGCTGTCCACCGGTACCGACGAGCATCCAGAGCTGGCTTTCTCCCTCGACCTTGGTGCTGGCCGTCTGACTCACAATTGGTTCGACACCGATCCGCCGGAAAAATCCAAGGTGAACCTCCTCCGTGACTATATTGATGCGGAGTTGGTCAGCGTTGCTGATCAGATGCGCGCCCTGGGCCCCTCTGGCTTGGGTGTTGGAACCTCAAAAACCTTCCGTACGCTGGCCCGACTTACCGGTGCTGCGCCGTCGTCGGCGGGTCCATATGTGAAGCGCACCCTCACCGCACCGGGTCTGCGTCAGCTCATTTCTTTCATCTCTCGCATGACTGCAGCTGACAGGGCAGACCTTGAGGGTGTAAGTTCTACCCGATCGCACCAAATCGTCGCGGGCGCTCTTGTGGCCGAGGCGAGCATGCGTGCCCTGGGAATCGAGAAGCTGGAGATCTGCCCCTGGGCTCTCCGTGAAGGTGTCATTTTGCGCCGTACCGATAAGGGACTGGAATAGGAAAGAAACGTGGCTGACGAGAAACAGTTGACAGTTGCGGAGCTGCTGGCCCGCAACCAGAAGGATCGCTCCGGTGGAGAGAAGAGTTCGCGCCGCCGTCGCCGCAGCCTTGAGGAAGGCGGCATCTCCGTCGCGGAGCTGACCGGCAACCTCGAGAAGGTGAAGGCAACCCCGGCCGAAGCGAAGCACTCCAACGTCTCTATCGATGAGACTGCGCCAGTCATTCCTGCTCCGCAGAAGGACGCCGAGAAGACTGAACCCGAGCCGCAGGCAGATGCCGTACGCGTGGAGCGGCCGGACAAGACCGATTCTGAGCCTAAACGCTCCCAGCCCTCCACCGAGGACACCCGCGTCATTCAGCGCGTCAAGGACGCACCTGAGAAGAAGTCTGAGGACAAGGTCGAAGAAAAGGTTGAGGACGAAACCACGACCACGGGCGAACTCGAGGCCGTCGACCATGACGTCGAAGAATACGACGAGTATGACGAGGACTACGAGGAAGAGAAGCTCAACCCCTTCGCCGTCGTCGTGCTCGCCCTCGTGGGCATCGTGCTGGGCGCCATCGTGTTCAAGGGCTTCGAAATCCTCTGGGACCGTTTCGACCGCCTCGTCGTCGTGGTGCTCGGCGTTGTCGTTACCGGCGTCATCGTCGGTATCGTCCACGCTCTGCGCACCAGCCGTGATGGCCTGTCCATGTTCCTCGCGGCCGTAGCAGGCCTCGTGCTTACCTTCGGCCCGCTGCTCGTTGTGATGTAGCCGTGACCCAGGGTTTCTGGCACCCTGGGATCATGACTAAAATTGCAGTACTTGGTGGAGGACAAATCGGCGAGGCCCTAGTTTCCGGGCTGGTGAGCGCAGGCTACGACGCTGCGGACATCGTGGTGACCAACCGCCGTTCAGAGCGCGGCGAGGAACTGCACGGCACCTATGGAGTGACCGTCACCAGTGATAACGCGCAAGCCATCGAAGGTGCCGAGTACATCTTCGCGTGTGTGAAGCCCTATGCCATCGTCGAGTTGCTCGACGGTCTCGATATTTCCCAGGACGCCGTCGTGGTGTCCATGGCTGCGGGCTTGACCCTCGACACTCTCGAGAAGGCCGCTGGCGACGGCGTGCCGGTCGTCCGCGTGATGCCCAACACCCCCATGCTTGTCGGCAAGGGCATGTGCACGTGTGCGGGCGGTCAGCACGTGAGTGAAGAGCAGCTCGGGGGTGTGGTCAAGCTGCTTGAAGCCGTCGGTGAGGTCGCTGTCATCGACGAGAAGCACATCGACGCCGCGACCGCCCTGGCTGGCTCCGCGCCTGCCTACTACTTCCTTGTCACAGAGGCGCTTATCGACGCCGGCGTGCAGCTCGGCCTTACCCGTGACGTCGCCGAAAAGCTGGCCACCCGCACCGCCCAGGGCGCAGGCACCATGATGACGGAATCTGGGAAGGATCCCGTTGCTCTTCGCGCGGGGGTGACCTCCCCGGGGGGAACCACTGCGGCGGCCCTCCGCGAGCTTGAAGAGTCCGGTATTCGGGGTGCTTTCTTCCGCGCAGCGGAGGCATGTGCCCAGCGTGCGCAGGAGCTAGCCTAGATTTCCCCTCCTTCCATGGGAATGGTGTGACGATTGTTGTGCGGCGAGTTTCTGGGGAACAACGGTGCGAATGTGGAAAAAATTGGCACTTGGGTCGCATTAGTCACAGGTTTCACGCTAAGCTTGCAGGAGCGCGTGCGTGATAGTCCTGTGGGAGGGGAAGCCTACAGCGCGTCACGTGCTGAAGGGTTAAATAAACTATGACGAATGAAGATAAGGGAACTTTCCTGACCATCGCCGAAGTTGCGGAGATCATGCGTGTCTCCAAGATGACGGTGTACAGGTTGGTTCACGCAGGTGACATGCCGGCAGTGCGCGTGGGACGTTCGTTCCGCGTTCATGAATCCGCCGTCAAGGAATACCTTGAGGCATCCGTGTACGGAGCCTAGCGTTCATCTCTCTCTGACAGCGCCCACCCCTGTGGACTCCTACGGTCCATGGCGGTGGGCGCTGCCCTTAGTTTTGGTGCTGGGAAGAGCGCTAGGTAAGATGGTGGGCATTCGTGTCGGCATTGGTACGCCTGTGTCTCCCCGTTTTGCGGGGCCGCATCGAGTGCACCGTGCGGTTTCATTCCAAGCGTCGCCGGCCGGTTTACGTACGTACTGATACCGAAAGTGAGGAAACCTGTTATGGGTTCTGTCATCAAGAAGCGCCGCAAGCGCATGTCCAAGAAGAAGCACCGCAAGATGCTGCGCCGCACCCGCGTTCAGCGTCGCAAGCTGGGCAAGTAAAGCTTGGCTCGTAGCTCCCCGCATAGTCCTTCGTGATTGTGCCGGGGAGTTTCTGCTATCTGGGCTTCTCGTCGTCTCAGACGACGGAGGGGTCATGGGATGGGGTCCTTTCTGTAGTGGCTGCCGGGTGGGCGCCGTCGAGCTAGACGACGGCGAGGTTTAGAACGGGATATCCTCTGGGGGAGTGCTGGGAGCTTGGGCTTCCGCCGCAGCCTTGGCGGCTGCTTCGGCGCTAGTTCCTTCTTGAGCGCCTGTGCTTGTTCGTGAGCGCGCTGACGGATGGCAGTGATCTTCTGGGCCACGGTTTGGGCCCAGCGCTTGGTCTTGTTCGCCAGCGGGCCGGTGGGCTCCGTCATGGCCCAGGTTCCGTCCTCGAAAAGCCATACGATATCCCCGGTGATGGGGTCCATGATGTAATGCGCGCGGCCATCGGTCTTCATGTTGTGATGGTGCTGGCAGAGTGAGGCGAGATTGCTCGGGTGAGTGGGGCCGCCGTCGGCGTAGTTGACGCGGTGGTCCATCTGGCACAGGTGGGCCGGCCGGTTGCAGCCAAGAGCACGGCATGTGCCGTCGCGCCCCTCGACGTATTTGCGGATGAGCTCCGAGGCAACATAGCTATCTGAGGCTTCCGGCTCCGAGGACAAGTCACGAGTGCGGGTCGTGGGCATCTCTTGAGACGTCCAGCCATAGCCTTGCACGAGTGTTGGCGCGTTCTCAATATCGGTGGCCTGATACGTGTGCAAAATGACCGTCGACGGCGGTGTGATGCTGCCGGCGATGAGCTTCTTTAGGGCATCAGCTGTGGAGACCCCGTTCTCTTTCGCGGCCTCCTTGATGTATTTGTCCAGGATGATGCCCGTGGCGCTATCCGTGTTGAGCTCCAGGTTGGCGCGCTCACCATTGTCCGTCATGGAGTAGGAATCCTTCTTCCGCGTATCGCGGAAAGAAATCGTTTTATCGATGCTTTTGCAGATATCGCGCACTTTGCGGCCAATCTGTGGAGGCGTAGGAAAAGTCTGGTTGGGGGCGGTGGGGATGAAGTAGTCGGCCAAGGAGGCGTCGATAAGCGCGAGCGTCTCCTGGGGTATTTCACCCAGTTTGGTCAAGGTGAAGTCGATGGCGATGAGGGCGCGCATATCGAGCAGGAAGAGGTCTTCCTGCATCGCTTTGACCTGCGGAAGCCCATTAAGCCGGTGCACGGCGAGGCAACATTCGGTGATGGTGTGTGGGCCGAGCCCGAGCTTGGCGACGAGCCTCTGGCACGCCACATCGAAATCCTCATCGAGCGGCGGCATGGCAGCTTTCCAGGAGCGATAATCGGCGCGGCGCGCAGCACTGCGCTCCATAGCGAGGGCGCAGTCCGGGTTCATGTGGGAAAAGTAGGCGGTAGTAGTAGTGGTTGTCACGGTAACTTCTCCGGATTCTTGAAGAATATAGGCTTTAAAGTGGATACGAACGAACGTTCTAAGAGAAGCCTATAATACGCCTCGGACATCTATTTCTACCTGCAATTATGGCAGTTTTGGAGAGTGGTATTAAGTCTATATTTTCGGAAGAGTGGGGAGTGCTATCCGTGAGTGCCCATCGCCCTGCGCACGTGCGTATGATGGCGAACTATGTTGCCCCGAATTTTGACGCTCGACACCCTCGTTATCTCGCAGACGAAGTCTTTCCTGCAGGATCAATTTCTTATCGCGGATGAGCAGGGCGTGCCCGTCGGCACGATTGTGCAGTCCGGAAGCCTGAAGGACATGTTCTTCAACTCCTCCCGCAGCTTGGAGGTGGCCTTCACGGACGATCAGGGCAACCCGCAGCAGCCGCTTATGCTGATCAAGGATCCGCCGAACTTCGTGCGGGATACCTATGAGGTGTACTTGCCGGGTATCGAGCACCCCATGGCGGTGGTGACCAAGCGGTTCGCCATGTTTAAGACGCGCCTGACCATGGAGATGGAGGGCTTCCCGGAGATTGAGATTACGGGCGATATTTGGGATTGGAATATCACCATTAGCAGTCAGGGGCAGCCGCTGGCGCAGGTGACCAACGAGTGGGCGGGCGTCGGCAACTTCCTTTCAGGGAAGAATACCTACCGTCTCAGCATCGCGGCAGGGCTAGACCCACAACGGCATGCAGGTCTCATCGGTGCGGTGATGTGCATGGATATGCTGCGCACGAAGGCACAGCAGAGCAGCTAGTGGCGATGGGCAATGCGCCAGCCGCCATAGGAGAACAGCGCAGTGACGAGTGCCGGGATGCCGTAGGTGCGCACGGCTTTGCGGACGGAACGGTAATCACGGATGAGCCAGCCTTTCTCTTCCGCAATATCGCGCAACTTTGAATCGGGGTTGATGGCAACCGGCGTGCCCACCATGGAGAGCATAGGGACGTCGTTGGCGCTGTCGGAGTAAGCCGTGCAGCGTTCCAAGTCGAGATTCTCCAGCGTGGCCAAGGCGGCTACCGCATGCATCTTGCCGGGACCGTGGAGGATATCGCCCACGAGGCGTCCGGTGAAGCGGCCGTCCTTGACTTCCGCCACGGTGCCGAGGGCGCCCGTAAATCCGAAACGCTGCGCCAAAATCTGCGCCAGCTGAACCGGGGTAGCGGTGACGAGCCAGACCTGTTGGCCGGCGTCCAGATGCATCTGTGCCAGTTGCTTTGTTCCGGGGTAGGCCTTTTCGGCCATCGACTGGTCCACGATTTCTTCACACAGCGCAACCATCTCCGCGACCGAGCGGCCCTTAACAAACTCGAGGGCCTGCACGCGCCCGGCCGCTACGTCCTCGGAGTTTTCTGAACCGGAGACCCGAAACTTCAGCTGCTTCCACGCGATAGGCAGGATTTCAGAGAGCGAAAAGTAGCGTCGTCGTGCCAGACCCAAGGCGAAGGAGACCAATGAGGAGCCCTGCACCAGCGTGTTGTCCACATCGAAGAAGGCCGCGGCGCCAAGGTCTTGGGGGATGTCGGGGTCCGGCTGCGTGATGGAGCGCGAGCCTGCGGACTCGAAGGATCCTTGGACAGAATCCACGCCGGAGGAAAAGGAATCTAGGTCGATGCCGAAGAGCTGTTCCACCGCCGCGGCTGCCGACGCCTCACCTGCCGCACGCTGGTGCTCTTCACCGAGCGGGGCAAAAGCCTGCTGCTCCAAGAAATTGCGGAGGTTACCCCTACTCGCGGTCCAGTTGGCAAGGAACTCGCGGGGGGAGTCGGGCATACCGGGTGGAAGGGGGAGGGGCACGCGTTCAGCTTTCAACGGGTGGGCAGGCTAACGTGTCCATAGTAAACCGCGAAAAGTTTTGAGTCTCACTAAGGAGCCCCTTTTTATGTCTCACACTGTTGAGCTCATGGTGCGCACCACGTGCGGGTCGTGTGAGCGCGTGCGCGAACAAATCACCCCTGTGGTTCAGCAGGCGGGGGACGAGCTTATCGTGCGTGTGGTGGATGAGGACCCCGAGCTGGCCATGGAATATGGTGATCGCGTGCCCGTCGTCGTCATCGACGGCGAAGAGTTTTCCTGCTGGGAAGTCGACAATGAAGAGCTGGCGCAGGCGTTGGCGGATTAATGTCCGGCAGTTCTGGTGAGTTTCAGAAAAGAGCTTGAGGCTAGTAGTCTTTTGGTTGATTTGTGTCATCCAAAGGGATGATGAAGAACTGGAGGGTAGTGCATGAGTGTGCTCGTCGTGGGCATGTCGCATCAGTCGGCGCCGGTGGCGCTGCTGGAAAAGCTGAGCATGGACGACGCCGTGCAAAACAATGCCTGCCAGACCCTGATTCAGGCGGATTCACTCTCCGAGGCGATGATCATCTCCACATGTAACCGCATGGAGGTCTATACGGTTACTAATTCCTTCCATACGGGCGTCCAAGACGTCGTTCGCACTGTGGCCGAGGTGTCCGGGGTGGACGAGGAAGAGCTGCGTACATATCTGTACGTTCGCTATGCCGATGCCGCTGCTGAGCACCTCATGACGGTGACCTCCGGGCTAGATTCGATGGTGGTAGGCGAGCAGCAAATTATTGGCCAAGTTCGCGCCGCCTACCAATCCGCCACGGAACAGGGCACTGCTGGTCCACGTATCCATGCCTTGGCGCAGTCGGCACTGCGCACCGGCAAACGCGTGCATTCGGAGACGGCCATCGATGAGGCCGGCGCGTCCATGGTGTCCTTCGCTTTTGACCAAGCTTTGAGCCGCATGGGGCGGGAGCGGCTGGATGGTGCTCGTGTACTCATCCTGGGTGCGGGCGCAATGGCGTCACTCGCGGCTACGCATGCGGGTCGACTTGGCGCGCAGCTGGTCATTGCGAACCGGACGCTTGCGCGTGCGCAGCGCGTCGCCCAGCATGCGCACGATGCGGGTGTGTATGCGGATGTCATCGAGTTTGCCGACCGTGCTCAAGAACTCCGAAGCGTCGACATGGCCATTTCCGCCACCGGTGCACAAGATTTCACTATTACGGCTGCCGACGTTGAGCGCTACCACGTTGCCAACCGTGAACTGATGCTCGTGGACTTGTCCCTGCCACGCGATATCGATGATGCCACGGCTGAGGTCGAAGGGGTTGATCTGGTCAATATTGAGCGCCTGAGCAAATCCCTCGATGCCGCTGATACCGACATCGCTGCTGGCACCAGCCCGCATGTCCAGGCGCGGCGCATTGTCAGCGAGGAACTGGAGGCCTATGCCTCCGCCCAACGCGTGCGTGATGTCGTACCGGCGGTGTCGGCACTGCGGCAGCGAGCCGCCAACCTCGTGCAGTGCGAAATCGCACGTTTAGAGCAGAAGCACCCAGAGCTGGATGAGCGCCAGATGGGGGACGTGAACCGCGCGCTCAAACGCGTGGCGGACAAACTCCTCCATGAGCCCACGGTCCGCGCGAAGCAGCTGGCCGCCAGCTCCGGTACGGTCAGCCACGAAACCGCACTTCAGGAACTCTTCGGGTTGCACCTCGAAGGCAGCGGCGTGGCCGTGGACATGACGGAGCTACCGGATGCCACGCAGATGAAAGCCGCAGAAAAGAATAAAGAAGAGGACGCATAAATGTTGAAGATCGGTACCCGAGGTTCCCTGCTCGCCACCACGCAGGCGGGTCACGTACGGGACTGGCTCACAGAAGCTGGCTACGAGGCCGAACTGCACATTGTGACCACGCCGGGTGATGTCAACATGGCGCCCGTCGAGCGCATCGGTGTGGGTGTGTTTACGCAGGCCTTGCGTGAAGCCGTGGCGAATGGCGAGTGTGAGATTGCCGTGCATTCTTTCAAGGACCTGCCCACGGCTGCCGACGACCGCTTTGACCTCGTCGTCCCGCAGCGCCAGGACATGCGCGAGGCGCTCATCGCCCGCGATGGTCTCACGCTGAAGGAGCTGCCGGAAGGTGCGCGCGTGGGAACTTCTGCTCCGCGCCGTATCAGCCAGCTCAGGGCACTGCGCCCGGACCTGGACATTCGTCCGCTGCGCGGCAACATTGATACCCGCATGGGCAAGGTGACCAGCGGTGAGCTTGATGCCGTGCTCTTGGCCTACGCCGGTCTTGTGCGCGCGGGCTATGCCGACCGCGCCACCGAAGTTTTCGACCCGGAGTTCTTCATGCCCGCCCCAGCGCAGGGAGCGCTCGCAATCGAGGCAGTGAAGGGAACGGAGGCTGCGCAGGCCATTGCACTGCTTGCCGACGTCTCCGCTACCGCCGCCACCCGCGCCGAACGCACCGTGCTTTCCGAGCTTGAGGCTGGCTGCACCGCCCCAGTCGCGGCGACCTCCCATTGGGAAGGCGAAGAGCTCGTCATACGCGGTGGTGTCTTTGCCCTTGATGGTTCCCGCCAGCTCATTGCCCAGGCACAAGGCAAGGCTGAGGATGCGCAGGCACTGGGCCGCGCGGTGTCTGAGGACCTCTTCGCGCAGGGAGCTGCGGAGCTGCTTGCTAACTAATTTTTGGTTTCGGACCTTTTCCTTTAGTGTGTATCTAGCACACAATCATTGACGCCAATGATTCAGCCCCCCTTAAACCGCAATTCAAGGGTGGGCTTTACTCTCCCGCCGTGGTGAGCGGCGCAGGAATCCCCCGGAATCCACAAACTAGAAAAGAACCTTATGAGCAATGCCGTGCCGGATACCCAGGCTGAAGTGGGCAAAGTTGTTTTCGTCGGCGCCGGCCCTGGCAACCCTGATCTGCTGACTGTCCGCGCCCGCGAGGTTCTGGAAACGTCTGCTATCGCTGTGACGGATGCTGAAGTTTCCTCCGGCGTGCGTGAGATGGTCGCCCTGCAGGTACCGGTGCCGCAAGAGCTTCTCGACGCCGCTGAGGAAGAGTACGAGCGCATCTGCGCTGCTGCCAAGGAGGCAGGAGCTCGTCGTAAGCCGCCACGTCCAGCACCGCCAACGGCGGCGGTGTTTGAGGAACCTGAGGGGGACGTCGTCAAGCAACTGCGTGCAGCGCTTGAGCGCGCTGAGGGCCGCGACGTGATTCGTCTCGTCACGGGTAATCCGCTCAACCGTGAGTCCATTAAGGCGGAGATTTCTGCCGTGGCGAATGCCGGCATGGAGTTTCAGGTGGTGCCGGGCATGTCCCTGCCGTCGACGGTGCCGTCCTTTGCGGGTATTGCTCTGGGCGCGACGTATACCGAGGCCGATATTACGGAAGGCGCTGACTGGGACGAGTTGGCATCCGCGACGCAGCCGCTCGTTCTGCAGGCCACTGCTGATGACTTGCCGGTGATTTCTCGCGAGCTGGTGGAGCGCGGTATGCCCGCCGAGACCGAGGCATATGTCACCGTGCATGGCACGACGCGCCTGCAGCGTACCCATGAGACGACTCTGGGTACTTTGGGCAAGCTCGATGCGGAGTTGCCGGGCGTGCTCGTGGTGACCTTGGGCCGCAGCTTTGATGATCGCTCGAAGTACTCGTGGTGGGAAAACCGTTCCCTGTACGGCTGGCGCGTGCTGGTGCCGCGCACGAAGGAGCAGGCGGCGGCGATGAGCGCTCGCCTGGCAGGTCACGGCGCTATCCCACAGTCGGTGCCCACTATTTCTGTGGAGCCGCCGCGCAACCCGGCGCAGATGGACCGCGCTATTAAGGGCATCGTGGAGGGCCGCTACAAGTGGATCGTCTTCACCTCTGTCAACGCGGTGAGCGCGGTGTGGGACAAGATTGCGGAGCTGGGACTCGATGCCCGCGATTTCGCCGGCGTGCACCTTGCTGCGGTGGGGCAGAAGACTGCCGATGCCATTCGTGCGAAAGGCATGATCCCGGAGGTCATGCCGAAGCCCACGAAGCAGAACGCGGAAGGCCTCGTAGAGGTCTTCCCCACCTACGTGGAGGACATCGATGCGGTGGGCCGCGTGCTGCTGCCACGTGCCGACATCGCTGGTGATGTGCTGGTTGATGGTCTGTTGGACTTGGGCTGGGAAGTCGATGATGTCGTGGCCTACCGCACCGTACGTGCGGCCCCGCCGGCGGCGGAAATCCGTGACATGATCAAGTCCGGTGGCTTCGACGCTGTGGCCTTTACTTCGCCGTCCACGGTGCGCAACCTTGTGGGCATCGCAGGCAAGCCGCATGCGCGCACCATTATCGCGTGCATTGGGCCCTCCACCAAGGCTGCGGCCGAGGAGGTGGGCCTGCGTGTAGACGTCGTCCCGGAGATCGCCGATGTGCCGATGCTTGTCGACGCCCTCGCAGACCACGTCGCCGCCCTTCGTGCTGCCGGCAATTTGCCTGCTCCGCGCAAGAAGCGCCGCTCTCGGAAGAAGTCTGCCTCGACCACGTCTGGGCGGTCCTAGTAGGGGCGACTAGAGTCGGGGAAGGTATAGATTGTCTCGAAGCTCGAAGGAGAGTTCCTACTCATGAGCATTGTTCGCCGCCCCCGTCGTCTGCGTCAGACCCCGGCCCTCCGGAACCTGGTTGCGGAAACGTCGCTGCGTCCTTCCGACCTCATCCTTCCGATGTTTGTCGTCGACGGGCTGGATGCGCCCCGCGATATCCCGTCCATGCCAGGCGTGCAGCAACACACCGTGGATTCCCTCAAGCGCGCCGCACACGATGCTCTTGATGCGGGTGTGACCTGCGTTGACCTTTTCGGTGTGCCGCGCGAGGAGGACAAGGATGCGACCGGCTCCGTGGCCTGGGACCCGCAGGGAATCCTCAACGTAGCTATTGCGGAGCTGCGCCGGGAATTCGGCGATGACCTCATCGTCATGGCGGATACCTGCCTGGATGAATTCACTTCTCACGGGCACTGCGGTGTGCTCGATGACCAGGGTCGCGTGCTTAACGACGAAACCGTGGAGCTCTACCAAGACATGGCTCGCTCCCAGGCCCGCGCCGGCGCACACATGGTCAGCCCCTCCGGAATGATGGATGGCCAGATAGCCGCCATCCGCGACGTTCTCGATGACGCTGGCCATGAAGATGTGGCCATCATGGCCTACTCGGCCAAGTATGCATCGGCCTTCTTTGGGCCTTTCCGCGACGCTGTGGGCTCGTCCCTGGAGGGCGATCGCCGCACATACCAGCAGGATCCGCGCAATTACCGCGAGTCCATGTTGGAAGTGGACCTCGACATCGAAGAAGGCGCGGACATCGTCATGGTGAAGCCGGGCCTGCCGTACCTCGATGTGCTGGCCGGTGCTGTCGAGCGTTCCTCCGTTCCGGTGGCTGTTTACCAGGTGTCCGGTGAGTACGCGATGATTCAGGCGGCCTCCCAGAACGGGTGGATTGACGGCGAGGCCGTTATGCTGGAGTCCTTGACCGCGTTCAAGCGCGCTGGTGCGGATCAGATTCTGACGTACTTCGCCACGGACGCTGCCCGCCTGCTCGCATAATCTGACCGCTTCAAGGAGAGTCGTGACGCTCAGCCCGAATACCGCGCCGTCTGAAAAGTCGCAGGACAAGGCCGCCAAGAACCACAAGCGCACCGAAGCCGTTTCCCTCATGCTCAAGGTGTGGACCGTTGCGCTGATACTCGAAGCCGTGCACCTCGTCCTGAGCATTACTCTGACGCTGCTCAACCGAGATGAGCTTTTCGCTCAGGCCCGCAGCACTGCGGAGTCAGCCGCGGAGCGCTCCGGACAGGAGATGACGGATTCTTTCGTCCAGATTGTGGGCTACGGCTCGCTGGTGCTGAGCTCGCTGATTTCCCTGGCCATCGTGGTGTTGCTGGGCATCATGCTGTGGATGATCAACAGCAACACTAAGGCCGCCGGTACTGGTCGGCGCCTTTGGTTTGCCTTCTCGCTCTATTTTGGTTTCCGGGTGCTCATCGTCTTCTTCAGTAGCCCAGCTGGGGCGAACGTGCCGGATTGGCTGTTTGTGATCGATGGCGCCGTACAGATTCTCGTTGGTGTCGCCGCCATCATGGGCCTTATCTTCTCCACCAAGGAAGAGGTTCTGGAATACACCGGCGAGATGGAGCAGATGCGCCAGATGCGCAAGGAAATGGAAGAGCAACGCCGCTTGGATAACCAGGCGCAGCGCGATAAAGACAAAGATAAGAACACCGACAAGAAGAATTCAAAGGACGACCGCCCATGACCGATCGCCCAGGCCCCGCGGACTATAACCGCAGCCCCCGCCGGAAAAAGAAGAAGGGCGACCAGGACTATTCCGCATGGCCCTCTCAGCTGCGCATTGCTTACTGGATTTTCGTAGTCGGCGCGATCTTTATGCTTACCGCTGGAATGGTGGGCCTGTTTGGTTCCTATTCCCGGATCAACAACCCGGACTTGAGCATGGAGCAGGTGGACTATATCCGCTTCAATACCCGCTTTGCCGCCATCTCTCATATCGTCAGCGCGGTGGTTATCGCGGCCTGCTCTGCGCAATTGGCTAGCGGCTGGGTATGGGCTCGCCGTATCATCACGGCGGTGTCGGTCTATGCCATGTTCGTCAGCGTGGCTGCGCTCATCGCCGGTGTGGGCGGGATGGCGTTGCTGATTGTTCCTCTGGTGCTCATGGTAGGGATTTACTTCCTCTTCCACCCGGAGTCCACGGCCTTCATCAAGGCCCGCCGCGCTGAGCGGTCGTGATTAGCGTCGGCTCCAACTTTTGATTCATAATGGACGGTATGTCTCGTCTGTCTGCCGCGCCGCTTATTGAGGCCGCTTCCGGCCGTACCCCGTCCCGCCCGCCCGTCTGGTTCATGCGCCAGGCGGGTCGTTCCTTGCCGGAATACCGCAAGGTGCGCGAAGGAATCAGCATGTTGGATTCCTGCCTCATGCCGGAGCTGCTGGCGGAGATTACCCTGCAGCCGGTGCGCCGCCACGACGTTGATGGCGCCATTCTCTTCAGCGATATCGTCGTCCCGCTCAAGGCAGCGGGCGTGGGCGTAGAAATCGTCCCTGGTCGCGGCCCCGTTATGGATGCCCCGGTGCGCACCAAGGAGGACGTGGCTAACCTGCCGGTTCTCGACGTCGACGTGCCCGAGGTCCGCCAGGGCATCGAGATCATCCTGAATGAGCTCACCGACAAACAGGCTCTTATCGGTTTCGTTGGCGCGCCTTTTACCCTGGCTAGCTACCTCATTGAAGGTGGGCCCTCGAAGAACCATGAGCGAACCAAGGCGCTGATGCACTCTGACCCGGACACCTGGCACCGTCTCATGGAGCGCCTCACGCCGACCATCATCGCGTTCTTGGAGCTACAGCTCGATGCCGGCATTGACGCCATGCAGCTCTTCGATTCGTGGGCGGGCTACCTCAATGAGCGCGACTACCGCGAGTTCGTCTTGCCGTATTCCACGCAGATCCTCAAGGCTGCGGAGGGCCGCGTGCCGCGTATCCACTTCGGCGTGGGCACGGGCGAATTGCTCGGAGCGATGTCGGGGGCCGGTTCCGAGGTCATGGGCGTGGACTACCGCGTGAGTATGGATGCTGCCGCTGCCCGCGTCAACGCAGATATCCTGCAGGGCAACCTCGACCCGGCCCTGCTTTTTGCTGGCGACGACGCCGTGCGCCAGGCCGTGCGTACCATCAAAACTGAAGTCGACACCGCACGTGCTCGCGGCGACATAAAGGGACACATCTGGAACCTCGGCCACGGGGTTCTGCCGACTACCGACGCCGACGCCATCACCCGCGCCGTCGCCATCATCCACGAGGAGGGCTAAATGAAGATCGCGATCATCGGTGCTGGACTAGCAGGACTCACCGCAGCCTGGGAGCTGCGTTCCCACGAAGTCTACGTTTTTGAGGCAGCCGACCGCATCGGTGGAAAACTGCACACCGTGCCGTTTAATGGTGGGCCGACTGACATGGGTGCGGAAGCCTTTGTCCGCCGCCGACAGGATGCCGTCGATTTCTTTACCGAGCTGGGCCTGCACGAGTCCATCGTGGAGCCCAATGCCGAGCTGCGCCCGCGCGTCTATACCGGCGGCGAGCTGCACTTCCTCCCGCAGGGCGGGGTCATGGGCATTCCCTCCGAACCGCAGGACTTCTTCTCTGCCGCCACCAATGAGCGCATCATCAACGAGAAGCCGTTTGAGTGGGAAATTGGTGGGGATGTGTCCGTCGGTAAGCTCGTGCGCCAGCAGTACGGTGACGACGTCGTCGACCACGTGGTGTCCGCACTCCTCGGCGGCGTGTACTCCTGCGTTGCCGATGACCTAGGCCTGCGTGCTACCCTCCCGCACCTGGCGGCTGCGTTGGACACGCTGGCTGAGGACGGCCCGGTGACGTTGTCTGCTGCGATTAAGCAAATCGAATCCGGCCGCAGCCCGGCTGAAGGCTCCGTCTTTGGCACGTTCAAGGGCGGCTATGCCGAGCTCTACGAAGCCTTGGCTGAGAAATCCGGCGCGCAGATTCACCTCGATACGTTCATTTCTGGTGTCACCCGCAAGGGCGATAGCTTTGAAGTTAAGGGTGCTCCGGGGGATATCGGACCCTTCGACCGCGTGCTCTTTGCCACCCCAGCTCCAACGACCGCACGCCTCATTAAAGCTGTGGCCCCTGAGGCTGCCGAGCACCTATCCACGATTCAGCTTGCCTCTTCTGTGGTCATCGGTTTCAACTTCGCTTCCGCCACGGACCCAGAGGGCAACGCGCTTCCCGACGCCACCGGCATCCTCATCGCCTCCGACGAACCGGATCTGCGCGCTAAAGCCTTCACACTCTCTTCTAACAAGTGGCCGCACCTGGGTGAACGCGAAGGCTTCCTCGTGCGTGCGTCCTTCGGACGCTTTGGTGACGATGCCCTCGTCCGTGCGGAAGAGGACGACCTGGTGGACTATGCCCTCGATGACCTGCAGAAGATCACGGGCTTCGACGGGCGTGCTGCCGGCGTGGAAGAAATCTACACGCAGCGCTGGTTCGGCGGCATCCCTCGCTACGACGAGAAGTACCTGTCTACGCTCGCTGCTGTCCGCGACTCGCTTGCCGACGTCCCCGGCATCGCCGCCACCGGCGCCTGGGCAGGCGGTGTGGGCGTGCCCGCCGTCATTGCTGATGCCCGCGCCGCTGCGCAGGCGCTTGTCAGTTAGTTCGCCGTTCCTCCTTATGGCTGATGCCTTTTGTCAGATGCCTTCAGCTTGTCGATGGAGTCACACAGACGTTGTGCGTTGCGAGGGGAACGCAGAAGGTACTCCGTTTCGCAGAGCGAGTTGTAGGCATCCATGGAAACGGTCGCTGTGAGATTGAGCTGCTCGCACACGTGCTCATCGTGGCTGACCAGGATGAATGCTCCGCGATAGCTCGTGAGCACCTCAACCAGCCAGTCGGTGGTGGGGATATCGAGGTTGTTGGTTGGTTCGTCGAGAAGCAGAAAGCGCGGAGCTGGATCGCTGAGTAGGACGCGGGCTATTTCGACGCGGAAGCGCTCGCCACCAGAAAGCTGTCCCACGGGTTGGTGGATCTTGTCGTTGATAAAGAGCATTTGGGCCAGCTGGTCGCGCAGGAACTGCGGGTCCGCGTTGGGGTTGGCCTCCCGCACGATGTCGAGCACCGACTTTTCCGGAGGCAAGACGATGCGCTGGCGGATGTATCCGCAGGGCAGCGCATACTCGACGTCGCCGCGGGCGACGCGGTTGAGGAAGGTGGTCTTGCCGCTGCCGTTGGGCCCGGCGAGGCGAACACGCTCGGGGCCAGTAATACTCAGCAGTTCGCTCACCAGCACGCGGGTGCCCGCGGGCAGCTCAGTGCCGGGGAGGTCGATGTGGACATGGGTGTCGTCGCGAAGCGCGCGCTGTGCCTTGTCGTGCGCCGACTGGGCGGCAGTCACTGCATCGTTGGCCTGTTGAGAGCGTCCAGCGGCCGTGCGTTCGGAACGGTTCTTGTCCATGCCCATGGCCATGCCGGGTTTGCGCTTCGAGGCAGCGAAGTTCTTGCCGCGGCGGGCATCGCGTGCGATGCGGGTCTGCATGGCAGCGCGCTCGCGGATTTGTTTGCGGTGTTCGGCCTTGGTTTCTCGTACCTTGGCCTGCGCGGAATCTTGCTCGGCATCAATCGCTGCGCGGTAGGAGGAGTAGTTTCCCTCGAACTCGCGAAGTGCTCCGTGGTAGAGCTCCGCGATGCTATCCGCGTGCTCGAGGAGCTCGCGGTCGTGTGAGACGACGAGAACCGGCATCGGCGCGGTGCGAATGAGCTCGAGTAAGCGTTTGCGAGATTCGGAGTCCAGGTTATTGGTGGGCTCGTCGAGGATCAGGAAATCCGGCTTGTGGAAGAAAGCGGCGGTCAGCGCCACGGTCACGGCTTCACCGCCAGACAATGTGCCGATAGTGCGATCTAGCGGGAAGGGGATACCCGCGGCGTCGAGAGCAGCTTCGATGCGTTCTGCTAAATCCCACTGCTCACCAACAGCGGCGGCGAGCTCTTCCGAGTATTCGCCAGCCTCAATGCGGGCAATGGCGTTGAGGACTTCGGTCGCGCCAAAGACATCGGCGATGGTGCTAGACGTATGGAGGCCTAAATCCTGGTCGACATAGCTGACTGAACCCGCGGATACCGTTCCCGAACTCGGGGCAATAAGGCCTGCAAGGACCTTGGCTAGCGTTGATTTTCCGGAGCCATTCGCTCCGACCAAGCCCGTGAAGTGGGAGGAAAACGTACCGGTGACGTCCGTGAAACAAGGGGTGCCGTCGGGCCAGGTGACGGTGAGATGAGAAAAAGAAATAGGCATGAAGAAATCCACCTTCGAGTAAGTCGCGTAAAAAGTGTGACGTCGAATTAGGAAAAAATCTTCATGCCCGAAAGACTAGCACCGGCTAATACCCCAGTGCAAGGGCCGCCACGCCAAGACCGAGGGCGCCGCGGGCAATGTAGTGCAGCACCTCGGGGGAGAAGGAGACGCCGAAGCCGCCGCTATCCAGCATGGACATGCTGTCTACCCGTGCCGGACGGGAACGCTTAAACGATGCCCAGCTAAGGCCGGCGATGATGAGCGCCACTGCGGTGGCGGAAAGATTCCACACCAAGAGGAGGATACCGGCACCAAGGAATGCTGTGCCTACAGAAGCTATAAGGGGAAGGCCCCAGTCGGGCCAGGCATCGTCGCTGACGCGGCCGAAGGAGGCGGCGCGCCCAACCGCCGCGCCGACGATGCTCCACGCAGACATGAATCCGACGATAGCCAGCGCCCCGAGCTGTGGGGCGAACCCCAACGACAAGCCGAGGGCCGCGAGCGCACCGACGCCAATGTACCACCGTCGTCCCAAACGACGGAAGAAGAGACCCGCTAACGTGGAGGGCGCATGGGCGCGACGAGGAATCCACGCGGATTGGCTCGCAATGGCATCAGAGGTGACCTCCGAATCGAGAAGACCTAGGCCAGACCCGCCGACCAGGCGCGTGCGCCCAGCGCTGAGAAGCGAAGCCAGCGTGAACGAGCGCCACCCCACGACGAAACGCAGGGCCGTGGCTGCCAGCGCGAACCACGGGGATAGCCCGGTGGACACGCAGATGCCGAGGCCCAAGGCCCCGAACCCGATCAGCTGCGTCCATGTGATCCAGTCCGTACCACGGAGCTTGCCGCGCGGGCGGTCAACGTACACCCAACGTTCCCGGGATAGCGCGCGCAGGGGATAGAGAACCTCGGTGAGCACCATAAGCGCGAGCAGTCCCACGACGGCGGCAATCGGGGCGACGCTAGTTAGCGCGATGCGGGCCGGGATGATAGGCAGGACTGCGCCGACTGCTTGCCAGACTGTGTAACCGAAGCCGAAGACGATGCCGGCGAGGATGAGATACCAAATGCCATCACCCAGCCGTGATAGCGCGCGCATCACAGCTGCACCACCTCGTCGCAGGCCTGGGTGATGGTGTCGGAATGCGTGGCCACGACGATGCAGCGCTCCTCCTCGTCGGCTAGGTAGCGCAATTCGCTTGCGAGGAACTCGGTCCAGGTGGCGTCGAGGTGGCGCTCGGGTTCGTCGATAAGCACTGCACGTGCCGGCTGGTACAGCTGTGCGGCCAAGAATACGCGCTGCCGCTGGCCCGAGGACAGGCGCGAGGCTGGGTGCGGAAGCAGAGGCTCAAGCGCCCAGAGTTCGCAGAGCTTGGCGACGTCCACCCCTGCCGCCTTTCCTATCAAGTCCAAGTGCTCACCCACGGTGAGATCGGGGAGAAAAACCGGCTCGGCCACCGTAACCACAGCATCCGGCTGCTCCTTCGCGCCGACGGGATGGCCGTCACACTGCACTGAACCATCAAGAGGCGCAAGCTCCCCGCCGAGCGTTGCGAGCAACGTGGACTTACCCGAACCATTGGGGCCAGCAAGGCCATAAATGTGGCCTGAGGCGAAGTTCTTCTCAAGGTGTCCAAGGGGCGTGGAATGCCCATAATCGGCGTCGATGGAAAGCATTGCTGGGCAGCGATCTCCTTACATTGTGTGACAAGACAATAGTTAAAACTTATTGATGAAGTTTAGCAAAACGCACGCCCTGAACGTTGTTCTCGAGATGGGAAACGCCCTTGGGATTGGTGTTATGAGCTGCTAAAATGAGGTCAATTAAAGCTGGTAACTCGGGAGGGCATAGTTGGCAAGGGTAGCAAGTCAACAGAAGAGCGTTGAGGAAAGCGTGACTTTTGCGAAGGGGGTTTCTCTGTTGGCAGGACACGAAATGGATGCTGTCCAGGAATCGCTTGTCCGTGCCGTAGCTTCAAGAGAGATAACGGTCGACAAAGCAATCGTTCGTGTTCGGCGGGCTTCGCTGAAGTAGAGCGAGAGTTCGTCGGAAAGCGCAGCACCTAGGTGCGGGCCTAGCTCTTGTTGCGGAAGACGAAGATGGAGGAGAAATCCTGGTCACCGTGGCCCATGGCCTGCTGCTCCTCAAAGCGCTGAATGACGGCGGCGAGGGCCGGGAGTGGCTTGTTGGCGGTCATCTCCATGAGCTTGGCGTCCTTGCACAGGGCGTCGACGGTGAAGTCGCCCGGAGTGGTGTTGCGCTCGCCGGTGATGAACGGGCCCTTCATGTTCTTCATGAAGGCGAGGCCGGTGATGTCGAGCATCTCGAGGATGACCTCAGAATCAAGGCCTTCGGACTCGCCGAGCTGAAGAGCCTCGAGCAGACCCTCTGCAGTAACGGCGAGGGCCAGGTTGGCCAGGAGTTTGCCAATTGCCGCGGTGGCGGCGGATTCGACGCCGATGAGCTTGTTCTCGTCGGCCCAGAGCTCGGCAATGGTCATGGCGAGCTCGCGGCGGTCGTCGTCAGGCGTGCCCACATAGACGCCGAGTTTTCCCTCCCGCGCCGGGCCCAGTGAGCCGACGACGGGTGCATGGACGTACGTTTCCACCGCGGCAGCGAATTCACGGGCGGCATCGGGGGAGATGGTCGTGGTGTCGATCCAAGTCACGCCCTCTGGGATGAGAGCGGTCTCGATGATTTGCTCGCGGATGTCATCCGGGCCGAAGAGAGAGGTAATGATGACCTCTGCGCCCTCTACGGCGGCGGAAGGGGAATCAGCAAGAGCGGCACCGGCATCAACTAGCGGTTGTGCGCGCTCGGCGGTACGGTTCCAAACAGTGAGCTCATGGTGGTCGAGGAGGTGTCGGGCGAGCTCGGTACCCATGCGGCCAGTACCCAGGAATGCAATCTTCATGCCGCCCAGTGTGCCATCATTGTGGGCAGGTTCGCCGCGATTCCTGCGAGCCCCGGACGAGGAAGGCTGAGAAATGGCGTGGTTTGTGTTGATTTTCTCCGGGGCCTTCGAAGCTGTGTGGGCGGCGGCACTAGATAAATCGGAGGGCTTTAGCCGCCTGTGGCCGTCGGTCGTTTTCTTCGTTGCCTGCGCCATCTCCATGGGTGGTTTGGGTTGGGCCATGAAGTTCATTCCCGTGGGCACAGCCTACGCGGTGTGGGCAGGTGTGGGCGCGGTCGTTACCGTGGTTTATTCCCTCGCCACGGGGCAGGAGGCAGCCACGGTGTGGAAGGTGCTGTTCCTGGCCATGATTGTTGGCGGAATTGTGGGCCTGAAGGTGGTGCATTAGGAGGCGTCGTCGAGTGAGACGACGTAGGAGAATCGATAGATCGGTGAGTGGACACCTATGTACTTGCGTAGTAGGCTTCTGGATATCAAGCCGTAAGGCAAATAGGCTCTGGCCCCAGCGATGCTGGGGCCATCTTTTATTTCGCTGGGAATTGCTTTAGCGCTTCAGGAATCCACCGTTCCGAGCGCATCCAGACGCCCATTTTGGGATTTATGGCCTTAACTAGCTCGATAGAGAATTGATGGGTCTTCTCTAGTTTGGGGATGTCTTTAATGAGCGGGCGACGGTGCGTCGCTCGGTTGCGCATGTCCTTTACCAGCATTGCGTACTGCTGGAATTCAACTCGGTTTAGTTTGTGAACATGTGGTTCGAGAGCCTCATTCCAGAGAATCACTCGTGGGTTTTTGTTTCCAGCGTGAGGTTTAGGTAGTAGGTGAACCCATATACCGAAGGTCAAACCTGCAACATAATCATCGTGACTCGGTGGGCTGAAGGGGCTCTCACAATGCGCTAGGTCCGCAAGCCGACTGCGGCCTTCCGGTAGCACAAGTTGAGTAAGCGGTGCTTCTGGGTGTTCCAACCAGTCTGGCGAGCCATTTCTAGGAGGCGAGGAGTTCCACTCTCTAAATCTTGAATCGATAAAGTTGCGCAAGAGAACCTCAACTTCACCAGTTGTTCTGTCAACAACAGATGCCATGAAGCCATTCCAAACATAAAGATGAGCTGCGAGTATATCGATGTCGGTACCGGTGTCTCCGTGCTGTTTAGCCAAGTTGAGGTAGGTGCTTCGGCGAGGCAACGGCAATGCGCCAAGTATGGTCTCTGCTTCAGAATGACCCAGTTCCTGCTGTATGAGTTTCATGAGTGCCTCTTGATAGTGGAAGTACCGGCAAGAGGGGGGCTGGAAATGCGGAGAGCTCAGACACACACCGCTTATCCAATATGGAGTCCCCCCGAACTTTTGGGCTTCAGAATACCTGATTAGTCGGGAGGATGAGTGGAATCATTCGTAGCGCAGCGCCTCAATCGGGTCCAGCTTCGCGGCCTTGCCCGCGGGGTAGTAGCCAAAGAAGAGGCCAATAGCCAGCGAGAAGAGCAGCGAGAGGATGACTGCCCACAGCGGTGGTGCCACGAGCGCGCCGATGGCGGCTGCGCCCGCCATGCCGGCGGCGGAGCCGATGGCGATGCCGATGAGACCACCGATGAGGCAGACGACGATGGCCTCCGTGATGAATTGCATGCGGATATCGCGGCGGCGTGCGCCAAGCGCCTTGCGGATGCCGATTTCGCGGGTGCGCTCGGTGACGGTGATGAGCATAATGTTCATCACGCCGATGCCTCCGACGAGCAGCGAGATGCCGCCGATGGCCGCGAGCACCAGGCTCATCGTGGTGAAGATCTGGTTCAGGGACGCGAGGTCATCGCTGAAGTCGCTCACCTTCACCATGTAGTCCGTGTTGTCCTCGTAGTAGCTATCGAAGACGCGCTGCAGGTTGCTGGCTACCGTGGCCTTGTCCAAGTCCGGGTTGCCGCGAACGGTGACCTCGCTGAACGCGGTGCCGGCACCGGGGGAATCGGAAAGCTCGGCCTCAAGTGGGTAAGGAACGAAGGCGGTTTGGCTGGGACCACCGCCCACCAGAGGACCGGTCTGAGGCTCTTCAAAGACGCCGATGACGGCCAGCTCAATCGGGGAGGCCTCGTGGGTTTCGAAGCTTACGTATTGGCCAATGGCGTCTTCAGGAGCACCGAAAAGCTTGGCGGCCGTTTCCTTATCCAGCATGGTCACCGCCCGGCTGGAATCGATATCATCCTCGTTGAGGAAGCGCCCAGCTACGATGGAATAGGATGAGCCCGAGACATAGTCCGGGTTAGTGGGGCGGACGAGGAGGTTGGCGGTCTTTTCCCCGGATTCATCCTCGACTACGAGGGCGCCAGAGTAAGAGCCGTACTCGCCGATATTGATGCCGGCGATCTGATCTCCCATGACCTCCTTGGCGCGGTCCAGCATGTCCGGGGTGAGCATGGAGGACTCGTCTTCGACAAAGCCGCCGCCCATGAAAGGATCATCTGCCTCTTCCTCTTCGCCTTCCTCTGGGCGCTCCTTGACCTGGACGGTGAAGTTATTGGCGCCCACCTTGTCCAAGTCCTTTTGCACGGAAGACTGCAAGGAGTGGCCCAGCGTGACGATGGCGATGACCGCGGCGATGCCGATGATGACACCCAAGAGCGTCAGTGCCGAGCGCATCTTGTTGGTGCGCAGGCTCGTCAGCGCCATCTTGGTGGATTCAGCGAAATTCATGACAGAACACCGTCCTTCATCGTGACGGTGCGGCTGCACTCATCAGCCAATTCCGGGTTGTGGGTAATGAACAAGATGGTCTTTCCGTGTGTGCGATGCAGTTCGTGGAATAAGTCCATGACCATACGTCCCGTCTGCGAATCCAGTGCGCCGGTGGGCTCGTCTGCCAGCAGAATATCCGGCTGGTTGGCCAAGGCGCGGGCGACGGCCACGCGCTGCTTCTGACCACCGGAGAGCTCATTGGGGAGGTGGTTCATGCGGTCGCCCATGCCGACCATCTCCAAGAGGTTCTGTGCACGCTGGGTGCGCTCGTGGGTGGAAACACCTGCATAAACCATGGGCATCTCCACGTTCTTCAGCGCGGACATACGGCCGATCAGGTTGAAGTTCTGGAAGATGAAACCGATTTTTTGGCCGCGGAAGGAGGCCAGTTTGTCGTCGCCAAGCGCCAGTGCATCCACGCCAGCCAGGTGGTACTCGCCGGCGGTGGGGCGGTCGAGCAGGCCGATGATGTTCATGAGCGTGGACTTGCCGGAACCGGACTGGCCCACCACGGCCACGAACTCGCCTTCCTCCACGCTGAAGTCGAGGCCGGGGATGACGGTCAGCTCGCTATCGAGGCCCTCGTTGAAGCGTTTGACAATGCCCCGCATTTCAATGAGGCGGCTCATGCGTTCTCATCCGCGCCGGCGACGGAGGCTGCCTGGCCTACCATGTCCTTGTACATATCGGCCTGGGTGATGACGGTATCGCCTTCCTTCACGCCGGAGGCGATAGCGGCGGCGAAGGCCGACTCGGTAGCTACGGTGACCGTGCGGGCATGGATTTCGCCATTCTCCACAACGAGGACGGACTTCTTTCCGTGGTCCTCAAAAATGGCGGATAACGGCACGGTGATGGCGTTCTTGTTTTGTTCCGTGATGATCTTGGCCTTCGTGGTGGAGCCTAGGCGCAGGCCCTCGCGGTTACCTTCGACGCGGATATCCACCGGGAATTCGGGTTTGGAGGATCCGCCACTGCCACCTTTGCTGGAGGACCCAGCGCCGGATTCAGCGGCCATGGGCTGCTCAGCAGTGGGGGAGATGAAGGTGACCTTTCCCTTGTATTCCTTGCCAGGGCTCGACGGCGTGGTGAACGTGACTTCGTCGCCGACCTTGATCTGTGCGATGTCGCCTTCCTTGACGGTGGATTTCACCAGCAGGGTGGAGTCGTCGGCCACAGTGAGGATGGGGCCCTCAGCGGGCATGCCGGCTTGACCGTTGACGGCGGTGATGACACCAGCCAACGGGGAGCGCAGATCGGCCTGGGAGAGCCTGTATTCGAGTGGCCCATTTTCCTTGGCGTTGCTGGCGCTTGCCGACGTCGCCGTTTCCACCGCATGGTTCACCGCTTGGGATTGGGAGGCGATTTGCTGCTCGATGGCCAGGTTGCTGGCCTGCAGTGCACGTTCGGCATCCGACACTGCCTGGTAGGAGGCCGAGGTGGCGCGCTGTTGCTCGCCGAGCTCGCGGTCGATGCCGCGGAGGACGCGGTGGTAGGAATCTTCGGTGTTCTTAAGCTGGCGCTCGGCTTCTGACACGGCCTCGTCAGAGTCGAGGTAGCTCAAGATAGCACTGGCGGTCTGAACGCCAGAGGGATCTTCAGCGGCAGTGCCAATGGAGGCGAGCGCTGCCTGGAAGGACTTCGACTCGGCGTCGCGCACCCCATTGCGTGCTTGGTCCACGGCGGCGCGGGCTTCCGCAACTTCGGGGCGGTCGCCCTTGGTAGCGAGGGCTTCATCGAGCTTTTTCTGCGCTTCGGCGTACTCAGTCTGCGCCGAATTAACGGCGGACTGGGCACTGTTGACCTCAGGATTGAGGCCTTGGTCGAGGGAATCTTGCAGTTGGCGCAGCTGCAGCTGGGCGTCCTCGATCTGGTGGACGGACTCCAGCTTGCTTGCCTCCTGCGCGGTGCGCTGTGCCTCGAGCTCGCGCTCGGTGTCGGTGGTGTCCATACGTCCCAGCAGTTGCTGGGCGTCGACGCGGTCACCGACCTTGGCGTCGAGGGACTGGATGGGGCCTGTGAGGGAGGTCGTCAGGGAAAGCTCGCGTTCAGCAGCTACCGTGCCGGTTGCGGACACCGAGCTGATGAGGTCCTCTTTGGCCGCAGTGGTGACGTCGGCGGCAGTCAACTGGATATCAGAGGAACCACTGGTGAGCGCGTAGTAGCCACCACCGCCGGCGAGGAGAACCGCCGCGAGGGCTCCTGCTGTGATGCCGAGTGCTTTCTTCTTCATGAATTCTTAACCTTTACGCCGTGAATGAAAACCGGATTCAGGTTAACTCTAGTAAGCACTCCTTGTCATGCACGGCGGGGGAATATCGGAGGTAGATCAGGGTATACCCCTAGAGGTGTGTGGGCTATGCGGTGTAGTGGCGTTTAGAAAGGTACGTCGATGTAGATGTCCTCCGCCTTGGGCAGAGGTGGCAGCTTGGGGAGTTGGTCAAGGCCATCCTGAACTTCTGGCGGGATCGGGATAGAGGTTGGTACACGTGGTGGCTCCGGGAGCTCTAATGTGGGCTTGCGGCGCTGCGGTGGCGCGGGACGCGGAGCCGGTGCGAGGACGGTAACGGTGGCCACCTGTGGCGAAGGAACGTGGGTAGGCGAAGGTGCTGCAACTGGTGTCTCGACTGGCGGCTCGGCTGCGGGCGGTGCGGGTGGCTCCTCAACGTCATCAGTTGTTGGCGCTACGGACGTGGTGTCGCCGAAGCGAGTGACGGGTTGGGGCGCAGCACCCGGCTGCCAAGAATGTGCGGTAGTTCCAGCGGCCGGTGAATGGCCAGCAATGGACGTGGGCTGATCTGGTTCAGTGGATTCCGTTTGCGCCGTAGCGCAGGAAGCGAGTGGAAGACAGGCAAGAATAATGAGAATGCGGCGCGTGGCCATGTGGATCCCCCTTGGTATAAGGCTCGTCCGCAGCGCACCCCCTGTGCGAAGGACGAGTCATAAGACTGTGGTTGTGCTGCCAGCATAGCGGTACTGGGGTAACGCTGCAGGATGAAAACAGGATCGCGACAGGATGAAGCGTCTGGACGGAGGGATAACTACTGGCAGGGACTCAAACTTTTGTATAGGGCTAAAACCGATACAATGTGGGCTATGCCTAACTCTAGCCAGCAGAATTCCCCCCAGAATACGACTCAGTCCGCCGAGTGGTTTGACCGCGCCACCAAGGTCACCCCAGGTGGCGTGAATTCCCCGGTCCGTGCCTTCGGCTCCGTGGGCGGCCAAGCCCGCGTTATCGCCCGCGGCGAGGGGTCCCGTTTGTGGGATATCGATGGCAACGAATACGTCGACTTGGTGAGCTCCTATGGCCCGATGATTCACGGCAACGCCCACCCGGCCATCGTGGAGGCAGTGCAGAAGGCCGCTGCCGATGGCCTTTCCTTCGGCGCGCCTACTGAAGGTGAGACGTTGTTGGCGGAGCGCATCGTGGAGCGCACTGCCGCTGAGCAGGTGCGCCTGGTGAACTCCGGTACTGAGGCAACGATGTCTGCTGTGCGCCTTGCCCGCGGGTTTACTGGCCGCGCAAAGGTCCTCAAGTTTGAAGGCTGCTACCACGGCCATGTGGATGCGCTGTTGGCGTCGGCAGGCTCCGGCGTGGCGACCTTTGCGCTGCCGGATTCCCCGGGCGTGACTGGAGCCTCGGCTGCCGATACTATCGTCGTCCCGTACAACGATCTCGATGCCGTGCGCGACGCTTTCGCTGCGCATCCGGGGGAGATTGCCTGCATCATCGCCGAGGCTGCTGCTGGCAACATGGGCACGGTTGCTCCGCAGGAGGGTTTTAATGCGGCACTCAAGGAGATCGCGCATGCCGACGGCGCCCTGCTTATTCTCGATGAAGTCATGACCGGCTTCCGCACCTCCCACAAGGGCTGGTTCGGTGTCGATGGCGTGGCTGGTGACTTGGTGACCTTCGGCAAGGTGGTCTCTGGTGGCTTGCCGGCCGCTGCCTTCGGTGGCCGCGCTGATGTCATGGCATCGCTGGCGCCGGCTGGCCCCGTCTACCAGGCAGGAACCCTTTCCGGAAACCCGGTCGCCATGGCCTCCGGCCTGGCGTCTTTGGAGTTGGCCAACGAAGAGCTCTACCCGCGCCTGCAGGCTAATGCTGACCGTCTGACCGGCCTGATAACGGCGGCACTCGATGCCGCCGGCGTGGCGCACCACATTCAGCGAGCAGAGTCGATGTTCTCCATTCGCTTTGCGGAGGGCCAAGGCCACAACTTTGCCGACATGCAGGCAGCCGATACCTGGCGTTTCGCACCTTTCTTCCATGCTCTTCTGGAGGGCGGCGTCTACGTTCCACCGTCAGCGTTTGAGACGTGGTTTGTGTCCGATGCGCTGACGGACAATGATTTTGAGGTAATCGAGGCAGCACTCAAGCCTGCCGCCCAGGCCGCTGCTAGCGCGCAGCGCCCGCAGTAAATCAACCACTACGAGGGGATACCACCAGGCTTATGTCCACCACTATCGTCCACTTCGTCCGCCACGGCGAGGTTTATAACCCGGATAAGATCCTCTACGGGCGCATCCCGGGCTACCACCTGTCCTCCCGTGGGCATTCCATGGCCGCGCGCACGGCGAAAGCCTTCGAAGGCCATGACGTGACCTACCTAGCGGCCTCGCCGCTGCAGCGCGCGCAGGAAACCGCGCTGCCGATTGCACAGGTAACGGGCTTGGAGGTGGACGTCGATAAGGGCGTCATCGAATCCGGCAACCGCTTCGAGGGCCTGCGCACCAAGGGCTGGAACTCGCAGCTGTGGAACCCACAGCGCTGGCCGCTCATGGTCAACCCGCTTAAGCCCTCGTGGGGCGAGCCCTTCGAGGAGATTGCCGCGCGCATGATGGATGCCGCCGAGCGCGCCCGTTCCAAGGCAGAGGGCCATGAGGCCATCGTGGTCTCCCACCAGCTTCCCATCGTCATGGTGCAGCGCACCGTGCTGGGCAAGCGCCTGCCCCACGCACCCTGGAACCGCGAATGTGCTCTCGCCTCGGTGACCTCGTTGGTCTACCGTGACCGCGAGATCATCGATATCTTCTACTCCGAACCGGCGCAGGACATCTAATGGGACGCAGAACTATCCGCGCCGCCGCGGCCGGTATCCTTGCTGTGTTTGCCTTAGCTGGCTGCGCGCAGAGCGAGGAGAATGCACAGAACGCCGTTGCTTCCGGTGGCACCTTCGAGTTCATCTCGCCCGGCGGGCAGACCACCATCCGTTATGCGGAGGAAGACCGCAAGCCGCTCAAGGATTTCTCCGGCGAGGACCTGCGGGATGAGTCCACGACGATCAAGCTCTCGGATTTTCAGGACCAGATCGTCGTCCTCAACTCCTGGGGTCAATGGTGCGCGCCGTGCCGCTCCGAATCAGATGACCTCCAGGCCATCCACTCGGAGCTGCAAAAGCGCAAGGTCGGCACCGTGCTAGGCATCAACGTCAAGGACTTCAACCCGGAGATCTCCCGGGACTTTATGGCCGATAACGGCCTGGAGTACCCCTCCATCTATGACCCGCCCTTCAAGACGGCCGCGGCGCTCGGCGGCGTTCCTACCTCCGTGGTGCCCACCACCATCGTGCTGGATAAGCAGCACCGCCCCGCCGCAGTCTTCCTGACGGAGATCACGGAGAAGGATGTCCTCGAGGTTGTCGACGAGCTGGAGAAAGAACAGTGATCCTTGCCGCTGACGGCGTGGGACAAAGCTTTGCCGATGCCGCCGTGTCGGGCCCACTCCTGATCGGAGTGCTCGCCGCCGCTGTGGCTGGGTTAGTCTCTTTCGCCTCACCATGTGTGGTTCCGCTGGTTCCGGGCTATATCTCCTACCTCGCCTCCGTGGTGGGTGGTGAGGTGAGTTATGACGAGGAGCTGGGGGTGGGCGTCGGCAAGCGCCGGCGTTGGGCCGTGGTCGGTGCTGCAGCACTATTCGTGCTGGGCTTTACCGTTGTGTTTGTGCTGGCCACTGTGTCGGTTTTCGGCGCCATTTCGGCGCTCACCCTCAACGCGGATACCCTCATGCGCGCCGGTGGCATCATCACCATTCTTATGGGTGTGGTGTTCATGGGCGTGGTGCCGGTGCTGCAGAAGGACACCCGCATGGCGCCGCGGCGCTGGACCACGTGGCTGGGCGCGCCCCTGCTTGGCGGGGTTTTCGCCCTGGGCTGGACCCCGTGCCTGGGCCCCACGCTGGCCGCCATCCTGTCCGTTTCTGCAGGCACCGAAGGAACCACCGCGCTGCGCGGCACGATCCTGATCATCGGCTACTGCCTGGGGCTGGGCCTGCCCTTCCTGCTCGTGGCACTCGGCTCCGCCAAGGCCATGCGCACCGTGTCCTGGATGCGCAAGCACTCCCGCGCCATCCAGATCGTTGGCGGCATCGCCATGATCCTCGTCGGTCTGGCGCTGCTGACCGGGCTATGGGCAGATTTCATCAACGCCATCCGCCAGTGGACCCTGTCCTATGGCGCGACGCTGATTTAAAGGAGAATTTTCGTGAGGTATATCCGCAAAGCGTGGCACTGGCTGACCAGCATGCGCACCGCACTGGCGCTGCTCTTCCTGCTAGCCATTGCTGCCATTCCGGGCTCGCTCCTGCCGCAGCGCTCGCTCAATGAGTCCAACGTCAACGACTTCATCGAGACCAATGGCAAGGTGGCGGAGATCTACGACAAGCTGCAGCTTTTCGACGTTTTCTCCTCCGTCTGGTTCCAAGCCATCTACGTGTTGCTCATGATTTCTCTGGTGGGCTGCATCATCCCGCGCTCCTGGGATCATTACAAGGCCTACCGCACCCCGCCCACACGTGCTCCGAAGTTCTTGAACAAGATGCCGCTGAATGCCACCGGGCACTCGGAGAAGTCTCCGGAGGAGATCGCCGCCGCCACCAAGACCATGCTGAAGAAGTGGCGCGTCTCCGAGGTCTCTCCTGAGAAGGACCGCGCGGGTGCGCAGTCTTTCTCCGCGGAGCGCGGCTATGCCCGCGAGCTGTGCAACCTCATCTTCCACATCGCGCTCGTGGCTATCCTGCTCACCATGGCAGCCGGGCGCCTGGTGCACTATGAAGGCCAGGTCATCGTGGTGACGGAGAAAAACTCTCAGGGCCAGACCCAGGAGCAGGCGCAGTCCACGGAGTTCTGTAATACCTCTACCTCTGTCTATGACTCCTTCCGCGCGGGCCCGCTTTTCGACGGTACCGGGCTGCACCCCTTTTGCTTCCTGGCCCACGATTTCACCGCGGACTACCTGCCTAATGGCCAGGCGGAGATGTTCACCTCGAACGTGTCCTATGCGGCGGGCGATGATATCTTCACGGACCCGGAGACCTGGGAGGACTACCAGCTGCAGGTCAATCACCCGCTGCGCATTGAGAATAACCGCGTCTACTTGCAAGGCCACGGCTTTGCCCCGACGGTGACGGTGGAATGGCCCAACGGCGAAAAGCGCACGCAGACCATCCAATTCCAGCCCACTGACACCACGTTCTTCCTCTCTTCGGGCGTGATGCGCTTCGATCCACCGGCGGGCATGTACCCGGACCTGTTTGAGCGCCGTCAGAACCAGATCGCCATCCAGGGCCTCTTTGCGCCGACCGCCGAGTGGTCCGGTGCGAACGGCAAGCTGCTGCAATCCTCCTACCCAGCGATGCTGGACCCAGCCGTGGCTATCGATATCTACCGCGGCGATGCCGGCCTAGACACGGGTACCCCGCAGTCCCTCTTTTCCCTCGACACCAGCCTGGTCCATTCGGGGCAGCTGCAAAAGATCGACCGCGTCAACCTGAACCAAGGTGAATCGGTCACGCTGGACGACGGCACGAAGATCACCTTCGATGGCGCCTCCGAGTTCGCGAACTACCAGGTTTCCTATGACCCCTTCCAAAGCTGGGTTCTGGTGTCCGCGCTGGTCATGCTGGTCTCGCTGGTTGGCTCGCTGGTGATTAAGCGCCGCCGCGTGTGGGTGCGCATTCGACCGGGCGCCAACGGCGGCACCGACATCGAGATGGGTGGTCTTGCCCGCACCGACCGCGCGGGTTGGTCTGAGGAATTTCACAAGCTGCACCGCGAGCTCTTGGAGTTGCCGGATCCCGATGAGGTGGAGGAAGACGAGCTCTACTCCGCCGACTAAAGGCGCGGAGTGTATCCGTCAAAAGTTGGATACTGCTGGGAAAGGGGGGTACCCTTATGAGCACCATAAATCTCTCCGCTCATGCAGCCTCGTGCGTGAAGCACGGTGTAGGCACGATTGTGAAGGCAAGGTTTCCCACTCATGCAGGTTGATCAAAATCTGTCCAACTTTTCCGACATCGCGGTGCAAACCGCGTTCGTCGTTTATGCTCTCGCCTTGGTGTTGTCCCTGGTCTACTACGGCCGGATGCACAGCATCATCGAGGCTATGCGCTCCCGCACCGCAGCTGCAACGCAGCAGCGTGAGCTCGCCACCGTGGGGGCTTCGGCAGAGGGCACCGCGCTTGGCGACGTCCCCCCGACCGTCAGCGCTGGCCCCGATGCTGAACTAGATGCGGATCTGGCGAAGAAGCAGGAGAACGCCGACAAGCTCGGTGGGATGACGCAGATGCTGCTGTGGCTGGGTATCGCCTTACACTTGGCGGCCATTGTGCTGCGCGGTTTGGCAACGGGACGCTTCCCGTTTGGCAACCTCTACGAGTACGTGCTCATGGTGACCGCCGGCGCCATGGTGGTGGCGACCATCGCTATGCAGCGCAAGGAGTGGCGCCCCCTGTGGCCGTGGCTGCTCACGCCGATTCTGGCGCTGATGTTCTATGGCTCCACCAAGCTTTATGCGGAATCCGCTCCGGTGGTTCCGGCACTGCAGTCTCACTGGCTGCCGATTCACGTCACCGTGGTCTCGTTGGGCGCGTCTATCGGCGTGGTCTCCGGTATTGCATCTCTGCTCAGCGTGCTGCGTGAATTCCAGCCGAAGGGCGTTGAGTCTGGTTTCTTCGGTGCGCTTGCCCGCCCGCTTCCTTCGGCTAAGAAGCTGGACCGCTTGGCTTATCGCTTGGGCGTGGTGGCGCTGCCGACCCTGGGCCTGGGTATTGTGCTGGGCGCCATTTGGGCGGAGTCTACATGGGGCCGCTACTGGGGTTGGGACCCGAAGGAGACCGTATCCTTCGCCACCTGGATCCTCTACGCCGCCTACCTGCACGCCCGCGCGACGCCGGCCTTCCGCAAGGCCGCGCCGTATATCAACATCGCGGCGATGCTGCTCATGATCTTCAACCTGTTCTTCATCAACATGGTTGTCTCCGGCCTGCACTCCTATGCGGGGCTGAACTAAATGGCAGAGACCCCTAAACCGCGGCACAAGCAGGGCAAGCCGGCGGGCGATAACCCGCAGCTCATCGCTCTCGGTGAGGGCTTTGCGCAGCGCCGCCGAGAACTCGGTATCTTGCAGCAGGCGCTGGCTGAGAAGGCCGGGATTTCGCGCTCCACGCTGCATACCATCGAGCACGGCGGCTCTGGCGTGCGCTGGGAAAAGGTGATGGCGGTGGCTGAAGCGCTCGATCTCGAGATGACCTTCGCGCCGAAGGCTTAGGCTTCGTCGGCTCCTTTGCCTTTATCGTCTTTGTCCTCGGTGGCCTTGGGTTTCTGGGAACCCTGTGAGCGCCGGCGTTGCTCTTCCGCCTGGCGCTCTGCCTCCCGCTCCCTGGCGCGGCGCTCCTTGAAACGCTGCTTCTCCAGGTTCCACAGGAATTCTTCGTCATCATCGGGGCCCTTGATTGCGGGGCGCTGCGGCTGCTGAGCCTGCTGCACCTTCTTATTCCAACTCGACGGCCCAAAAGCCTTCCACACGAGGACTGCCGCGAGGATAAACAGGACTAGTAGTATCAAACGACCCATGCGTTGTATTCTACGGAATGCCCGCGAAGCAGAAGTGAGAATGATGAGCCAGACAGACAACATGACCAACGAGTCCCAGATCCCTGAGCCACCTCAGCCGGACCCGGCGCTCAAGCGCCGCTCACGTGTGGCACTGTGGAAGTATGGTGCCGCCCGCCTGGTGCTCTTCATCCTGCTGACCGTGGTGATTCAGCTGCTGGCTATGGCTATTGGTGTGGCCATCCCCGTGCTGGTGTCGGCTCTGTTGGCGTTGTTCGTGGCGCTGCCGCTGTCGATGCTGATCTTCTCCTCGTGGCGCGTGGAAGCTACCCAGACTCTGGCGGAGTATTCCGCACAGCGCAAGGCCCACAAGGAGTGGGTACAGGCGGAGCTGGCTGGCCGCTAAAAGCAGTTAGACAAAGGCAAGTGCTAGGGCGTTAATGACTGCCCATACCAGCATTGCACGGCCAGTCATGCCGAGCACCGGGATGAGTTTGGGCCCGCGCGCACCGCGGTTGACGGTGCGGATAGCGCCTAGTGCGAGGGGGAAGTAGAGCAGCGAGGCCAGCGCTGCCCAGGAATCGAAGGCCAGACCCACGGTAAGCAGCACTGGGAGCAGCAGCAGGATCATAAACAGCGTGCGGGATTTCTTATCACCCAAGCGCACGGCCAGCGTGATTTTTCCGGCGGTTGTATCGGATGTGATGTCACGGATATTGTTGGCCAAGTTCACTGCGGAGCTCATCCCGCCAATGCCCACGGCCAGTGCCAGGCCGGTCCACGTGACGCGGCCTGCCTGCGTGAATTCGGTGCCGAGCACCGCGACGAGGCCGAAGAAAATGAAGATGGCGATTTCCCCAAACCCGCGGTAGCCATACGGGTTCTTGCCGCCGGTGTAGAACCACGCGCCGGCGATGCACACGGCGCCAACCAGAATGAACCAGGCCGCGTTGGCAGCTAGGGACAAGGAGATGCCCGCAATAGCCGCCACGCCAAAGGAAGCAAACGCCGCGAACTTAACGTGCTGCGGTTTAGCTAGCCCACCGCCGGTAAGACGCTGGGGGCCAGTGCGGTCATCATCGGTGCCGCGAATGCCGTCAGAGTAATCGTTGGCGTAGTTCACGCCAATGATGAGCGCCCACGCCACAATGAGCGCCAAGAAGGCCCGTCCCCAGTGCAGACCATGCGCCGCGGCGGCAGCGCCGGTACCGGCAATAACAGGGGCGAAGGCATTGGCCCAGGTGTGCGGGCGAGCGCCCTGGAGCCAATCGGCAGGAGTGGCAGTGTAGGCAGAATTCGGCATAGCTAGTATTGTGCCACGCGCTTTCAAGGGCTGGTTAGAATGGTGTCTATGTATCTCCACGACCTGCCTGAACGGACCCAGGACTATCTCAAGGTCCTGTGGGATCTTTCCGAACACCTAGACGGGCAGGCTGTTCCGCTCAAGCAGATTGCACAGCGCACGGGCCAGAAGGTGCCCACCGCTTCCGAGGCGATTAAGCGCCTCGCCGCCCAGGGGCTGGTGAACCACGAGCGCTATGCTGGCGTGACACTCACCGAGGAAGGCATGGCCTTAGCCATGGGCATGGTGCGCCGTCACCGGTTGTTGGAGACCTTCCTCGTACAAGAGCTGGGTTATACCTGGGATGAGGTTCACGCGGACGCGGATTTGTTGGAGCATGCCTGCTCCGATCTCTTCATCGAGCGCCTCGACGCGCATTTGGGCTCGCCTACCCGCGATCCGCACGGCGATCCCATCCCGAATGCCCAGGGTGTCATCGATGTGTTGGAGGGGGACACGCTCGATCGCGCGCCTGTCGGTGTTCCCCTGATCATCGAGCGCGTCTGCGACGAGGACCCGGAGTTTCTGCGCTATCTCGATCGGTGCGGCGTCGACGTGGGCGATGAGGTCGTCGTCACCGCACGCATCGCGGGCCTGGTGGAGGTCCGCCACGGTGCGGAGGAATTTTCCCTCGCCGAGGTCGCTGCACGGGAAGTCACCGTCCGCTCGGCCTAGGCAAACAAGCAGGCAACCGCCTGGCGGTCCACCTTTCCTGGCCCGATGGTGGGCAGTACGTCCACGCGCAGCAGGTCCTTCGGCACCTGCCAGCGAGGGAGGTCATCGAGGGCTTCAAGAATGTCGGTACGTGAGGCCCAGCCGCTATAGGCCGCGACGACCATCTGGCCTAGGCGCGGGTCTGGAATGCCCACCACGCAGGCTGCCTCCACGCCGGGGACATGCAGAATGTGCTGTTCTAGCTGCTCCGGGTGCAGCTTGAGGCCGCCGGTGTTGATGATGGAGTCGAGGCGCCCAGTGACGGTGAGGTGGCCGTCGATAAGCGCGCCGGCATCCGAGGTAGCAAACCAGGAGGTACCGGATTCATCAACGCTAAACGCAGAGGAATCCACATTCCGGTAGCCCTGCGCAATCATGGGGCCGCCAAGGTAAATGCGGCCGTGCTCGCCAATGCGCACTCGCACGCCGGGAAGAGGGGCGCCGTTGTAGACGCAGCCTCCGGAGGTTTCCGAGGATCCATACGTGGTGACGATGGTGATGCGCAGCTTCCTCGCCGAGTCCAGCAGCTGTGGGTGCGTGGCGGCACCGCCAACGAGGATGGCGTCGAAGGTGCGCAGGGCCTTGATGCCTTCTAACGTATCCATGGCCTTGGCCAGTTGCATCGGGGTCAGTGCAGTGTAGGAGCGATCCCCCGTTCCGGCGAGTTCGTGGGCAGCGCGGGCGAAATCGGGGACGTTAAAGCCGTGTGAGAGGTCTAGGCATAGCGGTTCCACACCCGCGACGAGTGAGCGTACGAGAACCTGAATGCCCGCGATGTGGGAGGCGGGCATAGCCAGCAGCCACTGACCGGCGCCTCCTAGTGTGCGGTGCGTGGCATCGGCGCTCGACACCAAGTTAGCGGCGGTGAGCTGCGCGCCTTTGGGCGTGCCCGTGGACCCGGAGGTCGCGACAACGAGGGCAATGGAGGAATCAATGGGCGTGCCAGCCTGCATGTGGTTGCGAAGCAGCTCCGTGCGGGTACGGTCCTCCGCCGGAACGGGCAGGAAGGTGGACTGCCCGGCGATGGCCGCTTCCAAATCGGGGAGGATGGCGGCGGGGTTGCGCTTGTCGACGGCGAGAGGGGCGAGGATGTGAGTCACAGGTAGCTAGCGTAGCGTCCGCAACACTGTACTTCCCACGTAGAACACGCCCGCCAATACAGCGATGGTGCCGCCGGCGGAAAGATCGAAGATGACTGCCGCTGCCAAACCACCCGTAGCGAGAACAACTCCCACCAGTGCCGAGCCTGCAAGGAGGTGTCCTGGGCTGGCAACCCAGCAGCGCAAGCCGGCAGCCGGTGCCACGAGCAGCGCGAGGGACAAAATGGTACCCACCGCGGGAACAAGCGCCACCATGGTGGCGGTAGCCGCCCCGAGCACCACGTACTCGCACAGCCGCGCTGGCCCGTTCGAAGCACGAACCGAATCAGCGTCGAAGGCGGTGGCGATGAGCTGGCGTCGCAACGGCACCAGAATGACCAGGCAGGCAATGAGCAGCGCTACTGCCACTGTGACATCGCGGGAATCCACCGTGGTTAGGGAGCCGACCAAGAAGGTATCCACGCGAATGGGCAGGGGCTGGAACCACCGGAGCAGGACAATACCTAAGGCATAACCTACGGTCAGTGTGACTCCCGCGGCGGCCGAGGCGCTAACGCCGCGCACCCCGCTGAGGGCACGTGTGAGCACTATAAGCGGGATACATCCCAGCGCAGCGCCCACCATGAGTCCGGAGGTGGCATGCGCGCCCAGGAAGGTTGCACCCACAACGCCAAGCACCGCGCCGGGGAAGATGCCATGCGAGAGGCTTTCCGCAAAAAATACTCGGCGGTCGAGCACCACGAAGGCCCCCACAAGCCCTGCCAGGCAGCCCACGGCGAGTGCCTCGGCCACGGGTAGGGCGAGGATGCTGGGATCTGCTAGCGTCACTGCACCCTCCTCTGCATAATCAGTGCAGGAATCAGCGTGAGCGTCAGGGCGAGGCTCACCATAGCCTGCGGGGAGAGCTGGTGGGAGGTCTGCGAGAGCATCGCCAGAAAGCCGGCTAGTACTGCCACAGCCGAAAGTACGGCAGCGATCAAGCACATGCTCCCGGGCCCGCGAGCTACAAGCCGCGCGGCAAGACCAGGAATCACGAGGAAGCTTAAGACCAGCAAGACACCAACGGCAGCTGACGCCGCGACCACCACCATGGCCACAGCCGCGTGAGCTGCCACCGTGACCGCAGTGACTGGAATGCCGTGGGCGGCGGCTGCGACGGGGTCAAAGGCCACGGCAACCTGGTAGCGCCACGTTGCCGCCAGGATCAAAGCAGCAAGAATACAGAAGGCAGCAGCAGGGTAGAGGCGGGCCGCAGTGAGGTCGAGCAAGCGACCAAACATGAGGGCCTCGAGCTGCCCGGACGTATCACCGTGCCGCAAGCTGATCACCACGCCAAGCCCATACATCGAGGTCAGCACTACCGCTGTGCCGTCATCCGAGCTTCCGCCCTGGCGCGCATTCAGTGCCACGAAAACAGCGACGGTTACCGCGCCCACTAGAGCTGCACCAGGAAGAATGCCGGCAATACCGCCGAGGGCAAGGCCAACGACGATTCCAGGGAAAATCGAGTGCACGGTGGCCTCGACAGTGAACTCCATACGGCGCAGGTTGACCACCACACTGACCACTGCACCCGCCACCGCCAAGATAAGCAGGAAGACGAGTGCGCGCTGGAGATACGGCGCGGTGAGTAACAGCATCATTGGCTAATCTCCTCCCGCAGGAACGACGTGGCCTGGGCATAGCGCTCCACGGCGTCCTCGGTGTTCATGCGGGTGAGCGTGCCATCAGCAATGAGCCCAGCCCAGTCGCAGGTGCGCTGAGCCAAAATAGGATCGTGCGTGGAAATGAGCAAGGCTACGCCCCGCTTTTTCAACCTCGTGATGGTATCGAGCAAAACCTGGCGGCTGGTCTGGTCGAGGCCGTTGAAAGGTTCGTCCAAAAGCAGCAGCTGCGGATCTGATACCAGCGCGCGAGCGATGAGGACGCGTTGGCGCTGACCGCCAGAGAGCTCACCAAAGCGAGTGGTGGCGATATCCGCCAGCCCTACCTGCTCGAGTGCTTCCATGATCTGGGGGCGGAAGCTGCGCATGGATAGTGCGCGCTGCCACCAAGAAGCGCTTCTCAGCACGCCCATTTCCACCACGTGATACGCGGTGACGGGGAAAGTGGGATCGGTGTCTTGGTGCTGCGGCACATATCCCAAACGCGGGCGCGGAGTTTCAAGTCCGCGCAATGAGGCCAGGCCCACGATGGATTTGAACAGGGTGGACTTACCTGCGCCATTGGAACCTAAGAGCGCAACTGCCTGCCCCGCCTTAACGTCCAGGTTGACCCCGCTGAGGATCTGGACAGAGCCATAAGAACAGGAGGCGTTGTGAAGCCTCAGTATGGAATCCATTACTGCGCGAGGGCGGAGTCGAACTCAGAAAGGGATTCCGGCAGTTCAGCCGGCTTGCCGCCCCAGGCGGTGACCAGGGTAGAGACGTTGTGGATGAGGGAACCAATGTAGGTCTCGCCCGCGCTGCCCGGAATACCCAGGGAGTCTCCGTACAGGGCATCCTCGGCGGTAATGGCCTTCACGCCAGCGGCGCGTGCAATAGCCTCGATGGACTTAGAGTTATTGGAGTTCTCCGCGAAGATGGCCTTGGCGCCAGATTCGCGCACGGTGCGCGCTGCCTCATCGATGTGGGAGGCGGTGGCGTCTTGTTGGTTGTTGAAGTCACTCAACGCCGAACCGATGAAAGTGACATCGTAGGCGTTGGCAAAGTAGCCGAAGGCATCGTGTGAGGTGAACAAAACGCGATCCTCACGCGGGATGGCGCCTAGGGACTTGGCCGCCCAGGCGTCTAGATCCTCAAGCTGCTTTTCGTAGCTTGCACCGGCCTCCTTAACAGATGGAGCCTTGGTCGCCAGCTCTTCGACGATGTTCTCTACCTGGATCTTGGCCTGCTTCGGGGAAGTCCACACGTGCGGATCGTGGCTGAATTCCGGTTCCTCGCCGTCTTCACCAGCAAAAGGCCAGGGCTTGACGTCGATGCGGTGGGAGCCTTCCTTCACCTTGATGCCCTCAGGGGCGTCACCGGAGTTCTTAACACCTGACGTGACAGCCATGGTGCCGTGGAACCCGGAGGAGGCAATGGCTTGATCGAGGAAGTGCTCTAGATCCACACCATTGGTAAAGAGGTAGTCCGCTTGGGCGAGCGCCTGCATCTGATTCGGGGTCATCTCGTGCTCGTGAGCGCTGGCATTCGGGGCAAGCAAGCAGGTGAGATCCAGGGTGGTATCACCGTCGCCGGAGGTGGTTTTCTCTCCTTGGGCATCCGTCTTTTCCAGGGTGAGACCACCTTCGGCGATGTGGGTGAGGTAGTCACAGATCTGGGTGGTGGTGGCAACGGCTGTGATGGTGTCAGAGTCAGCGGCGTTGGCGGAGTTGTCGGCAGAGTCAGCGGAAGTGCTGCAGGCTGACAACGCTACGGCGGTGCCGCCGGCAAGAGCGATGAGCGCGGCGCGCTTGGTGCGGCGATGAATGGACACGAGAGGTCTCCTTAGAGGTCGAAGTAAGTAAAATTCAACGATGCATCACAAAGAGACTAACGCTATGAATTGAAAAGTTCAATATGCTGAACTTGAAAGAGTGAAAGCGTCCACGCATGGACACTAAGGGCTACTTAACCGCGGTGTTCGTAGGGGTTGATGAGCTCATCCTTCTGGTCGAAGGGGCGCTCGCCGTCCCTCTGGGCTTGCTGGATGCGGCGGAGCATCCACACGCGTGATGCAATGACGGCAATGAGTGCGATGGCCGCGAGGGCAATGGCGAAATACAGCACGTCGGCTTCTCCTTGAAGGCTTTTAACTAGTAGTAGTACGGGAAGTCATCCCAGTTGGGCTCGCGCTTTTCCAGGAAGGATTCCTTGCCTTCGACGGCCTCATCGGTCATGTAGGCCAGGCGCGTGGCTTCACCAGCGAAGACCTGCTGGCCCATGAGACCATCATCGGTGAGGTTGAACGCGAACTTGAGCATGCGCTGGGCGGTAGGGGACTTCATATTGATTTCACGTCCCATCTGGATGGCGGCATCTTCCAGATCGGCGTGGTCAACCACCTCGTTGACCGCGCCCATCTCGTACATGCGCTGGGCGTCGTAGGTGCGCCCCAAGAAGAAGACTTCGCGGGCGTACTTTTGGCCCACCATCTTGGCTAAGTAGGCCGAGCCGTAGCCGGCGTCGAAGGAGCCGACGTCGGCGTCGGTTTGCTTGAAGCGTGCTTCTTGGCGGGAGGCAATGGTCATATCGCACACCACGTGTAGGGAGTGACCGCCGCCGGCGGCCCAGCCGTTGACCACGGCGATGACCACCTTGGGCATGGTGCGGATGAGGCGCTGGACTTCTAGGATGTGCAAGCGGCCGCCTTCGACCTTTTCGCGGGCGGTGTCTACCGTGGATTCGTCTGCAGTCGCGTCATCGTGCGCGTGCTCAGTGGCGTAGCGGTACCCGGAGCGGCCGCGGATGCGCTGGTCACCGCCGGAGCAAAATGCCCAGCCGCCGTCTTTCTGGGATGGCCCGTTGCCAGTCAGCAGCACTGTGCCAACATCCGGGGTACGACGCGCATGGTCCAGCGCGCGGTAAAGCTCATCCACCGTGTGCGGGCGAAATGCATTGCGCACCTCGGGGCGGTCAAAAGCGATGCGGACGATGCCATCCTTACGCTGTGGCTTCGGGCCGTCACTGATGAGCCGGTGGTAGGTGATGTCCGTCAGATCCTCAAAGCCCTCCACGGTCTGCCAGAGTTCTGGCTTAAACGGATTATCGGTGCTGTAGTTCTTCTGCTCGCTCATGGCACACCAGCTTAATTGCAGATTGGCGTGCCGGAAGTATAGTCCCCATTCCCAACCCTCACCCACACTCTCCGCCCAGCGCGGCGGTGATAAACAATAAACAATACTGCGGGATTTTCCCCGTCAATGTACACGTGTAATTCGTACCAGCGCGGTACACCATACAGTGGGACGGAATCGAACCTCCCTGCCTTCTTGCGCTACGAAGGCGCCTGAGAAGCACTGGGCTTTTCCCTGCCCAGTAAAGGGTTGCGCTCGCTGCGAAAAGTGTGGGCTACCGTCGCGCGCACAGCGCGCGACATGACTACGTGCCGCAAGGATGCGGCACAACTAGCGGCAGACCTTATTTAGTTATGAGTTCCGTATTCCAGTTCAGCTGCTGGATGCGGGTATCGAGCTCGCGGTACTGGCGGGCCAGGTCATCAGCGCGTTCACGCAGCTTCGGCACGGGCACGGTGGCCACGAACTTAATCTCCGAGCGGGAGAAACGATCCTGGCGTGCACCAGCCTGCTCCGCCAATCCCTGGTAGATGCGGCGCTTGCGCAGGAGGCCATCGCGAAGTGCCAAGGCCTCCATCAGCGTGATCTCTTCATCGAACTTCGTGGCCGTGTTCGTGGCGTTGATAGCGATAACGAGTTCATCAATGCGTGCAGTGACGCCTTCGAGCTCGCGGAGGAGATCCGTCGGATTCTCATCCGGTTCATCGCCTTCCTGCACGCGGACCGTCGCCACAAGACGATCCTTCAGGGTGTTGAGGCGCTCCTGCGCCTGGGCACGCTCGGCCAAGGCCTCAGCAAGTAGCATGGGTCCTCCTTAATGGGAATCTTTATCTGCACAATCGTACAGAAGGGATGGGGGGAACGCCGTATGGTCGTGACGGTTTTAACAAATAGCGCCCCAAAACTTCGATGATCTGGGGCCTTATTTGATCGATATGTACGTCGTGGGCGGTTGGTTGGTACGTTTTCGTAGATATGCCCGAAATTTTTCGGATTTGGGGGACCTTATTTACCAAAACGTACCGCGGACTCCGTGATTAACGTTGAGCCCGCGCGAAAACCGCTACCCAATAAACATAAACGCAAACAGCGTATTGAGCACCGTCGCCACAATCATGGGCACGGAGGTGCGCTTCACCAGTTGAATGGGATTGACCTTGATGGCGCCGGAGACGATGAGCACCGCGGCGTTAACCGGGGAAACCTGGCGCATGAGGTTCGAGGTGCCCCAGATGGCGGTGAGCATCTGCGGAGCGTGGATGGAGGTCTGCGAAGCCAGGTTGGGTACCACCTCAGAGAAGGCGAAGTAGGGGGCGGTACCAGAGCCAGTGAGCGAGGCCATCGCGGCGGTGGCGGCAACGAAGATGAGAACGATGATGACGGCGGCGCCGGAGGAGCCTTCGGCGGCGTTAATAAGCATGTCGATAACGCCCATCTGCGTGATGCCCTCTACGAGGACGGCGGCGGCGACCAGCAGTGCGACCACGCCTGCGGCGCCCTCACCCATGCCCTTGAAGAAGGTGGCCATGGAATCCACGGCGCCGGAGACAGTGCGCTTGCGGATGGATTCAATAATCATCGCGATGAACAGGGACACCACGGTTACCGGCAGGATGCCGCCCTCAAAGGGGATGACGCCCAAACGGTTGAGGATGGCGGAGACGATGATGAGCAGCAACGGCATGAGCGGAAGCACAGCGTAGTAGCCCGGCAGGGAAGCAGCGCGGGCGATGGCTTCCTCGGTGGCGTCATCGTGCGTCGAATCAGCGCTGACCTCGCCGGAGCTTTCGGCCTTGCGGGCATCCACCTTGTCGCAATGGCGCTGCCACCACATGTGGACGAAGGCGGTGATGAGCAGGGTGGGAACCGTTGCGCGGGCAACTGCGCCGTAGACGAATTCTGTTGGCGTCATGTTGGTGAGGTCAGCGCCTTGGATGAGGCCTGCTTCCAGCGGGGTGGGCACGATGGTGGAAGAGGTCACCACGATGGCGCCCACGGTCAGTGGTGTCAGGCCCGCGGCGATGAGCGCGGGCAGGAGCGTGGCTACAAGCAGTAGGGACAGCGCTGCGGCCGAGGGAATCACCAGTGAGAGCAGCGTGCCCAGGATGAAGCCCACTGGAACCAGCCAGTACGAGCCTTTGAAGCGCTTGAGCGGTGAGGAGAGCACCACGACGGTCTTGGCATCCGCACCGATGTGGCGCATATAGGACACGAAGCCGAAGAGCACCATAATCGCCATACCGATGCCGGAGAAGCGCGCCTTGAACAGTGCGTCGACTACGAGCAGCTGGTCATAGAAGGCATTGCCGGTTGCTTCAATTTCGGTGGTGCGGAAGTCAGCACGCCCGGTGAGGGCGGCGAGCATGAGCAGGACTACGCCAACGGCGAAGATGGAGGCCGCGGCGTGGACTTTCTTATAGATGAGGTAGACAACTGCAGCGATGGCCAGCAGTGCGATGAGCAGATAGAGCATATCTGGTCCTTCTTCTGGTTATAACCAATTACCGTATTAATTTATCACTATCCATTACAGTTGTCGCATTCGGAGTCGACGTACGATGAACCCCATGCATATTGATGACGTCTTTGATCGCGCCCACGTGGTTTCCCTCCCACTCGCCGTTCAGTTCCGCGGTATCACCACGCGGGAAGCATTGCTTATCGAGGGCCCCGCGGGCTGGGGTGAGTTCGCCCCCTTCCTGGAGTATGGCCCAGAAGAATCCGCGCGCTGGCTCGCCGCCGGTTTGGAAGCCGCCTACGAGGGTTTTCCGAAGCCAGTGCGTGAGTGGGTAGAAGTCAACGGCACCATCCCCGCGGTTCCTGCTGAGCAGGTGCCGGAGGTGATGGCGCGCTACCCGGGCTGCCGCACCTTCAAAATCAAGGTGGCGGAGAAAGGACAGACGCTGGAGGACGACATTGCCCGCGTGGCCGCGGTGCGCGCCCACATCGAGTCCCAGGGCCGCGTGCCGGTTCTTCGCGTTGATGCCAACTGCGGCTGGAGTGTCGAGGAAGCCATTACCGCGGCGAAAGAGCTTATGCCGCTGGATTACATGGAACAGCCTTGCAAGACCGTTGAGGAACTCAAGGAAGTTCGTGCCCAACTCATGCGCGCCGGGATTTTCGTCCGCGTGGCGGCTGATGAATCTATTCGCAAGGCCAGCGACCCGTACCGCGTGGCGGAATTGCAGGCTGCCGACGTCGCCGTGGTCAAACCAGCACCGTTGGGCGGTGTGCGTAAGGTCCTTGAGGTGGCGCAGCACCTGCGCGAGCGCCACATGGACATTACGGTCGCCTCCGCGCTGGATACCTCCGTGGGTATCTCAATGGGGCTGGCTGCGGTGGCAGCGCTGCCGCAGATCTATGACGACGAAGACATCGACGTCACCCCAGCCGCAGCCGGCCTGGCCACGGGGTCGCTGTTTAAAGAGGATGTCACCGCGCCGCGCGAGCTTATCGACGGCCACCTGCGTGCCGAATCCCTCATCCCAGAACCGGAGCGGCTCAGTTCGCTTGCCGCACCGACAGATCGCCGTGAGTGGTGGTTCGAGCGCATCCGCCAGTGCTGGCCGTACCTATAAAAGGACAGCTCACGGTACATGTCCTAAGGCCCGCGTAGGCTGGCTGGCATGACCATTTCAGTGAGAGACGCGCACCTACACAACCTTCGCAATGTCGACGTCGACATTCCCCGCGGCAAGCTCGTGGCGGTAACGGGCGTGTCTGGCTCCGGCAAGTCCTCTTTGGCATTCGGCACTATCCACGGTGAGGGCCAGCGCCGCTACCTCGAGTCTGTGGCGCCCTTTGCCCGCCGCCTCATTGCCTCTGCGGTGGATCCGCAGGTCGGCGGTATCGATGGCCTGCCGCCGACGGTGGCGCTGCAGCAATCGGCGTCGGCAGGCGGTGCACGTTCCACAGTGGGCACCATTTCTGCCATCTCTAACTCCGTGCGCCTCTTGTACTCGCGGTGCGGTGATAACCCCGAAGGGCTGTACTCGGATTCCTTCTCACCTAATACCCCGGAAGGCATGTGCCCAGAGTGTCAAGGCACCGGAGTAGTCCACGAGCCGACGGAAGCCTCCATGGTTCCGGACCCCTCTTTGAGCATCGAAGAAGGCGCCATCAAGGCGTGGCCCGGTGCCTGGGCAGGCAAGAACTTCCACGACATTTTGGAGGAGCTGGGCTACGACCTAGATTCGCCGTGGGAAGACCTGCCACAGAAGGACCGCGACTGGATTCTCTTCACCGAAGAGCGCCCGGTTGTCACCGTCAAACCGCACCGCGGTGCAGACCAGATTCAGCGCAATTACGAAGGTACGTGGCGCTCCGTGGCGTCCTATCTACGCAAGACCTACGCGGAGACGAAGTCGGATACACTGCGTGCGCGCACGTTGAGTTTTATGGAATCCCACGAATGCGCCACGTGTGAAGGCCGCCGCCTCAACCCGCGAGCCCTCAAGGTGACCTACGCCGGGCTGCCTATCGATGCTTTTAATAACCTTCCCCTCGCTGAGACCCTCGAACTTCTTCAGTCGCGGTCCCCGCAGCCGAATGACGCAGAAGACTTGCTGCTCAAAACGATTCGCCCGGCCCTGGAATCCGCGCTGGATTTGGGGCTGGGGCACCTGAGCCTGGACCGCCCTACGGAGACTCTCTCCGCCGGCGAGGTACAGCGCCTGCGCCTGGCCGCGCAGTTGCGCTCGGGCCTTTTTGGAGTGACCTACGTCTTGGATGAGCCTTCTGCGGGTCTCCACCCGGCGGAGCGCGATGCTGTGCGGGATATCTGCCGCCGCTTCATCAATGAGGGCAACTCCGTCCTCCTAGTGGAACACGACATGAACCTGGTCAAGGAAGCGGACTGGCTGGTTGACGTTGGACCGCTGGCTGGCGAGCGTGGCGGCCAGGTGGTGTACTCAGGGACCGTTGCGGACTATGACGCCGATACCCCCACCGCCCGTGCACTGGCGCGTCCGCATCCCAAGCCCAAGGCGGAACCACGCCAGGCCCATGGTGAGGTAGAACTGCGCGACGTTCGATCGAATAACATCGACGGCCTCGATGTGAGCTTTGGCTTAGGCCAGTTCACCGTCCTGACCGGGCTTTCCGGTTCTGGTAAGTCCACGCTGCTCCACGTTCTGGATGAAAAACTCACGGGCGAAGACAGCCCGCAGGACGTTAAGCGAGTGGTGTCCATTACCCAAAAACCCATCGGCCGCACACCGCGCTCCACGGTGGCGACCTACACCAACCTCTTCGACAACGTGCGCAAGCTCTTCGCAGCGACACCGGAGGCGAAGAAAAAGAAGTGGACGGTCTCGCGCTTTTCCTACAACGTGAAGCAAGGGCAGTGCCCCACCTGTGGCGGTGCCGGCCAGATTGAGGTCGAGCTCGTCTTCCTCCCCGGCTCCTACACGCAGTGCCCAGACTGCCAGGGCAAGCGCTATAACGAGGACACCTTGTCCATCCGCTGGAAGGGCTACACCATCGCGGACATCTTGGACCTCACTGTGGAAGAGGCCCTCGAGGTCTTCGCCGAGGAGGAACCGATCCTCCACGCCGTCCAGACCCTTGATGCTGTGGGCTTGGGCTATCTGCGCTTGGGCCAAGGTGCCCCGGAGCTTTCCGGTGGCGAAGCCCAGCGCATCAAGCTGGCCACCGAGTTGCAGCGCTCGCGCAACTCACGCCGCGGACACACTGTCTACTTGCTAGATGAGCCCACGACGGGCCTGCACCCGGCCGATATTGACCTGCTCATTAAGGAACTGCATTCGCTGGTGGATGTGTCTCACAGCGTCGTCACCGTGGACCATGATCTCCACCTCATCGCCGGCGCGGACCGCGTCATTGAGCTGGGCCCTGGTTCGGGTGCTGAAGGCGGAAAGATCGTGGCAGACGGCGCGCCGGGTGACGTCGCCAAGGGCGAAACACCCACTGGCCGAGTGTTGAGCGGCGTAGGCACACGTTAAGGACGCACGATAAGGTAAACCCCATGACCAACAACAACGGCGAGAACGAGACGCGCCAATTCGGCCGCGTCAACGGTGACAACGAAACCCGCCAATTTGGCGCACCCCAGCAGGGCCACGGCAACCAGCAGCCCTACCAGCAACCGCCGCAGCGCCCGCAGCAGTACTTCCCGGAACCGGGTTCCCAGAACCCGTCCGGATACGAGCAGAACTACCAGCAGTCGCAGTATGACCCGGTGCCCTCGAGCTACCAGGTAGAAGAGCAAAAGCAGGGCGGAGGTGCACTCGCGTACGTCTTTGCAGCTATTGCAGCCATCGCAGTGGTGATTGCCGGCATTCTCTTCTTCCTTTGGCGCGGTGCTGCGGCAGACGCCAACAAGCCTGCCCCGGAGCCGGTCACCGAGACTCAGACGGTGACCACGGAGGTTCCCACCACGGTGACGACCACAAAGGGCGCACCGCGTGAGGAAGATTCACCGGAGCCGCCGGCGGATCTGCCGACCGAACTCCCGTCAGAGCTGCAGGACCAGTTGGATGAGAGCGGGTCCGACATCGAGAGCTTGCTCAACGATCTCCTTGGTGACCTTGAAGCGAACGGTGGCGGGGAAAATGTCTAACACCGCTGCCGCAGATAGCTCTGCCTCAACTGAGCAGCCAGAGTCGATGGAGCTGGCCCAAACACTGGCAGCGCAGCTCTCGCGGCACCTAACCGATGTCGTGCTGTGCCCCGGTTCGCGCAATGCGCCGCTGGCGCTGGCGTTGCTCGCGCGTTCCGATATTCGCGTGCATACCCGCCTGGATGAGCGCTCGGCGGCTTTTGCCGCCCTAGGTTTGGCGCGCGTGCAGCGTCGCCATGTCGGCGTTGTCATGACGTCCGGAACTGCGGTGGCCAATACGCTGCCCGCGATGGTGGAAGCGCACTACTCGCACACCCCGCTGGCGGTCATCAGTGCGGACCGACCTGCCCGCATGGTGGGAACCGGCGCCTCCCAGACCATCGAGCAGCAGGGCATTTTTGGTGTCTATGCCTCCACCACGCAAGTGGAGAAGACCAGCGACGTGCCGCTCATCGCCGAGCGTTTCCTTGCTGACCGTCAGGTGCACATCAACGTGGCCTTTGATGTCCCGCTGGTGGGGGAAGAGCTGCCGGGCCCGCCGAGTGATATCACGCAGCACCGCGCGCGGACTCCTCGTTGGTCCAACCACGGTGAGGTCGCCGTGGACCTGAGCCGCAACACGCTCGTCGTCGCGGGCGACGAAGCCTGGGAGGTCGAAGGCCTCGAGGACGTGCCGACCATTGCCGAGCCCACCGCACCGGCTCCTTATCACCCGGTTCACCCAGGCGCAGCGCACCTCTTCCGCCGCGCGCAGGTGTCCGCCAATGACTACGTGGTCAACACCAAGGTGGAGCAGGTCATTGTTGTCGGCCACCCCACCCTGCACCGCGGGGTCTTGGCGCTGTTGAGTGACCCCGATATCGATCTCATCTGCCTGTCACGCACCGAGGACTTCACCAACCCTCGCGGTGAGTCCGCGCAACTGGGCACCACGGTGAAGACCAGCGGCGAGCCCACCCGCGAGTGGATGAAGATCTGCGAAGGCGCAGCCCAGATGGCCGCAGACGGCGTGCGTGAGGTGCTTGCGGAGTCCGCCGGCGAAGAGGCTAAAGACTCCGACATCGGCTTTACTGGTCTGCACGTGGCCGCCGCGGTGGGGGACACCTTGTCCGTGGGAGACGTGCTGGTACTCGGTGCATCGAATCCGGTGCGGGATGCCTCCCTCATCGGCCTGCCCTTCGACGGCGTGGAGACCTACTCGCCGCGAGGTGCTGCCGGCATTGACGGCACCATTGCCCAAGCCATCGGAATCGCGCTGGCCACACAGTCCCGCGAGGCGGACGCACCGCGCGCGCCCCGCACCGTAGCGCTCATGGGGGACGTGACGTTCCTGCATGACGCCACCTCGCTCATCCTCCCCGAAGACAACCCCCGCCCGGAGAACCTCACCATCGTCGTCTCAAACGACGACGGCGGCGGAATCTTTGAGCTGCTCGAGCAGGGCCGCGAGCCGCTGCGTGCGTCCTTCGAGAAGGCGTTTGGGACGCCACATGGGGTGGGCGTGGCCAAGCTGGCGGAAGCATGCGGCGCTGACTACCGCGAGGCGAGCTCGGCGCAGGAGCTTCTCGACGTCCTCGCGGAGCTCAAGGAATACTCCACCGGCATCACTGTGGTGGAGGCCCACACCACGCGGTCCTCGCGGCGCGCACTGCAGGAGGCGCTGGCGGCCAAGGTAGGCCAGTAAGGTGACCAGGCGGCGGGTGCGCCAGATCATCCTGGTGCTCTATGCGGCGGCGCTGGTGGGCATGGCGGGAATGGTCATTGGGCCTTTTCTCAATGACCGCGCCATTAACGCCAACCCCGGCCGTGCGCTGGCTACGGTTACCGATGTGGGCCGTTTACGCACCTTCGTGGACTTCCAAGACGGCGAGGGCATCTATCACTCCCCGCCGACCGGTCTGCTCTATCCCACTGGCCTGGGAGAGGGCCAACAGGTGTGGGTACTCTACGCTAAGAACAACCCTGACCTGGTGAAAGTGGAGGGGCGTGAGTGGACGCTCTCCATCATCCCGGGGTTGTCGTCGGCACTCGTGGCCACGCTGATCGCGGGTGTGTTGTGGTGGGGGAGTGGAAAAATTAACCGGAATTTAGCGCATCCGTTACCAACGGAGAACTCGGACAAGGAATGATAGGGCACATGCGTGTAGCTATCGTCGCGGAATCCTTCTTGCCTAACGTCAACGGAGTGACCAACTCCGTGCTGCGCGTGCTCGAATACCTCCACGAGCACGGCCATGAGGCCATTGTTGTGGCCCCCGGTGCCCGGGACGGGCAGGAGGAAATTCCTGACTACTTAGGGTTCAGCATCGTTCGCGTCCCCACCGTGCGGGTGCCGCTGGTGGATTCCCTTCCAGTGGGTGTGCCCACGAGCGCGGTGGATGAGGCACTCCGAGCCTTTAAGCCGGACATTATCCACCTGGCTAGCCCGTTCGTTCTCGGTGCGGCGGGAGCCTTCTCCGCGCGCCAGTTGCGCATACCGGCCGTGGCTTTGTATCAGACTGACGTGGCAGGATTTGCCACCAAGTACCACGCTTCCGCCTTGGCTTATGGCGTGTGGGAGTGGCTGCGCACCATTCACAACGCCTGCCAGATGACCCTCGCGCCGTCGTCCCTCACCATTGCTGACTTGGAGAAGCACCACATCAAGAACGTTCGCCATTGGGGCCGCGGCGTGGATTCGGAGCGTTTCCATCCGTCGAAGCGTTCGGACGCGCTGCGCCGCGAGTGGGAGCCCACTGGCCGCAAGAAGATCGTTGGTTTCGTTGGCCGTTTGGCCGCGGAAAAAGGCGTGCACCGTTTGTCGGCGCTCAATGATCGCGAGGATATCCAGCTCGTCATCGTTGGCGATGGCCCTGAGCGCCCGTTGCTGGAAGCCCAGCTGCCCAGTGCAGTCTTTACTGGGGCACTCGGCGGCGAGGAACTCGCTGCGGCTTATGCCTCCCTCGACGTCTTCGTCCACGCCGGCGAGTTTGAGACCTTCTGCCAGGCTATCCAGGAGGCGCAGGCTTCCGGTGTGCCGACCATCGGTCCGCGTGCGGGCGGCCCGGTGGACCTCATTGAGGAGGGCTATAACGGGCTGCTTCTCGACGTTTCAACGTTCGTCGAAGACCTCCCCAACGCCGTCGATGCGCTGCTTAACCCGGAGATCCACGAGGAGCTGTGTGCCAATGCTCGCGAGTCCATCTCCACGAAGACATGGCCTGCGCTGTGCGAGCAGCTGCTGGGCTACTACGAAGAGGTCTTGGAGGATGTCCGCGAGGTGCCCCTGACCATCCTGGGTCAGCGCCCAGAGCTGCCGCGTTGGGCCGCTCGCGCTCTTGGTGCACGCGTAGCCTAGACTTGGCTTTTGTGTCTAAGGCAGATCTGGAGAAAAAGCCCTTCGATGTTGCGCGCATGTTTGACGCGGTGGGTAAGAAGTATGACATCACCAACACGGTGCTGTCTTTTGGCCAGGACGCGCGCTGGCGCCGTCTGACCCGCGAGCGGCTCAACCTTAAGCCGGGGGAGAAGGTTCTTGACCTCGCCGCCGGTACCGCAGTGTCCACTGTGGAGCTAGCTAAGTCTGGCGCGTGGTGCGTGGCCTGTGACTTCTCGCGCGGAATGCTCGCGGCCGGAAAGGACCGTGACGTGCCTAAGGTGGCCGGCGATGGCATGCGTCTGCCGTTTGCCGATAACACCTTTGATGCGGTGACCATCTCCTACGGCCTGCGCAATATCCACGATTTCGAGCTCGGCTTGCGCGAAATGGCGCGCGTGACCAAACCAGGTGGACGCTTGGCGGTGGCGGAGTTTTCCAAACCCGTCATCCCGGTCTTCGGAACGGTCTACAAGGAGTACCTAACCCGACTGCTGCCGCCGATTGCGAAGGTAGTCTCCTCCAATCCGGAGGCCTACGTTTACCTCGCAGAGTCCATTCGCGCATGGCCGGAGCAGCACGAGCTGGCCGCAGCCATTAACCGCAATGGGTGGGAGCAGGCAGGCTGGCGCAACCTGACGTGCGGCATCGTGGCGCTGCACTCAGCGGTTAAACCTGCTTAAGGGGCTCCCTTAGGCCCACAGAGGGGTATCGCGACGCAGCGCGGATACCGCGCCACCAGCGAGCCGCCAAGCGCGGGCAATGAGGTCCTTGTCTTCTTCCGTGATGAGGTTGCCCATAAGGCGCGCGGCGGCGGGCATAAGCATGCGGCCGACGGGACCGCGCATGGCGATAGGCCCGGCAAGCGGCAGGAACTGCGGGTAGGTGAGCAGACGCGCTGCCGTGCGGGCAAGAAGGAAAGCTTCCCCATACTCGGCGCGAAGGCGATCTGGCCAGGCCAAGGTGAGGTCCTTCGTTCCGAGCATCTCGACGGCGAGAGCGGCCGTTTCCAAGCCATAGTCAATCCCTTCGCCGTTGAGCGGGTTGACGCAGGCAGCGGCGTCACCGATGAGCATCCAGTTAGCGCCGGCCACGCCAGAGACTGCGCCGCCCATGGGCAACATCGCTGAGGTAACGTTGCGTAGCTCGCTCAAGCCCCAGTCCGCTCGCTGTTGATCGGCGTAGAAGTCTAGGGCTTTCTTCGTGTTGAGGCGAGCCGGCCGGGAAGCTGTGGAGAGCGCGCCGAGGCCAATGTTGACACCCTGGCCAAGCGGAAAGATCCAGCCGTAGCCGGGCTGGACTATGCCGTCCGAGTCCTTGAGCTCAACGTGGGAATGCATCCACTTCTCGTCATCGTGCGGGGAATCGGCATAGGCGCGCGCGGCGATGCCGTAGACCTCATCACGGTGCCATTGTCGGCCCAGCTGCTTGCCAAAGGTGGAACGTACGCCGTCGGCAACGATGACCCATTTAGCACGTACGCGCTGCTGGTCCACGGCGAAAGAGGTGAGGCGGTTGCCTGTAAGTTGTGGGTCGGTAGCGGTACCGGTGACAAGGCGCGCGCCGGCGTCCTGGGCGGCGGTGACCAAGAGCGCGTCAAACTCATAGCGCGGCAGGGCCGTTCCTTCCTGCGAGGGATACGTCGCCGGCCACGGCGCGGTGACCGAACCGCCAAAGCCATGCAGCTTCAGCCCACGGTTGCGGTAGGAGGCATTAACCTCGATGCCGAGAAGATCCAGCTGATGCATGGCTCGTGGGGTGAGGCCATCGCCGCAGGTTTTATCGCGGGGGAAGGGGGAGGCGTCGATAAGCACAGTGTCGTGACCGGCTCGCGCGGCATGGATAGCGGCCGCGGCGCCAGCGGGGCCGGCACCGACAACAGCGACGTCTGCATGGATGGAATCGATCTGCTCCGACATGGGGACTATCATTACACGGGATAGTGGCCTTGAGTGTGTTGAGGGCCGTGCTATGGGCTACGGTAAGTAAACACTAGGATTTTTGAGTTAATAAGGAACGCGTTTAATGTCACACGGCCAAACTCACGCCAAGCACGTGAACTTGGGGGATGCGCAGCTCACCGAGCGTATCAACGCCGGGATGACTGCCGTTGAAGATCTGCTCAGCGCGGAACTCGACCGCGGGCAGGACTTTCTCAAGGAGAAGGTACGTCACCTCTCGATGGCTGGTGGTAAGCGTTTCCGTCCAATGATGGCGCTGCTGGCCTCCGAATTCGGTGACCGCCCGGAGTCTCCTGAGGTGATCAAGGCAGCCACGGCTGTGGAAATGGTGCACGTGGCCACGTTGTATCACGACGACGTCATGGATGAAGCTGACCGTCGCCGCGGTGTGGAATCCGCTAACTTCCGTTGGACGAATTCCGTGGCGATTCTGGCCGGTGACGCCCTTCTTGCGCATGCTTCGCGGCTGATGAGCCAGCTGGATACGCATACCGTCGAGCACTTTGCCGAGACCTTTGAAGAGCTCGTTACCGGTCAGATGCGTGAGACAATCGGCGCCGGTGAGGCCAACGCGGTGGAGCACTACACTGCGGTTATTCGGGAAAAGACGGCCGTGCTTATTGCCTCCGCCGGCTACCTGGGTGCTTATCACTCAGGTGCAGGCCCCGAGCAATGCGAGGCCCTGCGTCAGATTGGCTCCGCCGTGGGCATGATTTTCCAGATTGTGGACGACATCATTGATATCTTCTCTGACCCTGAGGAGTCCGGAAAGACGCCAGGCACCGATTTGCGCGAGGGCGTCTTCACGCTCCCGGTGCTCTATGCCTTGGAGGAAGAAGGCGAGGTTGGTGACGAGCTGCGTGGCTTGCTCACGGGCCCGCTGACTGATGATGCCTCCGTGGACCGCGCCATCGAATTGTTGTGGAAGTCCACCGGCCGTGACAAGGCCATGGCGGATGTCAACGCCTACCTGCGCGTAGTGGAGGATCAGCTCTCGCTCTTGCCTGAATGCACGGCGAGCGAAGCGCTGCGTCAGCTCGCGGATTACACGGTCCAGCGCGTGGGCTAGTTAAGGCTCCTGCCAGCTGATTTGCATGTTGGGCGGGACTTCGTAGTAAAGTACATAACCGCACTCACGAGTGCATGCCAGGTTGCCCGAGCGGCCAAAGGGAGCGGACTGTAAATCCGCCGGCATTGCCTTCAGAAGTTCGAATCTTCTACCTGGCACAGAATGAATCCCGCAGACACAGAAATGTGACTGCGGGATTTTGCGTTGCGCGGGGACGCAATCGCGGACACAGGGCTGGGGCGGGCAAGGGTGGCGTTATAGGTGTATCCACAAGCCTCATCAAAGGGGCTAAAAAGCTTTGATGTACTGGCGATTTGTGTTGTTTAAGCGTTTCGGGTTAATCTTTTCAAGGCTTCAACGAGAGCACAGCGGAGATAGTCCGTTACTCAAAGAGGCTGTGCCCCCTTAGCTCAGTCGGCAGAGCGTTTCCATGGTAAGGAAAAGGTCGACAGTTCGATTCTGTCAGGGGGCTCCATTCATGTTTCCAGACATTTCTGGAGGGTGAATATGGCGGTGTAGCTCAGTGGTAGAGCAAGCGACTCATAATCGCTGTGTCGCGAGTTCAATTCTCGCCATCGCTACCGGGAAGGAAAAGCGCCCGCATTCAGGGCGCTTTTTTACTACCGACTCCCAGCCTTACGCGGCGGGTGGTTTCCATGTGGGATCACCGTTCTGGTAGGGTTGTGCGTTGTCCCAAAAAGGGCACGCAAAGGGGCGTGGCGCAATTGGTAGCGCAACGGTCTCCAAAACCGTAGGTTGCAGGTTCGAGTCCTGTCGCCCCTGCCACATCACTTCAAGGAGGAAATCGCCGTGAGCGATGAAAAGCAGCCGAGCACCGGGGCAGCCCGCCCAACCGGCAAGCGTCAGCTCTCTGGCGCAGCGACCACCTCTACTGAGTCCTACACTGACAAGCGCGTCGTGCGCGTCGAGGACAAAAAGGAAGAATCCGCCGGTGGTTCCGTAGCCTCCTTCCCAAGTGAGGTTGTCTCCGAGGTGAAGAAGGTCGTCTGGCCTACTGGCAAGGAGATGGTCCAGTACGTGCTCGTGACCTTTGCCTTCCTCGTCGTGCTGACCGCACTGGTCTGGGGCGTTGACACGCTGACGGGCCTCGGAGTTGAAGCGGTCCTCGCGCCCAAGTAGAATCAACCACATACTTTCATCCCGCCGAATCCCACCAGGGGAACGGCGGGATACTTTTTGCCCTAGCCACCCCGAGTACCCTGGTGGTGACTAGACGGAGTAATACACAGATGGAGCAAACAATGAGCGACGAAACCACCGGCACTTCTCTGGAACAGGCCATGATCGATAACGTCCAGGACCAGGCCGCTGAGGCGGCTGAGGCAGCGGAAGTTGCCGAGGAGACCACGGACGCTGCTGCCGCCGAGGAACAGCAGGAGGAACTCTCCACAGAAGAACAGGAAGCTGCCGAGAAGGAAGCCGCTGCAAAGGCCGCTGAGGCAGCGCTGGGTGGCGGTGCTGATGAGGAGGAGGCGTCGGAAAGCGCAGCAGCCCCTGGTGCTGATGCCGCCGCAGCAGAGGCTGAGTACAAGACTCGCCTGCGTGCCTTTACCCGTGAGCTGAAGAAGCAGCCGGGCCAGTGGTACATCATCCAGTGCTACTCCGGTTACGAGAACAAGGTGAAGACCAACCTTGACATGCGCGCCCAGACGCTTGAGGTAGAGGATTCCATTTTCGAGGTTGTCGTGCCGGTCGAGCAGGTCCTGGAGAAGAAGGACGGCAAGAAGAAGGTTGTGAAGCGCAAGCTGCTGCCGGGCTACGTGCTTGTGCGCATGGAGCTTAACGACGCTGCCTGGTCCGTCGTCCGCGACACCCCGGGTGTGACCTCCTTCGTGGGCAATGAGGGCAACGCTACCCCGGTCAAGATTCGCGACGTAGCCAAGTTCCTCATGCCGAATGACGCTACTGTTACCCCAGAGAGCTCGGCTGCCGACGCTGACGGTGAGCAGGTCGTTGCCATGCCGGAGAAGGAAATGGCCAAGGCTTATGCGCACGACTTCGAGGTGGGCGAAGCTGTCACCATCCTGTCCGGCCCGCTGGCCTCTGTTTCTGCCACCATTTCCGAGATTGATCCGGAGACCGGCAAGATGCAGGGTCTGGTGTCCATCTTCGGCCGCGAGACCCCGGTGGAGCTGTCCCCGACGGAGATCGAGCGCATCTCCTAAAAAGCGATTTTGAGCTGGGCGCACGGTGTTTTAAACTTGAACGCCGTGCGCCTTTGCGCATGTTAAAACGTTCATCCTCCGGTGGCCCACAATGCGTGAGCATCCGGACGGGGTGCTGTTATTCATCGTGGCGGCACCTCGGTACCACAGGAAAGAGGTAATTCGATGGCTCCCAAGAAGAAGGTTACTGGCCTGATCAAGCTCCAGATCGAGGCAGGCGCTGCTAACCCGGCTCCGCCGGTTGGTCCGGCACTTGGTGCCCACGGCGTCAACATCATGGAGTTCTGCAAGGCTTACAACGCTGCTACCGAGTCCCAGCGCGGCAACGTCGTTCCGGTGGAAATCACCGTGTACGAGGACCGCTCCTTCGACTTCAAGCTGAAGACCCCGCCGGCTGCAAAGCTTCTGCTCAAGGCTGCTGGCATCAAGAAGGGCTCCGGCGTTCCGCACACCGACAAGGTTGGCTCCGTGACCTGGGATCAGTGCAAGGAGATTGCACAGACCAAGTTCGAGGACCTCAACGCTCGTGACATCGAGAACGGCGCCCGCATCATCGCTGGTACCGCTCGCTCCATGGGCATCACCGTTGACGGTATCCCGGCTAAGTAATAATCGAATCTTTAATGCGCGGCACGCCTAGTGCCGCGCGTGGCAGGGCCAGCTTCGGCCCGCTATCACCACATCAATCCAAGAAAAGGAATTGCACTTATGAGCACCAAGTCCAAGGCATACAAGGCTGCCGCTGAGCTGGTAGACCGCTCCCGCCTGTACCGTCCGATCGAGGCCGCCAAGCTGGCCAAGGAGACCTCCTCCAAGAACTTCGACGCCACCGTTGACGTTGTCTTCCGCCTCGGCGTTGACCCGCGTAAGGCTGACCAGCTGGTTCGCGGTACCGTTTCCCTGCCGCACGGCACCGGTAAGGACGTCCGCGTAGCTGTCTTCGCTGAGGGCGACAACGCTGAGGCCGCTAAGGCTGCTGGCGCTGACATCGTCGGCACCGAAGAGCTGATCGCTGCTATCAACGAGGGCAACATCGACTTCGACGTTGCTATCGCTACCCCGGACCAGATGGCCAAGGTCGGCCGCGTTGCCCGCGTCTTGGGCCCGCGTGGTCTCATGCCGAACCCGAAGACCGGCACCGTGACCGCTGACGTGACCAAGGCTGTTGCCGACGTCAAGGGCGGTAAGATTTCCTTCCGCGTTGACAAGGCTTCCAACCTGCACGCCATCATCGGCAAGGCTTCTTTCGATGCTGAGAAGCTGGCCGAGAACTACGGCGCGCTGTACGACGAGATCCTGCGTCTGAAGCCGTCCTCCGCTAAGGGTGTCTACGCCAAGAAGGTCACCATCTCCACCACCTCCGGCCCGGGCATCCCGGTCGACGCTTCCGTGGAGAAGAACTACACCGACTAGTGTTGTCTGTGTAAACGAATTTTAGGCCCCGGCTCTTGGATGAGCAGGGGCCGTTTTCGCGCTTTCTCTCTTTTGTTTATGCAGGTCACGGCCGGATATCTTTCTGACAGGTAATTGGCAGCTAAGTACGATGGCCTTTCAAGGAAAGTGCTGCATACTAATTCTTGTGCGTTTGAGAGAGGCGCATGAGAGATAGAGAGAACACCCTGAGTCTTGCAGGGCGGGCGGCGTGAGAAACCGCCTGATAGACAAGACCCCTTACAACGCGGGTTCCGGATTTCACTGGGACCCGCGTTGTACTGTGTGCGGAGACTTTAGCCCCAGCTGGCTTTTGGCTTTAGCCCCCAGTGCACCTGAGGCACGTGGCTGGAGGAGGGGAAGGGGGACCAGACTAAAGACACCATATGCAGCGCTGAATCGAGATAAGTCCAGGTGAATGCATGCGGCCCTTTGCATAAGGTGCCATTGCTTTGGTCCCTGTGCCCCAGGCAGCAGGCTCTAGAGGCGAAGACTGCTCTAGGGTCGCGGTCTCCCTTTCATCCAGTACACGGACCAGATGACGTCTTCGCGCGGAATGCCCCAGTCATGCACGGCTAATGAGCGCACAGCTTTGGCGAGATCCCCTTCGCCGGAAACCCATACCGAATCTGGCGCGGTATCGGGGGTGAAGCGGGAGCCGAGAAGTTGTCTGGCGCGTGTGCAGTGTTCGTCGTGTGGAGCCAGGACCATGGTGAGTGAGCGGACCTTGCCGCGCCACGTCTCCTCCAAGCCGTCTTCAACTTCAGCGTCGTCTGTGATCATGGCAACGACGTCGACTGCACCCAAGGTTTCCGGTGAGAAGGCTTCGTAGTGCTCGAGGATGTGCCACAGCGCCGGTAGAGCAGAGGCATCCGCGAGTAACAGTTGTGACTTCCTAGGGGCCTGCCACAGTGCTTGCCCGGTATATATTCCGGCGGCATCCCCGGGTTGGGCATTGAGGATCCAGCGTGAGCCCGGGCCATTATCGCCATGGGTCACCACGTCGACATCGATGGTGCACGCTTCTTGGTTGAGCTTGCGAATTGTGTACCAGCGCAATGCTGGGCGAATGTCGTCGGGCAATCGGGTGACGGCGGCACGAACATTGGTATCGTCGACCGGGAAGGGCGAAAAATCCTGCTCGTCTTGGGGCATGAGGAGCCCAAAATACTCGTCAGGCCCGGCTAAGGGGTAGTCACTAAATGCCGGCGAGTGAAAAGTTAAACGGTGCAGCCGCGGCTTGAGGCGGGTGTTCCCGGTGAGGGTGACGGGCAATAAGCGGTGATGCGTCAAGGGAATTGATCCTAGGTAGAGGCCAAATTTGAAACCATCATAACGTACAGGTTAGGCTAGCCTCAAATAATTTAGGGGTGCGAATGCTTGCATGCTCGTTCCCGTTGAAGGAAAGGTTTATTCCATGGTTGCTATCCACCGGCGCGCGAAAACCGTGCTCGCTATTGTCTCAGCGGTAGCGATTGCTTTAGCGGGGTGCTCCCGCGGAAGTGGCGAGGACAGCGCGGGTGCGGACAGTGCTGAGGAGGTGCGCGTTGCCAGCCTGGGGCTCGGTGATGCCGATACCGTGCTGGCACTCGGAATCACTCCGGTTGCTGTGGCCCCCTGGGGTGCGAAAGGGGATGGTGATCCCTCCGGAGTTGGCCCATGGGCGAAGGAGCTTTTGGGAGATGCCCAGCCCGAGGTGATTTATAACACCGCCTCCGGTTTCACGGCCGAGGTTCTAGAGCAGGTCACTGCCTCGGACCCCACACAGATCATCGCCGTGAACCAGGCGGTGGACCAGGAGGCAAAGAAATCCCTCGAGGATATCGCTCCGCTGACCGTGAAGCCCGAAGGTTTCGAGGACTGGCAGATCCCCTGGGATGAGCAAGTCAAGACCATCGCCTCTGCCGTGGATAAGGAAGAGGAGGGGGAGAAGCTCATTGACCAAGCAGAGGGCGCCTTTGAGCAGTTCAAGGACTCCCACCCGGAGCTGCAGGGCAAGCGCGCAGCCATCCTCATGCCCTATGACGGGAAGCTGGGCCTCTACACGGCAGAAGACGGCCGTGGCCAGTTCATCGAAGACCTCGGCTTTGAGATCCCCAAGGAACTGCAGGGTGATGGTTCCAGCTTCTTCGTGGACTATGCCCCGGAAAACTACTCCCAGCTCAACAATGTGGACTATCTGTTCGTCTTGGATTACAACGGTGCGGTCGATGAACTCAAGAAGGATTCCACATTCCAAGGCCTGGACGTGGTCAAGGATGGACGCGTCCGCTACCTCGACACGGACACCGGCAATGCGATGAGCGTGCCGAACCCGCTGACGATCCCGTGGGCCGTCAACAAGTTCGAAGAGCAGCTCTAAGTGCTCGCACTACCGAGGAAGGCTGACGCTATCCACGGCGTTGCGTACCCGCAACGCCGTGGCAAGGCAGACGCACTGGATTCGCGGGGGAGAAGCCGCGCACTGCTCACCACGGCCCTGGTTGTGTCGACCTTCCTCCTTTTGCTGTGCTCATTGGCGGTTGGCTCGAGGGCTATTCCGTTGCCGGATCTGGTGTCTGCCCTCCTCCGCGGAGGCGAAGCAGATATCGAGAACATCGTGTGGGATTTGCGTATCCCCCGCACCTTCGTGGCCTATTTCGCAGGAGCAGCAATCGCGGTATCGGGCGTTATCGCTCAGTCCTGGACAAGAAACCCCTTGGCTGATCCGGGCTTTATTGGTATCACTGCGGGAGCCTCGTTCCTGGTTGCCCTCGGGACGGCGCTAGGTGTCGCCACCACAACCGGGATGCGGACCGCGCTCGCCCTTGTAGGCGCGGGCATGGCCACAGCATTAGTGCTGGGTGTATCCCGGCGGTTTCAGGATCCCCTGACTCTGGTCCTAGTGGGCGCAGGAGTTGCTGCTGCCTTGAGTTCTGGCGCCATGCTGATTGGCCTGTACTCCACGGATGTCCTCGACAGCATGCGCCGGTGGACCATCGGCTCAACGTTTGGGCGCGGCCCAGAAGATGTTGCCATCGCAGGTGCCGGATTGCTCGTCGGGTTTATCATCGCCGCACGTGTGGCGCGCCCGCTCGATCTTCTGGCAATGGGGGAGGAATCCTCGGTTGCTCTAGGTGGTTCTCCCACGCTGGCGCGGCGTGGCGCTGCCTTGAGCATCGTTGTTCTAGCGGGATGCGCTACTGCGGCGACAGGACCCATCGCCTTCGTCGGATTTGCCATCCCCCATCTGCTGCGCCGGTTCACAGGGCCAGAAGTAACCGCAATGATTGCCCCAGCCGCATTACTCGGTGGCTGTTCCGTACTTGCTGCGGATATCCTCGGCCGGCTCATCGCGGGCCCCTCAGAATTGGAAATGTCCATCGTCTTGGCCTTCGTGGGTGCACCATTTCTCATCTGGGCCGTACACCGTGGGGAGCACACGCTATGAGTGGGCGGGTGAAGGGGGACGTCGTCAAGCATCTGCGTTCCCAAGAACGGCAGCGCCGGACATGGGTATGGGCGGCGACCTGCTTCTTTATTTTGGTCGCAGCAAGCTCCTATGTTCTCCTGCTCGGCCAAGGCCCCGTGGACTTGAGTCCGTGGCAGGTTCTGGAGATTCTCAACGGCGGGGGAAGTCGAAGCGAAATCCGAGTTGTCTGGGACCTGCGTATGCCGGTAGCACTAGCAACTCTCATCGTGGGTGCCGCGCTCGGACTGGCGGGCTCGTGGACGCAGTCAATGTCGCGCAATCCGCTGGCCTCACCTGACATCCTTGGTGTGACTGGTGGCGCTTCGGTCATGGTGGTCCTCGGAACGGTATTCTCCCGGCCGCTGCTTGTCGACGGGCTCTCCACGTTCTGGTGGCGGGCGGGACTCGCGCTACTGGGTGCCGTGCTAGCGGCCATCCTGCTGGTGGTGCTTGGGGGAATCGGCACGAGCAACCGCATCGTCATCGTCGGCATCGCGCTCTCCCTGTTGTTTCAGGCACTGGTGGCGTATTTGTTGCGCGCAGCTGAGCTCCTCCGCGCGGCGCAATCGCAGCTGTGGCTGGCGGGCACCACGGGCTTCGTGCGGATGGAGGTCATTGTTCCACTGCTCGTGGGGTTAACACCTTTCGTGGTGCTTGGCCTGTGGTGCGCTCGGGAGCTGCCGCTCCTTGCACACGATGATCTCTCGGCCCTTTCCCTCGGGGTCAACATCAGGCGAACACGCGCACTCCTGCTGGTTGCAGCTACGGGTATCTGCGCGGTGACTGTATCCGTGGCCGGTCCCATTGGCTTCATTGCGCTTCTGGCTCCTCATCTTGGTCGCATTGCGGCCCGGACGCCCACGCCTGTGCCGGTGGTGTCGTGCGCTGCTGGCGCCGCCTTGTTGAGTACGTGTGCTGTCATTGCTGGAGCGTTGCCGATGGACGCTCCAGTGGGTGCCGTTACTTCCATTATCGGAGGGTGCGCCCTGGTCATTGCGGTGTGGAACGCCGCCCGGCGGAGAGGATAAAAGCTTATGAAAGACAGAGAAATTACGGCCACCGGTATTCATGCCGGCTACAAGGATGGGGAAGACATCCTGTCCGGCGTTGACGTGGTGGCCCGCCCAGGCGAAATCACCACGCTCATTGGGCCGAATGGTTGCGGCAAGTCCACGTTGCTCAAGACCTTGTCTAAGATTCTTCGCCCGCGGCAGGGAAGCGTCCGCATTGGCGAGCTGGATGTGCACGCCATGAGTCCGAAAGAAGCAGCTGCCCACGTGGCGCTTCTTCCGCAGCAGCCGACGGCGCCGGACGGGCTGCGGGTAGGCGAGCTCGTCGCACGTGGCCGCTATCCGCACCTGGGCCGCGGCCGGGGACTGTCCACGAAAGACCGCGACATCATCGCGCAGGCCTGCGTGGAGACCGGCATTACTGACTTCATCGACCGTGACATCGCGGCGCTCTCGGGCGGCCAACGCCAGCGGGTGTGGCTCGCGCTAGCTTTGGCGCAGGACACGCCAGTGCTGCTTCTCGACGAACCCACAACCTTCCTCGATCCAGCCCACGCCATTAGCGTTCTGGACCTTGTGCGCAGACAAGCCGATGCTGGCAAGACGGTCGTCGTCGTATTACATGACCTAATGCTGGCCGGCCAGTACTCCGACACCATGGTGGTCATGAATAATGGCGAGGTCATCGCGCGGGGCACTCCCCGCCAGGCCTTGACGAAAGAGGTGCTGGCAGCTGCCTATGGCATCGATGTTGATATCTGGGAGGACCCGCGAAGCGACGCCCCCGTTATCGTTCCGCGTGGGGTGCTCGGCGAAGAAACAACCTCATAAAGTAACCCGAGTAAAAAGGCCTCAGGGGGAGCGATTTGGAGTTTCAGCAGGTCGGGTTGTAAAGTACCTAGCGAAGTTTGAACGGCCCGCTGAGGCCGCGTCAAAGTTCACCGAAGACCGTCGGTCATCCGGAACACCGGATCGAAGGTTCCTCATCCTAGAGGACGGCCCACGCAGGAGACACTTTGCGAATGAGCGCGGATTTCCGCGCGCGCCCTGTGCTCTTGCACGGGGCTTTTGTTATTTCGGTTGTCCATTGGGCAAGCGGAGTAGGGAAGGCCCCGGCGGAAAACACAAGAGATGTTTCGAAAGGAGGCGAAGTAGAAAATGGCAAACCCGAAGAACACTGCAGACCTGGCAAAGCTGAAGGAGAAGCTCGATGGCGCTAACTCCATCGTGCTTACCGAGTACCGTGGCCTGACCGTGGGTCAGCTCCAGGAGCTGCGTAACAACCTCGGCTTTGACGTTGAGTACTCCGTCGCCAAGAACACCCTCTTCAAGATCGCTGCCAACGAAGCTGGCATCGAGGGTCTTGACGAGCACCTGACTGGCCCGACCGCTATTGCGTTCATCAAGGGCGAGGCAGTGGATGCCGCTAAGGTCATCAAGAAGTTCGCTGATGACAACAAGGCATTCGTCGTCAAGGGTGGCTACATGGACGGCAACATCCTGTCTGCCGACCAGGTTGCAGCCATCGCTGAGCTGGACAACCGCGAGACCACTCTCGCCAAGCTGGCTGGCGCCATGAAGGGTTCTATGGCAAAGGCTGCTGCCGTATTCAACGCTCCTGCTACCAAGATGGTCCGCACCGCTGCGGCCCTGCAGGACAAGAAGGCTGCAGAAGCTTAAGACGCCAATTACAGGCGCACAACTTAAACACACACACTTTTATCTGGCCGCCTAGGGTGGCCAGGAACACTGAGAAAGGATGCCAATCATGGCTAAGCTCACCAAGGACGAGCTCATTGAAGCTTTCAAGGAAATGACCCTCATCGAGCTCTCCGAGTTCGTTAAGGAATTCGAGGAGGTCTTCGACGTTGAGGCCGCTGCTCCGGTTGCTGCCGTTGCTGCTGGTGCCCCGGCTGCCGGCGGTGCTGCTGAGGAAGAGAAGACCGAGTTCGACGTCGTTCTGACCGACGCTGGCGCTAAGAAGATCGGCGTTATTAAGGCTGTCCGCGAGATCGTCTCCGGCCTGGGCCTGAAGGAAGCCAAGGAAATGGTTGAGGGTGCTCCGAAGGCTATCCTCGAGGGCGCTTCCAAGGACGACGCTGAGGCTGCTAAGGCTAAGCTCGAAGAGGCTGGCGCTTCCGTCGAGCTCAAGTAATTCACCTGAATTACTCAGCTTTCCCGCGCAGCACACCCGCTGCGCGCTAACAACCCCGTTCCGCGTAAAGGCGGCGCGGGGTTGTTCCCGTTTTGATGGGCCGACGGCCTTGAATTATGCACTCGCAGTGGCGCATCATATTCAAGTGGACACCCGAAGGAGCTGTTGACGTTGACTTTATCGACTACCACTGACGCGCATACTCATGTTGATGTTGTTCCCGTTCCGCATCCCGGAGAAATCCTTCTCCTAGAATTCCTCAAACCCTGCGGTATTACCCAGTATCGCCTAGCCAGTGACATTGGCACTACCCGTTCCCAAGTTTCCAAAATTACCCGCGGTACGCTCGGGATCAGTGCTGATATGGCGTTGCGTTTGTCAGCTTACTTTGGGAACTCCGCGGAGTTCTGGCTCGGTCTCCAAGAGGAATACGATCTGTGGAAAGCTCGCCAGACCACTGATGTCAGCGCCATCGTTCCGTGGAATCACAAAGAGGCAGCTGGCACTTCCTCGTAGAATCTGGTGATTTCTGCTCAGTCCTGTGCCAGTTGTCGTCCTTATCAGCGCTACACAAATCTGAAACGCACCTTCTGGGGCAAGTGTGTTTTGAGCAAACGAATCGGTAGGATAAGCCACCATGCTGCCCAAGTCCCGCATCTTCTCCGTCCTCCTGCTCGGCCTCGGCGTTGCGCTGATCGCAGCTGGCCTGGCGGCGTCGAGCTTCTTGAGTTTTAGCCCGCGCTTGCCGTTGGATATCAAGGACACCACGTGGACGATGCAGGATGAGAACGCCACCGCGCAGGAGCTGTCCGCTGAGGGCGTTACGCAGTATGAGGGGCCGATGACCTATCAGCTCAACCTGGACATCCAGGATCCGGCGGACAAGGACACCGCAACGCTGCGAGTGGGGGAGTCCGCCATCCGCGGCGGCACGGGCAACGTAGAGGACTTGAGCTTTGCCCGCGTGTGGAACTATCCCGTCGATCGCCTCAGCGGTGAGGCCACGGGCCCGGCAGCGCTCTCCCACACCATGGGCTCGCCCACAGCGGAGGTTCCCGTTGAGGGCTACTGGCTGAAGTTGCCTGCCGATGCCGAGCAGACCACCTACCCGGTCTTCGACCCGGTCCTGCGCAAGGCGGCCGACGCCGTCTTCGAGGAATCCTTCGACATCGATGGCCGCACGGTCTACCGCTACCACCAGGAGATTGAGCCCACCAACGTGGCTACCCTCTATGCTGGCACGACGACCACGACGCTGAGCAATGAAGACGGTTCCACCGAGCAGGGCTACCTCTTCCACGCCGCAACCCGGGACCTCTTTGTGGACCAAGCCACCGGACTCGTCGTGGGTATGGACGTCGATATCAAGGACTACTGGGCTGACCGCGAGGGCAATGAGCGCGAGGTGCAGTTCGCCTTCCACGGTGCCACTGGTGAGGAATCCCGCGCGGAGCTGCTCCATCAGGCTGAGCGCTTCCCGCGCAGTGCTGTGGGGCAGTGGGTACGCTGGGGCGGCATTGGAGTCGGTGCCGTTCTGGTGTTGCTCGGGGCGCTGGGAGCTTTCCGACGTCCCACCAACCGCCACTCCCGCTAGCCGCGCGTGCTAGAGGCCCGCGCGTGCGGATCTACGTAGCGACACGCCGCGGGCGCGTTTCGCCTTTACAAGGCTGCCATTATGCTATAGGCTATTTCGTTGCGCTGGAATCTGGATCTTTAGTGCACATTTAGCCTTTCGAGCGGTGATGGCAAAACCGACTTGACAAGGTGATTTTGTGCATTCTAAACCCAGTCACTCCACAGCAGACCGAATGCTAAATCTACCAGCGGTTTTGCACCTCACCGGCCAGGGTGGGGAGGCAATCCGCCAGAGGTACTGGAAGGACCCATCTTGGCAGTCTCCCGCCAGACCAAGTCAGTGGCCAACATCCCTGGAGCCCCGAAGCGATACTCCTTCGCTAAAATCAGCGAGCCCATCGCTGTCCCGGGCCTCCTTGATCTACAACTCGATTCTTACGCGTGGCTCATCGGTACCCCCGAGTGGCGCGAACGCGAGCAGGCAGAGCGCGGCGAAAACGCACGCGTGACGAGCGGCCTTGAGGACATCCTCGAGGAGCTTTCTCCGATCCAGGATTACTCGGGCAACATGTCCCTGTCCCTGTCGGAGCCTCGCTTCGAACCGGTGAAGAACACCGTGGACGAGTGTAAAGAGAAGGACATCAACTACTCGGCGCCACTGTACGTCACCGCAGAGTTTATTAATAACGATACCCAGGAGATTAAGTCCCAGACCGTCTTCATCGGCGATTTCCCGATGATGACCGATAAGGGCACCTTCATCGTCAACGGCACCGAGCGCGTTATCGTCTCGCAGCTCGTGCGTTCCCCGGGTGTCTACTTCGATCAGACTATCGATAAGTCCACCGAGCGTCCGCTGCACTCCGTGAAGGTTATTCCTTCCCGCGGTGCGTGGCTCGAGTTTGACGTCGATAAGCGCGACACCGTCGGCGTTCGTATCGACCGCAAGCGCCGCCAACCGGTGACGGTTCTGCTCAAGGCCCTGGGATGGACCGAGGAGCAGATTAAGGAGCGCTTCGGCTTCTCCGAGCTCATGATGTCCACCCTCGAGTCCGATGGCGTGGCCAACACTGATGAGGCTCTCCTGGAGATCTACCGCAAGCAGCGCCCGGGCGAGCAGCCCACGCGCGACCTCGCGCAGGCCCTGCTGGATAACTCCTTCTTCCGCGCCAAGCGTTACGACCTGGCCAAGGTGGGCCGCTACAAGGTCAACCGCAAGCTCGGCTTGGGCGGTGACCACGACGGTCTGATGACCCTGACCGAGGAAGATATTGCTGTCACCCTCGAGTACCTCGTGCGCCTGCACGCAGGTGAGCGTGAGATGAAGGCCCCGAACGGTGAGATGATCTCCATCCACACCGACGACATCGACCACTTTGGTAACCGTCGTCTGCGCACCGTGGGCGAGCTCATCCAGAACCAGGTCCGCGTGGGCCTGTCCCGCATGGAGCGCGTCGTCCGCGAGCGCATGACCACCCAGGATGCAGAGTCGATTACCCCGACCTCCCTGATTAACGTCCGCCCGGTTTCTGCTGCCATCCGAGAGTTCTTCGGTACCTCCCAGCTCTCGCAGTTCATGGACCAGAACAACTCCCTGTCCGGCCTGACCCACAAGCGCCGTCTGTCCGCACTAGGCCCGGGCGGTCTGTCCCGTGAGCGCGCCGGCATTGAGGTGCGAGACGTCCACGCGTCGCACTACGGCCGTATGTGCCCGATTGAGACCCCTGAGGGTCCGAACATTGGTCTGATTGGTTCGCTGGCGTCCTACGCTCGTGTGAACGCCTTCGGCTTCATCGAGACCCCGTACCGCAAGGTTGTGGACGGCAAGGTCACCGACCAGGTGGAGTACCTCACCGCTGACGAAGAGGATCGCTACGCCATCGCCCAGGCAGAGGTGGAGAAGGATGCTGACGGCACCCTGACTGCTGACCGTATTGAGGTCCGCCTCAAGGACGGCGATATCGGCGTGACCGACGCTTCCGGTGTCGACTACGTTGACGTCTCCCCGCGCCAGATGGTCTCCGTGGCTACCGCCATGATTCCGTTCCTGGAGCACGACGATGCTAACCGTGCTCTCATGGGCGCGAACATGCAGCGTCAGGCCGTGCCGCTGGTGCGTTCCGAGGCCCCCTACGTGGGTACCGGTATGGAGCAGCGCGCTGCGTACGATGCTGGTGACCTCATCATTACCCCGAAGGCGGGCGTGGTGGAGAACGTCACCGCGGACCTCATCACCATCATGGATGACGAGGGCCAGCGTGATACCTACATGCTGCGCAAGTTCGAGCGCACCAACCAGAACACCAACTACAACCAGACCCCGCTGGTGTCCCTGGGTGACCGTGTGGAGGCGGGCCAGGTGCTTGCCGACGGCCCCGGTACCCACAACGGTGAGATGTCCCTCGGCCGCAACCTGCTGGTTGCCTTCATGCCGTGGGAAGGCCACAACTACGAGGACGCCATCATCCTCAACCAGCGCATCGTGGAGGAAGATATCCTCACCTCGATCCACATCGAGGAGCACGAGATTGATGCTCGCGATACCAAGCTGGGCCCGGAGGAGATTACCCGCGAGATCCCGAACGTCTCCGATGACGTTCTGCGTGACCTTGACGAGCGCGGCATCGTCCGCATTGGTGCCGACGTTCGTGCTGGCGATATCCTGGTGGGTAAGGTCACCCCGAAGGGTGAGACCGAGCTGACCCCGGAGGAGCGCCTGCTGCGCGCCATCTTCGGCGAGAAGGCCCGCGAGGTCCGCGATACCTCCATGAAGGTGCCGCATGGTGAGACCGGTAAGGTCATCGGCGTTTCCCGCTTCTCCCGCGAGGATGACGACGACCTGGCCCCGGGCGTCAACGAGATGATCCGCGTCTACGTGGCTCAGAAGCGCAAGATCCAGGACGGCGATAAGCTCGCTGGCCGCCACGGCAACAAGGGTGTTGTGGGCAAGATTCTGCCGCCGGAGGATATGCCGTTCATGGAGGATGGCACCCCGGTCGACATCATCCTCAACACCCACGGTGTGCCGCGTCGTATGAACATCGGTCAGGTTCTCGAGGTTCACCTCGGCTGGCTGGCGCACGCTGGTTGGAAGATCGATACCGAGGATCCGGCCAACGCCGACCTGCTGAAGAAGCTGCCGGAAGAGCTGTACGACGTCCCGCCGGAGTCGCTCACCGCCACCCCGGTCTTCGACGGCGCTACCAACGAAGAGATCTCCCGCCTGCTGGCTTCCTCCAAGCCGAACCGCGATGGTGACGTCATGGTGGATGAGCACGGTAAGGCCCGCCTCTTCGACGGCCGCTCCGGCGAGCCGTACATGTACCCGGTGTCCGTCGGCTACATGTACATGCTCAAGCTGCACCACTTGGTTGACGAGAAGATTCACGCTCGTTCCACCGGTCCGTACTCCATGATTACCCAGCAGCCGCTGGGTGGTAAGGCACAGTTCGGTGGCCAGCGCTTCGGTGAGATGGAGGTGTGGGCAATGCAGGCATACGGCGCTGCCTACACCCTGCAGGAGCTCCTGACCATCAAGTCCGATGACGTCGTCGGCCGTGTCAAGGTCTACGAAGCAATCGTTAAGGGCGATAACATCCCGGATCCGGGTATCCCGGAGTCCTTCAAGGTCCTCCTCAAGGAGCTGCAGTCCCTCTGCCTCAACGTGGAAGTTCTTTCCACCGACGGCACCCCGATGGAACTGTCCGGCTCTGATGATGACGAGTTGGATGGCGCACCGTCCCTGGGCATTAACCTGTCCCGCGACGAGCGCTCCGACGCTGATATCGCCTAATAGCTGCCTAGTTGCTGTCTAGTTGCTTGGTCCGCCCCACATAGAGGGCGGGCATAGAAAATTACTAACTCTTAAAAGCCATCAACTTCCCCCGTCACGGGGGATGAAAGGGAGACATTACGTGTTTGACGTAAATCTCTTCGACGAGCTCCGTATCGGTCTGGCCACCGCCGATGACATCCGCCGCTGGTCCAAGGGCGAAGTCAAGAAGCCCGAGACCATTAACTACCGAACCCTCAAGCCGGAGAAGGACGGCCTCTTCTGCGAGCGCATCTTCGGCCCTACCCGCGACTGGGAGTGCTCCTGCGGTAAGTACAAGCGTGTCCGCTACAAGGGCATCATCTGTGAGCGCTGCGGCGTCGAGGTGACCAAGTCCAAGGTGCGTCGTGAGCGCATGGGCCACATTGAGCTGGCCGCGCCGGTAACCCACATCTGGTACTTCAAGGGCGTTCCTTCCCGCCTGGGCTACCTGCTGGACCTGGCTCCGAAGGACCTTGAGCGCATCATCTACTTCGCTGCCAACATCATCACCTCCGTGGACGAGGAAGCTCGCCACAATGACCAGTCCACTCTGGAAGCAGAAATGCTGCTGGAGAAGAAGGACGTGGAGGATGACGTCGAGGCAGAGATCGCTGAGCGCGCTGCCAAGCTTGAGCAGGATCTGGCTGAGCTGGAGGCCGCCGGCGCTAAGGCCGACGCCCGCCGCAAGGTCCAGAACGCTGCAGACAAGGAGATGCAGCACATCCGCGAGCGCGGTGAGCGCGAGGTACAGCGCCTCGACGAAATCTGGAACACCTTTATCAAGCTGGCTCCGAAGCAGATGATCATCGATGAGACCATCTACGAAGAGCTCGTTGACCGCTACGAGGATTACTTCACCGGCGGCATGGGTGCGGAGGCTATCCAGACCCTCATCCGCAACTTCGACCTCGAGGCTGAGGCTGAGGTTCTCAAGGAGATCATCAACAACGGCAAGGGCCAGAAGAAGATGCGTGCCCTCAAGCGCCTCAAGGTCGTCGCGGCCTTCCTGCGCTCGGGCAACGACCCGGCCGGCATGGTGCTCGACGCCATCCCGGTCATCCCGCCGGAGCTGCGCCCGATGGTGCAGCTGGACGGTGGCCGCTTCGCCACCTCCGACCTCAATGACCTCTACCGTCGCGTCATCAACCGCAACAACCGCCTCAAGCGCATGATCGACCTCGGCGCGCCTGAGATCATCGTGAACAACGAGAAGCGCATGCTGCAGGAGTCCGTGGACGCGCTCTTCGACAACGGCCGCCGCGGCCGTCCGGTCACTGGCCCGGGCAACCGCCCGCTGAAGTCCCTGTCTGACCTGCTCAAGGGTAAGCAGGGCCGCTTCCGTCAGAACCTGCTGGGTAAGCGCGTGGACTACTCCGGCCGTTCCGTGATTATCGTCGGCCCGCAGCTCAAGCTGCACGAGTGTGGTCTGCCGAAGCTCATGGCTCTGGAGCTGTTCAAGCCCTTCGTCATGAAGCGCCTGGTGGAAAACGACTACGCCCAGAACATCAAGTCCGCCAAGCGCATGGTGGAGCGTCAGCGTCCTGAGGTGTGGGACGTCCTCGAAGAGGCCATTTCTGAGCACCCGGTGATGCTGAACCGTGCACCGACCCTGCACCGCCTGGGTATCCAGGCCTTCGAGCCGAAGCTTGTTGAGGGTAAGGCCATCCAGCTGCACCCGCTGGCTTGTGAGGCCTTCAACGCCGACTTCGACGGTGACCAGATGGCTGTTCACCTGCCGCTGTCCGCTGAGGCACAGGCAGAGGCTCGCGTCCTCATGCTGGCTTCCAACAACATTCTGTCCCCGGCCTCCGGTAAGCCGCTGGCTATGCCGCGCCTGGATATGGTTACCGGTCTTTACTACCTCACCATGGACAAGGGCGAGGACGAGATCGGTGGCGCGGGACGTTACCGTGAAGCTACCGAGGACCAGCCTGCACAGGGCGTGTACTCCTCCTACGCGGAGGCCATCATGGCTCGCGACCGCGGCGTGCTGGGTCTGCAGGCACCGATCAAGGTGCGCATTTCCCACCTGCGCCCGCCGGCAGATATCGAGGCCGAGCAGTTCCCGGATGGCTGGCAAAAGGGCCAGGCCTGGATGGCAGAGACCACCCTGGGCCGCATCATGTTCAACGACCTGCTGCCGTGGAACTACCCGTACCTTGAGGGCGTCATGGTCCGTAAGGGCGGCGCTGGCAACAAGATGCTGCTTGGTGACGTCATCAATGACCTCGCCGCGAAGTACCCGATGATTACTGTTGCCCAGGTTCTGGACAAGATGAAGGACGCTGGCTTCTACTGGGCTACCCGTTCTGGCGTGACCATCACCATGGACGACGTTCTGGTTCTCCCGAACAAGCATGAGGTGCTCGAGTCCTACGAGAAGGAAGCAGAGCGCATCGAGCGCAAGTACTGGGAGCAGGGTGCTCTTACTGAGCGCGAGCGCTACGACCGCCTCGTGGAGCTGTGGAAGGACGCTACCGACACCGTCGGTGAGGCCGTCGAAAACCTGTACCCGGATGACAACCCGATTCCGATGATCGTGAAGTCCGGTGCTGCCGGTAACATGCGTCAGATCTGGACCCTGGCCGGTATGAAGGGCATGGTTGTGAACTCCAAGGGTGACTACATCACCCGTCCGATTAAGACCTCCTTCCGTGAGGGTCTGTCGGTTCTGGAGTACTTCAACAACTCCCACGGTTCCCGTAAGGGCCTGGCCGATACCGCTCTGCGTACCGCCGACTCCGGCTACCTCACCCGTCGTCTCGTGGACGTGGCACAGGATGTCATCGTCCGCGAAGAGGACTGTGGCACCCGCCAGGGCGTGCGCGTCCCGCTCGGCGTCGAGGTTGCCGAAGGTTCCTACGACCTGCACGAGCTGTGGGAGACCTCCGCATCCGGCCGCGTCGTGGCTAACGACGTCAAGGATGACAACGGCGAGGTTATCGCTGAGGCTGGCGCCGACCTGACTGAGGAGCTCAGCCGTAAGATTGTCAACGCTGGCGTCCTGGAGATCAAGGTCCGCTCGGTACTGACCTGCCAGACCCCGGCTGGTGTCTGTGCGAAGTGCTACGGCAAGTCCATGGCCTCCGGCAAGCTGGTTGACATCGGTGAGGCAGTCGGCATCGTGGCTGCACAGTCCATTGGTGAGCCGGGTACCCAGCTGACCATGCGTACCTTCCACCAGGGTGGTGTCGGTGGCGATATTACCGGTGGTCTGCCGCGTGTTCAGGAGCTCTTTGAGGCCCGTAACCCGAAGAACCGCGCGCCTATCGCTTCTGTCGACGGCACCGTGTCCTTGTCGGACGAGGGCAACTTCTGGACCCTGACCATCACCCCGGACGATGGCTCTGACAACGTGGTCTACGAGAAGCTGTCGAAGCGCCAGGGCCTGGCTCAGGTTCGCCGTCCGATGGAGTCCAACCCGGATGCCATGATTGAGCGCTCTCTGCGTGATGGCGACCACGTGGAGACCGGTGACCGCCTCATGCGCGGTGCTGCTGACCCGCACGACGTGCTGGAGGTCCTCGGCCGCCGTGGCGTGGAGAAGCACCTCATCGACGAGGTTCAGGCCGTCTACCGTGCACAGGGTGTGGCTATCCACGACAAGCACATCGAGATCATCATCCGCCAGATGCTGCGTCGCGGTACCGTCATCGACGCTGGTACCACCGACCTGCTGCCGGGTAACCTCATTGACCTCTCTGAGGCCAAGCAGGTTAACGCCGCACAGGTTGCTGAAGGTGGCCAGCCGGCTCAGCTGCGCAGTGAGATCATGGGTATTACCAAGGCCTCCCTGGCTACCGAGTCCTGGCTGTCTGCGGCCTCCTTCCAGGAGACCACGCGTGTGCTTACCGACGCCGCCATCAACAAGCGCTCGGATCAGCTCATTGGTCTGAAGGAGAACGTCATCATCGGTAAGCTGATCCCGGCCGGTACCGGTATTTCCCGCTACCGCAACATCAGCGTCAAGCCGACTGAGGCGGCACGCAACGCTGCGTACTCCATCCCGACCTACGGTGATTCCATCTACGGCGACGACGGCTTCGGTGAGTTCACTGGCGCCTCAGTCCCGCTGGAGGAGGACTACACCTTCTAAGGCTTCGATTCTGAAGTGAGAGGCGAAAACGCTCGCCGCTAAAGACCCGATTCCCCACCTGCCACAGTGCAGCAGGTGGGGAATCGGGTCTTTTACCATCAGCGAGCATGGGCGAGTTGTTCGTTCGGCTAGTTCTTATTTCGTCTTAAGGAAGATTCCCGCCCTTTCGGGCTGAGCTTCCTCAATTCCGCTGGTTAACGGTGTTAAGTTGCGCCTGAACGCCCATCTCATTAACCTGAGCGAAGGATAAGTTAATAGTCATTTCTATCCATATAGAGAGTTGGCTGCGTACAAGACCGCACCAGCAACTCTATCCAGGCTTGGGGGCTCGCGATGAAGCTTTTCCTTTCCTTAAGCAGTAGGCGAGAGTCCCCTTGGGGGTCGGTGCACTAAGAGCCGGCCCTCAGTGTGCCCCGCCGTGGAGGTCAGAGACCACGGCGGGGCACTGCGCAGTTTTAGGGCCGATGTGAGAGAGGCGTGGGGAAGAGACTAACGGACGCAACTTTTAGCTCTCGTGCCATTCTTCGAGGCGTTCGAGCAGAATCTTGTCAGACTCCAGCTTTGCCTCACGGTTGGCCTCCACGGTACCGCCCATCATCGTTTCCCAGGAGGGGCCGACGAGCTCATCAATGTTCTCGTGAAAAAGGTGGCCGGCGCCCTCGTAGATGTGAGGTTCAAGGTCGTCGTTCTGCTCGTTCAGAGCCTTGGCGGCGACATCGGCTTGCCACATTGCGTCCTCCGTCCCAGCGAAGAGGAGTCCATGACCATCGAACTGGCTGAGGTCAATGACGGTTTCTGGGTCGGCAGCGGCGGCGATGGCTTCATAGCCAGCGCGATAGGACACCGGCAGACCAAGGGCCAAGCGTGTCATGAGTTTGCCAAACTCGGCTCCCTGCTCAGCAGCAAATTTGCCAAACTCGGCTCCCTGCTCAGCAGCAAAGGGGACGGGTTCGCCCTTCCATGTAAAGCTGCTCCGTGTGCCGGTATCGCGCTGGTAGTTGAGGTTGCCGTACGTGTGATCCGCAGGGGTGTAGAGCACAATGTTGCTGATCTCTGGGTAACGAGCCGCCAAGTTTGCAGTGAGCTCCGCGCCCTTTGAGGTGCCGATGACGGTCAGCGGTTGAACACCATTGCCCTTCTCGTTGGCATAGGCAATGACCTCATCAAAGAATTCGAGTGGGACTTCATCAATAAATTCCTTTTGGCCGGGTTGTCCAAAGAAGTAGAGGTCGAGCACATCGTAGCCGTTATCGCGGAGGAGTTGAGCCTGTTCCACGTTGGCGCCGCCGTCGGAGCCACCGAAGACGACGACCGTGCCGGGGTGGGCGTCACCAAGCGGCGAGAGGTGGAACCCCTTCATGTAGTCGCCGTTGATTTTCTCCACGCCGTTCTCGCTGAGAATTCGATCATCCCCGCCCTCGGGGTTTTCGGGGATTGCATAACGATTGGTGTTGATGGAACGGGCAATCCATACACCCGCGATCAGGAGGACCAAGCACAGGAGAATAATCCCTAAGATCGTGAGAATAGCTTTGATAGCTCGCATGGCGGATGTCTCCTTTATTTCCTGATGAGATGTGCGCCGCTATCTCCATTGTATTTCGTGGGAGTGCTGAAGGTGCTGGATGTGCCCTTATCGGGGCTGCTTGCTAAGCTGTCACTGCTTTTAAGCTTTCTGTGGCAGCACTGTGAAGAGCTCGCCGCTTTCAACTGCACATCGTCACGGGTGCTTCCTGTCTGCATGCTGCTTCGCAGCGCCAGGGAGGAGGCTGAGATGCCGCCGAGGTAGCGGCGAACCGTTGAACCTGATCCGGGTAATGCCGGCGAGAGGGAGGAAAAATGAATTCTGTATCCACGTCTGGTGCGGGTGCTTCAAGTGCGGGAGCGCCTGGTGTGGGGGCTTCAGGTGCCGCACCGCGCAGCCTGAACTGGCGAATTGTAGACATCGTGGTGGCATCCGTGTTGGGTGTGGCCTGTGGTTTTGTGTTCCTGGTGTGGAACACGGTGGGCTATGCCTGGTTCCAGGCTATGGATGCGCTTACGCCCGGCCTGGGTGGTATTGCCACGGGTATCTGGCTCATCGGTGGTGTCATTGGCGGGCTTGTGATCCGCAAGCCTGGTGCGGCCCTCTACGTCGAATTGCTGGCAGCCATCGTGTCCACCTTGCTGGGCTCGCAGTGGAGTATTAGTACTGTCTATTCCGGCATCGCGCAGGGTATCGGTGTGGAAATCGTTCTCGCCATCTTCCTCTACCGCCGCTTTGGTCTGGGCGTGTCCATGCTTGGCGGCATGGCGGCCGGCTGGGGTGCTTTCGTGCTGGAGCTGTTTACCTCTGGAAACCTGGGCAAGACCCTGCAGTTCAACCTCATCTACTTCGTCACCCTGAGTATCTCCGGCGCGATTTTGGCCGGTGCGGTGGGCTTCTTTGTGGTCAAGGCGCTGGCGAAGACAGGCGCGCTTGATCGTTTCGCGGTCGGTCGCGAACAGCATTCCGCCTAATTGCGGAATGCTGGTGAGGCTATTTTCGGAGTCTGGGTGAGGTTAGTCGCGCAGTATGAATGAGGTAGGTGCCCCGGGGGCCACGAAGGTCACGGCCCGCGGCTACGGCTGGACGCATGCGGGCAGGCGTGAGGCTGCGCTCGCGGAGATTAACTTTGTCATCGAGCCGGGGGAGAAGGTGCTGCTGTGCGGTGACTCCGGTTCGGGTAAATCCACGCTGCTTGCTGCCATTGCGGGTGTTCTTGGCGGGGATGATGAAGGTACGCGAGTCGGGTCGATTCTGCTGGAGGATTCCCACGGCACCGTCGAGCAGCCCGGCCGCACTATCCCGGTGGGCTTGGTGCTTCAGGACCCTGATTCCCAGGTGATTGCTGCGCGCGTGGGTGATGACGTGGCTTTTGGCTGCGAAAATCTGGCTTATCCCCGCGAGGAGATCTGGCAGCGCGTGACTGCCGCGCTGGAGATGGTGGGGCCGTATGTTGACCTCGACTTTCCTACTGAGCGGCTCTCCGGCGGGCAGAAGCAGCGCCTCGCCTTGGCGGGTGTCATTGCGATGGGCGCGGGCGTTGTGCTTCTCGACGAACCCACGGCGAACCTCGACCCGGAAGGTGCGCGCGATGTTATCGAGGCCGTTTCCACCATGGTGGAGCGCACCGGCGCTACCCTCATCGTGGTCGAACACCAGCACGCAGCGTGGAAAGGCGTGCTGGACCGAGCCATTGAGCTCAAGGATGGGCGCATCGTGGCGGATGGGCCGCTTGACAGCGTCGTGGCAAACCGCACTGTGGCTGACCTGCCGGAGGCGAGGGACGTCGCTAAGCACAGCGAGCCCGCCCTGTGGAGTACTGACTTGGTCACGCGTTTCGGCCCACCACGTAGTTTTGAGCTGCCCCGCGGGGCGTCCACGGTGCTCACGGGGCCGAATGGTGCGGGAAAGACGACGTGGATGATGACCGTGGCAGGCCTCCTCCCGGCGGAGTCGGGGGAGATTGGTGTCGCGGACTTCGTGCGGCGCGGGCTGAAAGGCTCGCCGCTAGAGTGGAAGTCCCGGGAGCTGGCTGACCGTATCGGTTTCGTCTTCCAGAACCCCGAGCACCAGTTCGTCGCCCGCACCGTGGCTGAGGAATTGCGCGTGGGCCCGAAGGTCATGCGCCGTGAGATCCCCGAGGCGCACATTGCCGAGCTTGTCGACGCCCTCCGCTTAGGCCACCTCCTCAACGCCAACCCGTTCACGTTGTCGGGAGGGGAGAAGCGCCGTCTATCCGTGGCAACGGCCCTGGTGAGTGCGCCGGAGGTGCTGCTTCTCGACGAACCCACCTTCGGCCAAGATCCCCACACCTTCAGCGAGCTGGTGTGGCTGTTGCGACGCATGGCCGATGAGGGCACGACGATTGCCTCCGTGACGCATGATCCGCTCTTTATTTCCGCCTTGGGTGATCACCGCGTGGAGGTGACCCGTGGCTAACACTTCTTCGTCTAGTTCCTCTTCGGGCCTTTTGACCGGAGTGAATCCGCTGACCCGCATCTTCCTCATGTTCGTGTGGGTAACCCCCTTGTTGCTCTCCGTGGACCTGGTATCCGGTGGAGTATCGCTAGCGCTGACCATGCTCCTTGCCCCGCTGTGTGGGGTGTCGTGGCTGCGCATGCTAAAAGCGGGTTGGTTCTTGTTCCTCATCGCGCCGATTTCTGGCATCTCGATGCTGCTCTATGGTGCCCCGGGTGGGCGCGAGTACTTTAGCTTGTGGCTCATTACGGTGAGTGATAACTCGATTGAGCTCGCCATCGCCATTACTATTCGAGTCTTTGCGGTGGCGCTGCCCATGGTGGTGCTCGCGCGCGCGATCGATCCCACTGAGCTGGGTGACGCCCTCTCCCAGATTCTCAAGCTGCCGTCCCGTTTCGTCATTGGTGCCGTGGCCGGCGTGCGCATGATGACGCTCTTTAAGTCGGATTGGCAGTTCCTTGCCATGGCGCGTCGAGCGCGCGGACTTACCGACGAAGGCCGGGTCAAGCACCTCCTCACCATGTCCTTCGGGTTGTTGGTCCTCGCCCTGCGCCGCGGCGGCAAGCTTGCCACGGCGATGGAGGCGCGCGGATTCGGCCGCACTCCGCCCGGCGGTGGTCAGCGTACGTGGGCCCGTCCCTCTCGTCTTATGCACCGAGATTGGCTGGTGATGGCCGCGGGTGTGATCCTCGCTGCACTTCCGGTGGTAGTTTCGGTGCTAAGTGGTTCGTGGAGGTTCTTCGGTCTCTAAAGCCTCCACGGCTCCGAGACTGCACGCGCAAACCCAGAAGTGGTGAGAAGAAAACACATGCAGGAGACACAGGACGTCCAGGGCGCTGACTACAACAGCCAGATGGAACGGCTCTTGGAGGACGTGGTTAAGCTCTCCGCCTCCCGTAAGCGCCCGCTGAAACCAGTGACCGTGCTTATCGACGGCCCCTCGGGCGCCGGCAAAACCTGGACCTCGGTGGCTTTGGCTGAGCGTACTGGCTGGCGCGTGGTCCACCTCGACGAGTTCTATCCCGGCTGGCGTGGGCTTGAAGCCGGCTCCGTCATGGTTGCCGAACAAGTTCTGCGTGAGAACAACCCGGGCTACTGGCGCTGGGATTGGGACACGAATGCGCCGAAGGATTGGGCCAGCCTGGATGCACGCGATGACCTGATTGTGGAAGGCGTCGGTTCCGTCACCGCGGAGAATATTGCCGCGGCGAAAGAGCGCGGATCCGTCGTGACTGTCCGTATTGATGGCCCGCGCGAGCAGCGCCGCAAGCGAGCTCTGGAGCGCGACCCGGCTTATGAGGAATGGTTTGAAACCTGGGAGAACCAGGAGAAGAACTATTTCGCTGACATCGCGGTGGATGCCGACCTCACCTGGGAGTGGACGTAGTCACAAGGGTTCACAAGGGGGATTTTGGCAGATCAGGGGGCTGGTGGTAATCTAACCGACGGTTTCATCTTTGTCTGAGATGAAAAGTCTGATCAGTTTCTCGGCCGCATATGGTCGAGGGAAGTTCTGGACATGCGGAAGGGCCCCGGAGAAGAGCCCCCATTTTTGCATGTTTGACCGCCTTCCTTGATCAGTTGAAGCCGAAGTCATACAGAAAGACTAGATTTATGCCAACTATTCAGCAGCTGGTCCGCAAGGGCCGCCACAGCAAGAAGGCCGAGGTCGCTACGGCAGCCCTTAAGGGTTCCCCGCAGCGTCGCGGCGTGTGCACTCGCGTGTACACCACCACCCCGAAGAAGCCGAACTCCGCTCTCCGTAAGGTTGCTCGTGTTCGTCTGACCTCCGGTATTGAGGTTTCCGCCTACATTCCGGGCGAGGGCCACAACCTGCAGGAGCACTCCATGGTGCTCGTCCGCGGTGGTCGTGTGAAGGACCTCCCGGGTGTTCGCTACAAGATTATCCGTGGCGCACTGGATACCCAGGGCGTGAAGGACCGTAAGCAGGCTCGCTCCCGCTACGGCGCAAAGAAGGGACAGTAATCAACAATGCGTAAGAATGCTGCACCGAAGCGTCCTGTAGTCAAGGACCCGGTTTACAACTCCGAGCAGGTCACCATGCTCGTCAACAAGATCCTCCAGGACGGCAAGAAGTCCACCGCTGAGCGCATCGTCTACGGCGCTCTCGAGGCTTGCCGCGAGAAGACCGGTACCGACCCGGTCGGCACCCTGGAGAAGGCTTTGGGCAATATCCGCCCGGACCTCGAGGTTCGCTCCCGCCGTGTGGGTGGCGCTACCTACCAGGTCCCGGTTGAGGTTAAGCCGGCTCGTTCCAACACCCTGGCACTGCGTTGGTTGGTGACCTTCACCCGCCAGCGTCGCGAGAACACCATGATCGAGCGTCTCGCTAACGAGATTCTGGACGCATCCAACGGCCTGGGTGCTTCCGTCAAGCGCCGTGAGGATACTCACAAGATGGCTGAGGCTAACCGCGCCTTCGCTCACTACCGCTGGTAATTCCTGCGGAAAAATTTTGCCACATGGCTTCCTGGCCCGAACAACGACATCATCGTTTACCTGCGCTGACAGCGCGATGCGGAGCCCTTGAGAAAAGGGTACCGCCACGCGCACAGTGCGGAACAAAACTTTAATAGCGTTGTTCGGGCCATTTTTGTGTATGGGGGCAGTTAAACGCCCTGCATGCACAGTCAAAAACGTCATGCAGTAACATGCACAGCGGGACAGTGGCAGCCCACATGTGAGGTGCCCTGAGTTCCTCACGCTGCCGCGCTAGCCTAGACGTGGCAAAATAGATCAAGACCTATCCATGAAGACGTCTTTGTACTGTAAGTCAGTGTTGAGCTGACTCGGGCGTCGACGAGACATTAAGTTGGGGTATAAACGTGGCACAACAAGTGCTTAAGGATCTGAACAAGGTCCGCAACATCGGCATCATGGCTCACATCGATGCTGGTAAGACCACCACGACCGAGCGCATTCTCTTCTACACCGGTATCAACCGTAAGGTCGGCGAGACCCACGATGGTGCCTCCACCACTGACTGGATGGAGCAGGAGAAGGAGCGCGGCATCACCATTACGTCCGCTGCTGTGACCTGTTTCTGGGACAACAACCAGATCAACATCATTGACACCCCGGGTCACGTTGACTTCACCGTTGAGGTGGAGCGTTCCCTCCGTGTTCTTGATGGCGCCGTTGCCGTCTTCGACGGTAAGGAAGGCGTTGAGCCGCAGTCCGAGCAGGTGTGGCGTCAGGCTGCTAAGTACGACGTTCCGCGTATCTGCTTCGTCAACAAGATGGACAAGATGGGCGCGGACTTCTACTACACCGTTGGCACCATCGTTGACCGCCTCGGCGCTAAGCCGTTGGTTCTGCAGCTGCCGATCGGCGCTGAGGATGACTTCGACGGTGTTGTTGACCTCATCGACATGCAGGCACTGACCTGGCGCGGCAAGGTTGAGACCGGTACCGAAGCCACCATCGAGGAGATCCCGGCCGACCTGAAGGATAAGGCTGAGGAGTACCGCGAGAAGCTGCTCGAGACCGTCGCCGAGTCCGATGAAGAGCTCATGGAGAAGTACTTCGGTGGCGAGGAGCTCACCAAGGAAGAGATCCAGGCTGCCATCCGCAAGATGACCATTAACTCTGAGGTCTACCCGGTTCTGTGTGGTACTGCCTACCGCAACAAGGGCATCCAGCCGCTGCTCGACGCTGTCGTTGCTTACCTGCCGAACCCGCTCGACATCGGCGAGATCACCGGCCACGCTGTGGGCAACGAGGACGAGGTTATTACCCGTAAGCCGTCCATTGAGTCCCCGTTTGCAGCTCTGGCCTTCAAGATTGCTGCTCACCCGTTCTTCGGTCAGCTGACCTTCACCCGCGTGTACTCCGGCCAGGTTCTTCCGGGTACCGAGGTTATGAACTCCACCAAGGGTAAGAAGGAGCGCATCGGTAAGCTCTTCCAGATGCACGCCAACAAGGAGAACCCGGTGGAGCAGGCAGATGCCGGCAACATCTACGCCGTCATTGGTCTGAAGGAAACCACCACCGGTGACACCCTGTGTGACAAGGATGACCAGATCATCCTCGAGTCCATGGACTTCCCGGAGCCGGTTATTAAGGTCTCCATCGAGCCGAAGACCAAGGCTGACCAGGAGAAGCTGGGTACCGCTATTCAGAAGCTGGCTGCTGAGGACCCGACCTTTACCGTTGAGCTCGACGAGGAGACCGGCCAGACCGTTATCGGCGGCATGGGCGAGCTCCACCTCGACGTTCTGGTTGACCGCATGAAGCGCGAGTTCAAGGTTGAGGCCAACATTGGTAACCCGCAGGTTGCTTACCGCGAGACCATCCGCAAGAAGGTCGAGTCCCTGGACTACACCCACAAGAAGCAGACCGGTGGTTCCGGCCAGTTCGCAAAGGTCATCGTCACCATCGAGCCGTACAACCCGGAGCCGGAGGAGCTGGAAGAGGGCGAGTCCGCAACCTACAAGTTCGAGAACGCCGTCACCGGTGGCCGCGTTCCGAAGGAGTACATCCCGTCCGTCGACGCTGGTATCCAGGATGCTATGCAGTACGGCTTCGTCGCTGGCTTCCCGCTGGTGAACATCAAGGCCACCCTCGAGGATGGCGCTTACCACGACGTTGACTCCTCCGAGATGGCCTTCAAGCTGGCTGGCTCCCAGGTCCTCAAGGAAGCTGTTGCTAAGGCAAAGCCGGTTCTGCTTGAGCCGATCATGGCCGTTGAGGTTGTTACCCCTGAGGAGTACATGGGCACCGTGAACGGTGACATCTCCTCCCGCCGTGGCCAGGTCTTCGCTATGGAGGACCGCTCCGGCGCCAAGGTCGTGAAGGCTAAGGTTCCGCTGTCCGAGATGTTCGGCTACATCGGTGACCTGCGTTCTTCCACCGCTGGCCGTGCAAACTTCACCATGGTCTTCGATTCCTACGCTGAGGTTCCGTCCTCCGTGGCTCAGGAGATCATCGAGGAGCGCACCGGCAACAAGGCCTAAGCGGCCCCGCCGTTTAGCCCGCAACATGGGGCTGGTAGTCTTCGCCAGTAGACAGCCAGCTCCCTGCGCTGGGGGGTAGCGGTCGGCTGAGCACGCAACCACAATCGTGTGTGTTGAGCCGGCCGTTACCCTCCCAGGATCCTGTTAATTGATTCTTGTCGAGGGTCAACGACCGCACGTTATGCGCGGGGTTACCTCCTATTGAGGCAGTTTGAAAAAACTGCGGCATAAATCTAGGATCGTGTAACTGGCACGTAAAGAAAGCGTCATTAGCGCTTATGGGCTTCGGCTCGAAGTGCCAATGGCAATACAAACCACGTGGCTGCGAAATACGTAGCCGCCATAGAGTCCAGGAGGACAAACAGTGGCAAAGGAGAAGTTCGAGCGTACGAAGCCGCATGTGAACATCGGCACCATCGGACACGTCGACCACGGCAAGACCACCACCACCGCAGCGATCACCAAGGTTTTGGCTGACGCTTACCCGGAGGAGAACACCGCTTTCGCCTTCGACATGATCGATAAGGCTCCTGAGGAGAAGGAGCGCGGTATTACCATCAACATCTCCCACGTTGAGTACTCCACCCCGAAGCGCCACTACGCACACGTGGACGCCCCGGGCCACGCCGACTACATCAAGAACATGATTACCGGCGCTGCTCAGATGGACGGCGCTATCCTGGTTGTTGCTGCAACCGATGGCCCGATGCCGCAGACCCGCGAGCACGTTCTGCTGGCTCGCCAGGTTGGCGTTCCGTACATCCTCGTTGCTCTGAACAAGTGCGACATGGTTGACGATGAGGAAATCATCGAGCTCGTTGAGATGGAGATCCGTGAGCTGCTCGCTGAGCAGGACTACGACGAGGACGCTCCGATCATTCACATCTCCGCTCTGAAGGCTCTTGAGGGCGACGAGAAGTGGGCACAGTCCATCGTTGACCTGATGCAGGCTTGCGATGACTCCATCCCGGATCCGGAGCGCGAGCTGGACAAGCCGTTCCTGATGCCGATCGAGGACATCTTCACCATTACCGGCCGCGGTACCGTTGTTACCGGCCGTGTTGAGCGTGGCTCCCTGAACGTTAACGAGGACATCGAGATCATCGGTATCAAGGACAAGTCCATGTCCACCACCGTTACCGGTATCGAGATGTTCCGCAAGATGATGGACTACACCGAGGCTGGCGACAACTGTGGTCTGCTTCTGCGTGGTACCAAGCGTGAAGAGGTTGAGCGTGGCCAGGTCTGCATCAAGCCGGGCGCTTACACCCCGCACACCAAGTTCGAGGGTTCCGTCTACGTCCTGAAGAAGGAAGAGGGCGGCCGCCACACCCCGTTCATGGACAACTACCGTCCGCAGTTCTACTTCCGCACCACCGACGTTACCGGTGTCATCAAGCTGCCGGAGGGCACCGAGATGGTTATGCCGGGCGACAACGTTGAGATGACCGTTGAGCTGATCCAGCCGGTCGCTATGGACGAGGGCCTGCGCTTCGCTATCCGCGAGGGCTCCCGTACCGTCGGCGCTGGCCGCGTTACCAAGATCCTCGACTAATCCTTAGTGATTAGCAGGATGTTGTAGCATCCTGAAGCCGCCCAATCCCAGTAGGGGTTGGGCGGCCTTTGTGATCGCGGGGGTACTAGGCTTGGGAGTCATGTTTGATCCGACTCGCATCGATCGCACCCTCGTTGCTCTTCGCGCCGCCTGGGAGGGCCAACCTGACCTTCCCCTGGGCACTCTTTTCGGCATGCTTGCAGCAGAAGGCTATGGCTGGGGTGTGTCTGACGAGGATCTCACGAGGCGTTTGGAGGACATGGCTCGAGTCCACCCGCCCCTGTTACCGCTTTCCGACGCCTCCCTCATCACCCACGGCCTCTGGCTCACCGTCACCGATACTCACCGTGTGACCTTGTCGCCTGGAGATTCCTCTAATGCTCCCCACGCCGTAGTCCGCCCTATGTCAAAGGAAGGCGTGAAGGGCCAGCCGGTCGCGTGGCCCGTATCAGGTTTGCGGCCCGTCGGACCCGGACGGCCCCTAGTCATCGCGGACACCGAAGGTTTCGAGCACCGCTTCGGCATCGTCCACTCCGTTACCCGGCTGAAGGAAGATAGACGCTCGTTGGACGGTCTCAAGCGTCGCAGCGTCGGCGACCGCGTCTGGTTCATCCGAACCGATGCCGAGACCATCATCCTTGACCACGGCCTCCATGTCATCGAACGAAAGAACCGCGAACTCGTACGCGCTGACTTCTCCTGGGACCGTATCGAGAAGTGCGAGTCCGGCTCACCCCTCAGCATTCATCTGTCCCGTGGCACGCAGCACTCATTTGGTGTCGTCGAGGACCTTATTCTCGTCGAAAACGAACCCTGGTCCCCGTCCCAAAATGCCTAGGATCGCCGATGTGCCCGCTGACGGTGCTGTGGTCAGCGGGTTTCGGCGTCTCGGCGCTCGCGTTGCCTCATCGAGAGCGTTCAGCTCGCACCCGGCGGGTCGGGTGGTTGCCCTGTTGTTTGTTCGGCGGCGAGCCGGGCTACCGCTTCTTGGTATTCGGGCATGGCGGTTATCGGTGTACCCCAGGGCGGGATGTAGCTCACCCCGGTATTCAACCGGAACATGTAGCCGCGGCCTGTGGGCCGTTTGGGGTCATCATCGTTGATACCGTTGTGGTAGGCGCACAGGAAGGTGAGGTTTTTAATGTTGGTGAATCCTCCTGCCTGCCAGGGGATGAGGTGGTGGACTTCGCAGTAGTCTGCGGGTTTGTTGCAGCCGTCGCGTGAGCAGGTTTGGAATTCGGCAGCTAGGCTGATGCGTTGTTTCCAGCTGGCATGCCGCTGAAGTCTATAAGAGTTAATGGGTCCCTCTAAAGGGTGGATGATGGTGGCGTAGCCAATCTCGGCAAACTTGTAGGCCAAAAAGTCTGCGCCTGTCATGCGCGCGCCGTTGGTGAGGTTAAGTTCTATTTCCTCCCCATCACCATTAATAATTTGGTCGAGTTCGTTGAGAGTGACAACGACTTGAGCATGTACGGCGGGTGTGGTGCCAATACCACCGGTGACAATGACGGTGCGGGCAGCGTCAAGCAGGTTTGTTTTGTTGACGGATTCGAGGGTTCCGCGGATATCAGCGATGACGGTGGGGGTGTCGGTGATGGTGATGGAGTTCGGTCCTTTGGACCGGTAGGTGAAGCGGACTCCGGGTTTAGCTTCGCGTTTGGCACGAAGCTCCTTTAAACGCTTGGTGGCTACCTGGCGGATTTTGTGGGCAGGTGTTCCGGCAAGTTTTATGCGTAGGTTCCAGGCGTCGAGGTCTTTGTTGACTTTGGTGGTGTAGGACTCAATCAAGGTAAGAACGCTAAGGCTATGTTTTTGTGCCACCGCGGCGGCACGGGCTTTGCGTTGTTTGCCAGTAAAGCGGGTTTGCCCGAAGTAGGTGCGGTGAAGGTGGGCAAGTTCTGCGGCATCGGTTGGGTCGGCGCCGAGCGCGCGGAGCTCGTCGGGTGAGCTGGATGCTTGTTCCACTAGCGCGATCCCCGAGTTGCGGTAGTGGAAGTAGGTTTCTAGTACCCCCATGGCCACGAAGCTTAAAGCAGGCCCACCAACCCCGCAACCGGAACGGGTTAAGCCCCTCGTCACGAGGGGCTTAACCCGAGAACGGACTTATGCGATGGCGCTGCGAACCTTGGTGAAGTGCACTTTGTAAGTGGTATCCAGGTCCGCGTCTGGGAAGGCCGCACGGAAATCGCTGTCATTGACCTCAATGGCATCCTTGATGCGCATAAGCGGGGTATCCGGATCAGCGAGAACCTCGTATTGCAGCGTTGGGCGGCCACGGTCATAGGCAACCAAGCGCGAGACCTTCTCTACGCCCTCGACGTTGGACAACGTATCGGCCACCGCACCCGCAATGGCATTCATGCTGGTCTTAATGGCGCCGTCCTCATTGGAGGCGTCAGAATGCACGGTATTGAACCGGTGGTGACGCAGATTCGCAATGATAAGCCACAACCCCATCAACGCCAACACCACCGTGGCGGCAGCCAAAACATAGACCCACCAGGATTGCTCCGGCAGCCCAGCCCACGTGTCATGGTCAACCCACTCTGCCAAGTAGGTAGCGAATTCCACGTTGAAGTGAATGAGAATCGGCCACGAACCTAACGCAATGAGCACAATGCCCAGAATGGCAAGAATAGTGCGGTCCACGCCGGCCAGCTTCTTAGACATTGGCAATCGCCTCCTGATCGTTCTCAATGACAACGGTGAGTTCAGGGCTCGGGGAGACGTCGGCAAGCGCGGCTTCTACCGCATCAGTGACGCGTTCCTTGAGCTGGGCATCCTCCAGGTCACCCGTAGCCGTAACGGTAAGGCTGGCGCGGTTGGCGGAAATTTTAGCTCGGCTGCGCGCAGCACTGGCACCTGGAACGCGGCGCGCGGCAGCAGAGGCGAGACGCGCGATGTCCACCGCACGCAGCCACATGGACGCGTCGTCCGAGGCGATTCGCACATGCGTCGTCTTCCGCGGCGCGCAGGCCGCCCACAGCAGGATGAGACCCACCACAATGCCGATGCCACCGCCGATAAGCATCCACGTCGCAATGTCGGGTTTCGACATGACATCGATAAAGGGCTGCAGCCAGGACTGACCACCTTCGTCCGCGCCGACTACCCAGGCCTCCCGGCCCGCAACCACGGCGGCGGCAAGCAACACGATGCCCAAGATGACAGTCCACGTACGCGCCGGCGGTGAGGCCTTAGGGCGTTGGCCTAACGTGACCGGCAGAGTCTTCTCACTCATGGTGGGCTCCTTCGCCGAACGGGGTAATGGTAATGGCACGCAACGGGACCGGACGGGGAATGTCAACCCGGCGGGTGAAGTCCGCCGAAGGACGAATCTCCACCGGCCGCAGAGCAGTGGGCTGCGGTGCAGTCACGCGGCGCGGCTGCACCGGGCGGGGTGCCTCGATCGAACGCGGCTGGACCGGACGAGGAGTCTCAACGCGCTGCAGGCGGAACTCGCCAGGCAACTCCACCGGCCGCACGGCTACCGGCGGAGGAGTGTGGACGTCGCGCAGGCGTTGCTGGGGAGCAGCGCTAATTGGCCGCAACGACTCGTAGCGCTGCGTCGAAGGAGCAAAGCCGGAGGCCCGCACGGGGACATCGCCCAGCAAGCTCACCGACCGTACCGCCGTTTCCACTGGCACCTCAACGCCCCGCACAGCGGCTGGGGTAGGAGTAGCAATCTGGCGAACAGCCACGCCACGCGAGGTCGTCACGGGCTTGAGCTCACGGGGCGTCACGGAGGCCGGAACGCGTGCAGCGAGCGGCCTGCGCGCAGCTACTTCAAGCGCGGAGGTGCGTTCACCGGCCACCGCGCCACCAACGGTCACGTTGACGCGAGTCGTGCGGAAGCCAGTAAAGTCCAACACGGCCTGCGATACCGCGGTGCGCACTGCCGACGCCACATCAGTCACCGGCGACGGCCAGTACACGGCAATGTCAGCATCAATCGCCACGACCTTCGTATCCGGATCCATCTGTGCCATGACGCGCGGAAAGGCTCGGCCGGCGAGGCCGGCTAGTTTGGCGTCGACAGCCGCGGTTCCCGGCACACTGGCAATGGCGGAGCTAATGACTTTTTCCATCGCTCGCAGTGAGAACTGGGTACGGCCTGTGTCGTCGAACGGAGTCGTCACTAGCCTTGGCCTCTATCCTGGCCAACCACGCCTTTCCATACGGCGGTGAGGTCGATTCGGCCGTCGAAGTGCGCGCCAACCACGCCGCCAATCGCGGCCAGAAGCACCGCGAGAACGACGTACCAGACGCCGAGGTAGATGAAAAAGGCGAGAACCAAGCCGGCGAGAACGCCGAGGGAGGTGTAATTCTTCATGGTTTTCCTTTAGTTCTGTGGGGAGGCAGCAGAGTCAACTGCATCGGCGAAGACGATGTCGACGGTACGCGCGGGCGGCCAGGTGCTGCGGACGGTGTCGCGGATGGCGTCGCCAAGCTCAGCAAGGACAACGTCACTACGCACATCAACGACAACGTGCAGCTCAAGGTAGGTATCATCGCTCGGCGCGGGGCGGGAGATGCCGTGGATGCGCTCGCCCGGGAAGAGCAAGGCCACCTCGCCGAAACGGCCGGGGCTGAGCTTGGCGACGCCCCTCAGTCCCGTCACCGCGTCCACAATCGCCCGCGCGGTCTCCGCCGTGAGTTGTGGGGTCTGCTGACTCACTTAAGCCTGGCCCTGCGTGACGGCCGGAGTGGTGTCCTCGGACTCCTGCTCCTCGCGCGGCAGCTTGACATCGTGAACCACCACGTCGACGCGGTCAACGGACAGGCCCGTCATGCGCTCCACAGCATTCATGATGTTGCGGCGAATAGCCTCCGCCAGCTCGTGGATAGCAACGCCGTACTCAGCGATAATGGCGATATCAATGGAAGCGGTGCCGTTGGCAACCTCCACGGAGACACCCTGGCGGACATCCTCGGAGGCACCGAAGGACTCGCGGATGGATCCCATCATGCGGGCACCGCCGCCGCCCAGGGCAGCCACGCCGGAGACCTCGCGCGCAGCGATACCAGCGATCTTGGACACCACGACGTCGTCAATGCGGGTGGTGCCGAACTCCGTCTCTAGGTTCTTGTTGCGCTCTGGGGCAGGAGCCGGGGTAGTAGCTTCGGTCTTCTCAGCAACGTCCTTCGGGGTGGTGTTGTCAGCCATGGTGAAACCTTCTCAATTCTTGGGTTGGGTGATTAGTCGAGCGGCATGTGGTCGCTGCCCCCGAGCTTATCGCTGAACTCGGACTCTGTGGGGTGGGGAGACAAACTTTGGCTGAAACGTGATTTTGGGCACGGTTTTCGTAGCGGTTTGGAAAACGGGAGGTTACATGCTTAAATACAGGGGTTGCTTTAACACAGCAACGTAGCCGCAGGCACAAGCTTGTAGGGCGTTGTTGCTGGTAAAGCGAACATGACACCTTTGTTGTGAGGCTTCAACGAGTCGCACTCGAAGGTCATCTGATCGGGCTAGGTCCGCGTTTGAGCAGAGACACCCCCGAGACGATGGACCGGAGAAGGAGCATGGCAAATAAACAGCGGCAGTATATGAATAAGACTTTGGTTGCAGATCTGTGATCGAACGCCCCAGTCTTCTTCCTATTGACTTTGACTACGGGTCTTGTACCCCGTCATGAGCACTGCACGGGCTGGGCATTTGCCTAGCGCTGTATCTCATGGTCGTCATGACAGTCAGACAACTGGCGTTGTGCCAAGGCTCCATGCCCGGACAACGTTATAGAGAAATCGAGAAGCAATTTCCCACCGCTTCACGCCCCGGAAAGGCCGGGAATGTGAAAGTGGGGAAGCGAGGAAGAGGATAAGCGTGGCGGGACAAAAGATCCGCATTCGGCTGAAGGCCTACGACCACGAGGCTATCGACGCTTCTGCCAAGAAGATCGTTGAGACCGTAACCCGTACGGGTGCTCGTGTTGTTGGTCCGGTGCCGCTCCCAACCGAGAAGAACGTATACGCCGTTATTCGTTCTCCGCACAAGTACAAGGACTCTCGCGAGCACTTCGAGATGCGCACTCACAAGCGCCTCATCGACATTCTCGACCCGACCCCGAAGACCGTTGACGCTCTTATGCGCATCGACCTTCCGGCAAGCGTCGACGTGAATATCCAGTAAGCGATCGACACAACGTATTTGGTGGAGAACTAATTATGAGTGAAAACGAGATCAAGGGCATTCTGGGCACCAAGCTCGGCATGACCCAGGTCTTCGACGAGGAGAACCGCGTTGTGCCGGTCACCGTCGTCGAGGCTGGGCCGTGCGTGGTTACCCAGATCCGCACGAAAGAAACCGATGGCTACGACGCCATCCAGATTGCCTTCGGTGAGAAGGACCCGCGCAAGGCCAACAAGCCGGCCGCTGGTCACTTCAAGAAGGCTGGCGTGACCCCGCGCCGCCACGTGGCTGAAATCCGCATGGATGACACCTCTGCATACGAGGTGGGCCAGGAGGTCAAGGTGGATATCTTCGAGGGCGTGACCTTCGTTGACGTCACCGGCACCACCAAGGGCCACGGCTACGCCGGCGCCATGAAGCGCCACGGCTTCGCAGGCCAGGGCGCTGCCCACGGTAACCAGGCTGCTCACCGCCGCGTCGGCGGTATCGGTGGCGCTTCGTTCCCGGGCCGCGTCTTCAAGGGTAAGCGCATGGCTGGCCGCATGGGCCAGGACCGCGTGACCACCCAGAACCTGAAGATTCAGAAGATTGATGCCGAGTCCAACCTGCTGCTCATCAAGGGCGCTGTCCCTGGTGCGCGCGGTGGCCTCGTCACCGTTAAGACCGCAGTGAAGGGCGGTGCACACGCATGAGCAACCTCAAGCTAGACGTCCAGACCGCTGACGGTAAGACCAACGGCTCTGTTGAGCTGCCGGCCGAGCTCTTTGACACCGAAGCATCCATCGCTTTGATGCACCAGGTTGTCAACGCTCAGCTCGCTGCTGCTCGCCAGGGCACCCACAAGACCAAGACTCGCGGCGAGGTCCGCGGCGGTGGCCGTAAGCCGTTCCGCCAGAAGGGCACCGGTCGCGCCCGCCAGGGCTCCATCCGTGCACCGCACTACACCGGCGGTGGCACCGTACACGGCCCGGTTCCGCGCGACTACTCCCAGCGCACCCCGAAGCGCATGATCAAGGCTGCTCTCTACGGTGCACTGTCTGACCGTGCACGCAACGAGCGCATCCACGTCATCGAGGAGCTCGTCCCGGGTCAGACCCCGTCCACCAAGCAGGCCAAGGCCTTCATCGAGCGCCTCACCGACCGCAAGAACGTTCTTCTGGTCATCGGCCGCGAGGACATTAATGCTCGCCGCAGCGCCAACAACCTGCCGAACGTCCAGATCCTGGACGCCGGCCAGCTGAACACCTACGACGTACTCTACTCGGACGACGTTGTGTTCTCCGTTGAGGCTCTGCACACCTTCGTCGAGCGCGCCACCGGCGCCGCCGAGGAAGCTAAGGAGGAGAAGTAATGGCTAAGCTCGCTAACCCGCGCGACGTCATCATCGCACCGGTTGTGTCCGAGAAGTCCTACGGCCTGATGGAGCAGAACGTCTACACGTTCTACGTCTCCACGGACTCCAACAAGACCCAGATTAAAGATGCCGTAGAGCAGATCTTCGGCGTGAAGGTTGCTTCCGTCAACACCGTCAACCGTGCAGGTAAGCGCAAGCGCACCCGTACCGGCTACGGTCAGCGTAAGTCCACCAAGCGCGCCTACGTGACGCTCCGTGAAGGCAGCGACTCCATCGACGTCTTCGGCGGTTCTGCTAGCTAGCAGAACCGGCTCCAAGAGCCGATAAGGAAAAGGAAGAATTATGGCTATTCGTAAGTACAAGCCGACAACTCCGGGTCGCCGCGCATCCTCCGTGTCCCAGTTCGAGGAAATCACTCGTTCCACTCCGGAGAAGTCCCTGCTGCGCCCGCTGAGCAAGACTGGTGGTCGTAACAACTACGGCCGCATCACCACCCGCCACATCGGCGGTGGCCACAAGCGCCGTTACCGTCTCATCGACTTCCGTCGTACCGACAAGGACGGCATCCCTGCAAAGGTCGCTCACATCGAGTACGACCCGAACCGTACCGCTAACATTGCCCTCCTGCACTACGCAGATGGCGAGAAGCGCTACATCATCGCCCCGAAGGGCCTGAAGCAGGGCATCGTCGTCGAGTCCGGCCCGAACGCAGATATCAAGGTGGGCAACAACCTGCCGCTGCGCAACATCCCGACCGGTACCACCATCCACGCTGTGGAGCTCAAACCGGGCGCTGGCGCTAAGCTGGCTCGCTCCGCTGGTGCCTCCATCCAGCTGCTGGGTAAGGAAGGCAAGTACGCCATCCTGCGTATGCCGTCCTCCGAGATCCGTCGCGTCGACATCCGTTGCCGCGCCACCGTCGGTGAGGTTGGCAATGCCGAGCAGATGAACATCCGCTGGGGCAAGGCCGGCCGTATGCGTTGGAAGGGCGTCCGCCCGACCGTCCGCGGTGTCGTTATGAACCCGGTCGACCACCCGCACGGTGGTGGTGAGGGTAAGACCTCGGGTGGTCGCCACCCGGTGTCGCCGTGGGGCCACAAGGAAGGCCGCACCCGCAACCCGAACCGTTACTCGAACAACATGATCGTGCGCCGTCGTCGCCCGAACAAGAAGCGCTAAGAGGAGGTAAACAATGCCACGCAGCCTGAAGAAGGGCCCGTTCGTCGATGAGCACCTCCTCAACAAGGTAGATGCTCAGAACGAGGCCGGCACCAAGCAGGTCATCAAGACCTGGTCTCGCCGCTCCACCATCCTGCCCGACTTCATCGGTCACACCTTCGCCGTCCACGACGGCCGCAAGCATGTGCCGGTGTTCGTCGAGGACTCCATGGTTGGTCACAAGCTCGGCGAGTTCGCACCCACCAAGACCTTTAAGGGTCACGTCAAGGACGACAAGAAGGGACGTCGATAAGCGATGAGTGACACCATCACCTCCGCATCCGCAACGGCTCGCTACGTCCGCGTTACCCCGATGAAGGCACGCCGCGTCATCGACCTGGTTCGCGGAAAGTCCGTATCCGAGGCACTTGCAATCCTGAAGTACGCTCCGCAGGGCGCCGCTAAGCCGGTTGCCAAGGTTGTTGCTTCCGCAGCTGCCAACGCTGAGAACAACTTCGGCCTGGATCCGCGCACCCTGGTCATCTCCGAGGCTTACGCCAACGAGGGTCCGACCATGCGTCGTTTCCAGCCGCGCGCACAGGGCCGCGCATTCATGATTCGTAAGCGCACCAGCCACATCACCGTGGTTGTCGAGAGCCAGAAGGAAGGGGCCAAGTAATGGGCCAGAAGATCCATCCTCACGGCCTACGTTTGGGCATCACTTCCGACTGGAAGACCCACTGGTACGCCGATAAGGACTACGCCAACTACGTAGCCGAAGACATCAAGATCCGCCAGTACCTGGAGAAGGGCCTCGACCGCGCCGGCATTGCCGACGTCGTCATCGAGCGCACCCGCGACCGCGTCCGCGTCGACATTCACACCGCCCGCCCGGGCATCGTGATCGGCCGCCGCGGTGCTGAGGCTGACCGCATCCGCCGCGAGCTCGAGAAGCTCACCGGCAAGATGGTTGCCCTCAACATCCTCGAGGTCAAGCAGGTTGACGCCAACGCAACCCTGGTTGCGCAGTCCGTCGCCGAGCAGCTGGTTAACCGCGTGGCCTTCCGCCGCGCAATGCGCAAGGCTATCCAGTCCGCTATGCGCCAGCCGCAGGTTAAGGGTATTAAGATCCTCCTGTCTGGTCGTCTGGGCGGCGCTGAGATGTCTCGCACCGAGCGCTACCACGAGGGTCGCGTTCCGCTGCACACCCTTCGCGCCGAAATCGACTACGGCACCGCAGAGGCCCACACCACCTTCGGCCGCATTGGCATTAAGGTGTGGATCTACAAGGGTGACGTCGTCGGTGGCGTGCGCGAGTCCGAACTGAACGCTCCGGCGCAGGGCCGTGGCCGCGGTGACCGTAACGGTCGTCCGCGTCGTGGTGGCCAGCGTCGTCAGCGCGCACAGCAGAAGCAGGAGGGCTAATCCATGCTGATTCCTAAGCGCGTCAAGTACCGTCGCCAGCACCGCCCGAACCGCTCGGGTGTGTCCAAGGGCGGTAACCGCATCAACTTCGGTGACTACGCCATCCAGGCTCTTGAGCCGGCGTACATCACCAACCGTCAGATTGAGGCCGCACGTATTGCCATCAACCGCCACGTCAAGCGTGGCGGCAAGGTCTGGATTAACATCTTCCCGGACCGCCCGCTGACCCAGAAGCCGCTCGGCGTTCGTATGGGTTCCGGTAAGGGCCCGGTGGAGAAGTGGGTTGCCAACGTTAAGCCGGGTCGCGTCCTCTTCGAGATGACCTACCCGAACGAGGAAACCGCCATCGAGGCACTGCGCCGCGCTGGTCAGAAGCTTCCGTGCAAGGTCCGCATCATCAAGAAGGAGGACCAGTTCTAATGGCTACCGGTACCCCCGCCCACGAGTTCCGTGAGCTCGACAACGCTGAGCTGGAGACCCGCCTGAAGGACGCGAAGGAAGAGCTCTTCAACCTTCGTTTCCAGAAGGCCACCGGCCAGCTGACCAACAACCGCCGCATCGGCACGGTTAAGCGCGACATCGCCCGCATCTACACCGTTCTGCGCGAGCGCGAGCTGGGCCTGTCCGTTGCTCCGGGAGCTGAGGCTTAATCATGAGTGAGGCAAACGTGAACACTAAGAAGGAAAAGGGCGCTCGCAAGACCCGCACCGGCATCGTTGTCTCCGACAAGATGGACAAGACCATCGTTGTCGAGCTCGAGGACCGCAAGCAGCACGCCCTTTACGGCAAGATTATGCGCACTAACAAGAAGGTTAAGGCGCACGACGAAGAGAACACCGCCGGCATTGGCGACCGCGTTCTCATCGCCGAGACCCGCCCGCTGTCTAAGGACAAGCACTTCCGTCTCGTCGAAATCGTGGAGAAGGCTAAGTAAAATCTAGCCCTTTCACGATGCACGAACCCCGGCACCCCACTCGGTGCCGGGGTTTTGCGATCCTACACGCGGTGCCATTGTGGTATCACTGAGCTATGTCAATCAACCCGTCGTTTCCCGAAGAACAAGAGAAACGCCTATTGCTGCGGGCTAGTGAGTATGTAGCTCGTCATTTCGTAGATATCTCTGAGCACCGTTCCGAGTTACTAAAGCGACTCAAGGATGCTTAAGAGTTAACGGGCGTCGGGCCAGTATTAGCGCTTGATGCACGCGATGGCGATGCAGAACGCATTGAGCACTGTACTCATCCCTAGCAGGAAGGTGCCTACGCGGTACTCGGTGCCCAACGGTTTGTCGAAGGTGTTGTAACCTGACTTGGCTCACTGTGGTGTGACCGACTTAACTCTTGAGGCGTAGACCTGCTGGTTTGATGTTGGGGTTGGGTATTTTCCCGCGCTAAGGGGGTGGGGTGTGGGGTGGACGGTAGTGAGCTTTTGTGAGCCCGTATAACCGTACTGCGACGACTGCTTCTGGGGCTACTGCTGTCCAGGCAGTCACGAGCGAACACGCGGGCAATCGGATGTCGAAATCCGATCTCAAGGCGCGACCAATTTATGCCCGAACCGCGGACCAGATTAATGCGAACCTCAATATCGTCATGGCGGCACTCGCAGTAAGTCGAATGATGGAATCAGCAACCGGACTAAGCATTAAACGACTCGTGCGAACTTTCAAAAAGTATCGCAGTTTTGAACTCAGAGTCGAAGACACAACGATCCACGCGGCCACGCCACTACCAGCCGAAGTACAAAACCTCGTCCACGCTATCACCGGACCCTGACTTCCGCACTAAAATGAGCCAACTCAGGAAAAGCGCACGCGGATTAACCTACGCCGGCCAGCAGAATTTCTACGAACTCCTTGCGCTTTTCTACATGGAAGTTGTGGCCCGAGTCAGCCTCGACTTTAACGGCACCGGCGGGAAGAGCATCCATGGCCCTGGCGGCGTCCTCATCACTGGCCGCAGCTTGAAGGACTTCCCCGTCGTATCGCGCTTGACAATGAATATAGGTAACTGGCGCTTGAATCGCCGCAAGTGTTGCTTCTTGATCAAACCTTTCGTTCCAGAGACCCGTAAAGAAGGCATCACCAAACGCTGGGTCATAATCCATGATGTACACCTGTGCCTCATTCATCTCGGGAGGCATGGTCCACAGAGCTATCGGGGCGCCCGGATGCCGAGAGTGATATGCGAGTCCATCACCGATGAACCCCTGCGCAGAGTCCCCAAAGTATTGCCACATTTTTTGGCTGCGCCACTGATAAGCCTGCCAGTCGGTCTCTCCTGAAGACAAGAACTCATGCGTGCTGACAGCTAGGTCCTGATAATTCCACGTACTGCGCGCCTCAGGCAGCTCTGTGGCAAATAGTGGCGGATCTTCTAACACCAGGAAGCTAACCAGTTCTGGATGACGCGCAGCAATCAACGCGGCCAATTGACCCCCAGACGAATGCCCACTTAATACGACGGGTTGGCCAATTGTCTCTATATAACGAGATAGGACGTCTGCTACCTCCACCGCTCGATAGGATTCAAGGCGATCAGACTTGCCATGCCCTGGAACGTCAATGGCATACACTTGGCGGTCCTTGCTGAGGTCACGTAAAGCGTAACCGTACTGGCGCCATCCGCTCGCTTGACCATGGATAAGGACAATAGGGGAACCGTCCCTTGGCTCGCTTACCCCTACATTGAGCTTCACATGATCCACGCTCACCCGGTGCTCTTGATAGCCAGCCTTTTCCAGGGATCTCACAAGACGCGAGTGATACGTGGTTGTGTACCATGCCCAACCGCCAGCACCGGCTGCCGCAAGTGCAACGATTGCCGTCACGATAAGTCCCGCCACTTTCAGGACCCTTTTCCCGACCAGAACCATGAGCTATCACCTTTCCAATGCACTTGTATAGTAATCTGACTTGGCTCACTGTGGTGTGACCGACTTAACTCTTGAGGCGTAGACCTGCTGGTTTGGTGTTGGGGTTGGGTATTTTCCCGCGCTAAGGGGGTGGGGTGTGGGGTGGACGGTAGTGAGCTTTTGTGAGCCCGTATAACCGTACTGCGACGACTGCTTCTGGGGCTACTGCTGTCCAGGCAGTCACGAGCGAACACGCGGGCAATCGGATGTCGAAATCCGATCTCAAGGCGCGACCAATTTATGCCCGAACCGCGGACCAGATTAATGCGAACCTCAATATCGTCATGGCGGCACTCGCAGTAAGTCGAATGATGGAATCAGCAACCGGACTAAGCATTAAACGACTCGTGCGAACTTTCAAAAAGTATCGCAGTTTTGAACTCAGAGTCGAAGACAAAACGATCCACGCGGCCACGCCACTACCAGCCGAAGTACAAAACCTCGTCCACGCCATCACCGGACCCTGACTTCCGCACTAAAATGAGCCAACTCAGGGTCGCTTTCCGAAGAACAAGCGAAACGCCTATTGCTGCGGGCTAGTGAGTACGTAGTTCGTCATTTCGAAGATATCTCTGAGCACCGTTCCGAGTTACTAAAGCGCCTCAAGGATGCTTAAGAGTTAACGGGCGTCGGGCCAGTATTAGCGCTTGATGCACGCGATGGCGATGCAGAACGCATTGAGCACCGTACTCATCCCTAGCAGGAAGGTGCCCACGCGGTACTCGGTGCCCAACGGTTTGTCGAAGGTGTTGTAAATCATCATCCACAGCACCCAGCCCGCGATGAGTGCCACGGCCGCCAGTACGGACAGCACTCGTAGCCCACGGGTGGGGCGTTGGGTGGGGGAGAAGGCATGGCGGGAGGAATCCACCAGCATAAGCACCGCCAGAATCACTGCGGCTCCTGCGGCTATTGGAATGCTCAGCAGCGCTCGCGTGCCGGCGACGACGGGCAGAACGAAAGACACCGTGGACAAGAGAAGAAGCACGCCATGCAGGATGGCTGCGCGCAGGGAATAGGTCATAGCCGTTCCTCCACCTCGGCCCGGGAAGGCGGCTGTGCGCCAGTGCGCGAGACCGTAATCGCTGCCGCCGTGGCCGCGAAGTGCAAGATGTCCTCCCACTCCTTAGCGGTGAGGGCAGTAAGCTCTGAGGCGCTAAGCTTTCGCTCAGCGAGCAAAGTAAGAAGAGACGCCATAACGGTGTCACCTGCGCCGATTGTATCGGCCACCTCCACCGCAACGGGCGGGACCGTAACCGCAACCGACGCCGTGCGCACGCTCAGCCCCTCCCCACCGCGGGTCGTCACGACCACGGGAACGTGCTCCAATGCCTCAGCCCCAAGGAAATCGACCTCCTCCTCACTAAGCTTCAGCAGCGTGACATGGGGCAGCAACGACAGTAGAAACTCGCGGTGCGATGTCGTGGCGAAGAAGGGACGGATATTCGGATCCAACGCCACCATGGTGCCCTGGGCCGCCAAGTCCTTGAGTAGCGCGGCATAGCGCGAGGCGCCCGGCTCGAGGGCCAGGGAGACGGTGCCGAAGCAGGCCCAGGGGACGTCGGCAAGCACTGGCTCCACGAAACGGTCCGCCGTGCCCTCCGTATAGAAGGAGTAGGTGGCCGAGCCGTCGTCGGCAATGTTGCACACCGCCAGCGTGGTGGGTTCAGGCCCGCGCTGCACCAGCGACGTGTCTACGCCCTCCTCAGCGAGTTGGTCCACCAACGCGCAGCCGTACGCGTCCGTGGACAAGCGCGAGTGGAAACCCACGTGAGCGCCCAAACGCCCAGCCGCCACTGCCACGTTGAAGGGGCCGCCGCCCAGCGCCGGTGTTAAGTCCGCCAGCCGGCCACGGCCGCGCGGAACAAGGTCAACGAGTCCTTCGCCACACACCATAATGTCCATGGAGGCCATAGTATCGGGGGATATGAACTACCGTCCGCATTTCCACCTCTCTCCGCCCGCTCGGCGCGGCGGGAGGTGGGGGATTGGCGTGAAGGCCGGAGGGGGACCGGTTTGATGGGTTGGTTGGGGGATCGGCGTAAGGGGAAACGCGTGGCGCAGACGCGTGATTTGGGGGAATGGGGTATGGCGTGGTTGAATATACGGGTTGCATATGGCCGGTCGGTGCAGTGCGATGCGTTTCCGAATCGCCGCACCGAGACCCTTCGACCGCTGTGAACAGCGTGTTCGTTGCACACCCTATGCCACGTAAGCAAGTAGACCAGGTGTGTCAAGGACGGAAATCTTGACGCACGTTAATCCAGGTCAGGAGACCCATAGTGATTCAGCAAGAATCGCGTCTGCGCGTCGCCGACAACTCCGGTGCACGAGAGATTCTCGTCATCCGCGTTCTCGGTGGCTCCGTTCGACGTTTCGCTGGCATTGGTGACGTTGTTGTTGCCACTGTCAAGGAAGCCACCCCGGGTGGCAACGTAAAGGAAGGCGACGTCGTCAAGGCTGTCGTCGTCCGCGCCAAGAAGGAGACCCGTCGCCCGGACGGCTCCTACATCGCTTTCGATGAAAATGCCGCAGTTATTCTCAAGGGTGACAACGAGCCGCGCGGTACCCGCATCTTCGGCCCGGTTGCTCGCGAGCTTCGTGACAAGAAGTTCATGAAGATCGTTTCTCTCGCACCGGAGGTGATCTAGTCTTATGAAGATTCATAAGGGCGATATGGTGATTGTTATTTCGGGCCCGGACAAGGGCGCGAAGGGCAAGGTCATCGAGGCATACCCGAAGCGTGAGAAGGTCCTCGTTGAGGGCGTTAACCGCGTTAAGAAGCACGTTGCTAACTCCGCTACCGAGCGTGGCGCCGAGTCCGGCGGAATCGTAACCCAGGAAGCTCCGATCCACGTGTCCAACGTTGCGATCCTTGACTCCGAGGGCAACCCGACCCGCGTGGGCTACCGTTTCGATGAAAACGGCAAGAAGGTCCGCATCGCACGTAGCAACGGGAAGGACATCTAAAATGAGCGAGAACTACACTCCGCGTCTGAAGACCCGCTACCGCGAGGAAATCAAGAAGGCTCTCAACGAAGAGTTCAAGTACGACAACGTGATGCAGATTCCGGGCGTCACCAAGGTCGTTGTCAACATGGGTGTGGGCGACGCTGCCCGCGACTCCAAGCTGATCAACGGCGCAATCGAGGACCTCACTGCGATTACCGGCCAGAAGCCGCAGGTGCGTCGCGCTAAGAAGTCCATCGCTAACTTCAAGCTCCGTGAGGGCATGCCCATCGGCGCACGCGTTACCCTGCGCGGCGACCGCATGTGGGAGTTCCTGGACCGCCTGCTGACCATCGCGCTGCCGCGTATTCGCGACTTCCGCGGTCTCTCCGACCAGCAGTTCGACGGCCACGGCAACTACACCTTCGGTCTTACTGAGCAGACCATGTTCTACGAGATCGACATCGACAAGGTGGACCGCCCGCGCGGTATGGACATCACCGTCGTAACCTCCGCTACCAACGACGAGGAGGGCCGCAAGCTCCTGCGCGAGCTCGGCTTCCCGTTCAAGTAAATAGCGCTTGAGGCAATCCCTCGGCACTCCGTGAAGGAGGCCGGGGGATTTTTGCGTCCAAAGGCTTATGGATAGGTGAAGGTCCAGCTAGGTCTAACGCGGTGCAGGGGAGTACGATACAAAGGTCTCTGAAATCCTTATCCTGCGAGGTAATCGATGTCCTTGAATGATGCTGCTGCGGCGGCCGTGACCAAGAAAGTCACGCTCCTAGATGAGTCCTTCTCCCGCTTTGCTGTCCGCTCTACCCTGGCAGGCGTGTACCTAGCCATCGGTACGGCGTTTGCGGCGGTGCTGGGAATGGGCGTCGAGAAGCATATGGAAGGCATGGGCTCGCTGGTCTTTGCCTGCCTGTTCGGTTTGGGCCTATTTGCCATCGTCATTCTGGGCGCCGACCTGGCCACCGGCAACATGATGTACATGGTCTATGGCGCCGTGAACAAGCACGTGGGCTGGGGCAAGGGAATGTGGCTGTTGGTCGTCACCACGCTGTTTAACTTGGTGGGCGTCGTGCTCTTTGCTGCTGCCATGGGAATGTCTGCAAAGCTGGGCGGTATTGACCCGAATCACCTCATTGCTACGCTGTCGATGGGCAAGCTGACCAAGGGCCCGGGCGGGATGTTCGTGGAGGCCATCCTGGCTAACTTCGTGGTCAACATGGCGATTGTGGGCGCGGTCTTTGCGAAGGACATTGTGTCCAAGTTCTTCGTCATCGTGCCGATCATTGCCTGCTTCGTGGGCCTGGGCCTGGAGCACGTGATTGCGAACTTCTGCCTCATGCTGCTGACCTTCTTCTGTGCTAGCCCGCTGCCGGAGGGCTTTACCCTCGGTGCGGTGCTGCTCAACTGGTCCATCGTGTGGGTCGGCAACCTTATCGGCGGCGGCTTCCTTATTGGTGGCGTGTACGCCTGGCTTAACTCTGGCCCGGAAGCGTACCGCGACTAAGCTCGCCCGAATACAGGTTAAAGCGGTCGCCGCGGGCAAAACCCACGAGCGCCATGCCGGTCTCTCGGGCGGTCTCAACTGCCAGTGATGAGGCGGCGGAGACCGCGACGAGCATGCCGAAGCCGGCCATCGCGGCCTTGTTGACGAGCTCGAAGCTGGCGCGCGAGCTCATGACCAGGATGAGGTCGCTGGCGGGGAGCATATCTTCCATGAGCAGGTGGCCAATGACCTTGTCGGCGGCGTTGTGGCGGCCCACGTCCTCGCGGACGACGATAGGTTCGCCGTCGAGAGTAAACGCGCCTGCGGCGTGGATGCCGCCGGTCTTGCGGAACTGCTTCTGCTCCCGCTTGAGGGCGTCGGGAAGTTGAGCGACGACCCTCGGGTCCACCGGCACGTGCGGGATCTCGTAGCGCGATTGCTTCATGAGCGCCTCGATGGAGGAGGTGCCGCACACGCCGCAGGCAGAGGTCGTCGTGGTGAGGCGAAGATCCGCGAGGGTAAGCGCATGGGGGTTGGTGAGTTCCACGTCGAGAAGGTTATAAGGATTGCGCCCATCCACGGAGGCGCCGGCACAGTAGCGGGCCTCGTGGACGTCAGTGACCTTTTCAATGTGGCCCTCGGAGTGGAGGAAACCGTGGGCCAGTTCGACGTCGTGGCCAGGCGTGCGCATCGTCGTCGTGAGCGTCTGGCCGCCAACGCGAATCTCCAGGGGCTCTTCGCCGGCGACGGTATCGCCGCGGGTATCGACTTGGGTGACGTGGCCCTCCTCATCGAGGCGCACCTTGGTCACCGCATAGGTGGCGTTGATGCGCCCGCTCATCGGTTGAGGGCCTCCTTCAAGGTGGCGATGTGCGCGCGGGCCTCGTCGACGTCCTTCGAGGCCAAACCAACTAAGTAAGCCGTCAGCGGGGCAGCGGGGCGGGATTGAGTATGGGCCACGTCTTTGGTGAGGTCAAGCAGCTCCTTGATGAGGGCGGTGGCGTCGGCCGGGGAGACGTCGACAAGCACTGCGGCCTCCTCAAGCCACTGGTGTGCCGTACGGATGGGGTCTTGTTCTTCACTCATAACCAACAATGCTAACGCGTTTTGGAAAACAGCATGTCAACGGGTAGAGTAAGCCGACGGACTTGCATTTTTCCTCATTCCGCACTGAGAAAATGGTGCGCGAAAAGCGGAAATGTGCCAAGCCGGAAGAATTGAACACATCTACTTTGTTGTAGGCCCCTCGCCGTAGATAGCGGACCGTTGTCTGTATCAAAGGGTGGCGAGCGCCTCACGGTATTGACCGTGGGGAGCGTGAGTAGCCCGAAATCACACGGAGAACGCTTTGGTGAGCTTTACGGGAACCGCAACGAGAAAGGTTACAGGTCACTCATATGACTATGACTGATCCTATTGCCGACATGCTGTCGCGCGTGCGCAACGCATCTAATGCGCACCACGACTCCGTGTCGATGCCGACCTCCAAGCTCAAGGTGAACATCGCCGAGATCTTGAAGCAGGAAGGCTACATCGCTGACTACTCCGTCGAGGGCCGCGAGCTGTCCCTCGAGCTTAAGTACAACAACCGTGAGCGTTCCCTCTCGGGTCTGCGTCGCGTGTCTAAGCCGGGTCTGCGTGTGTACGCAAAGTCCACCGAATTGCCGCAGGTTCTGGGCGGCCTGGGCGTGGCCATCATTTCCACGTCCCAGGGTCTGCTTACTGACCGTCAGGCTCAGGAGAAGGGTGTAGGCGGAGAAGTTCTCGCCTACGTCTGGTAAGGGAGGATTGACACATGTCTCGTATCGGTCTAGCACCTATCGCCGTCCCGAAGGGCGTCGACATCACCATCAACGGCCAGGTTGTCAACGTGAAGGGGTCCAAGGGCACCCTCGAGGTTGAGCTGCCGGAGCCGATCACCGCAACCGTCGAGGACGACGAGATCAAGGTCTCCCGTCCGGATGACGACCGCAAGAACCGCGCTCTGCACGGTCTGTCTCGCTCCCTGGTCAACAACGCCGTTGTTGGCGTGACCGAGGGCTACACCAAGAAGATGGAAATCTTCGGTGTCGGTTACCGTGTCCAGCAGAAGGGCAAGGACCTGGAGTTCTCTCTGGGCTACTCCCACCCGATCCTCATTGAGGCTCCGGAGGGCATCACCTTCGCTGTGGACGGCGCAACCAAGCTCTCCGTATCTGGTATTGACAAGCAACTGGTTGGACAGGTCGCCGCGTACATCCGCCGCCTGCGTAAGGACGATCCTTACAAGGGCAAGGGTATTCGCTACGACGGCGAGCAGGTCCGCCGCAAGGTCGGAAAGACGGGTAAGTAAGCAATGGCTAACACTGAAAACGCAAAGCGCACCCCGGTTGGCAAGGACATTTCCTCGCGTCGTCGTGAAGCACGCGCGCGCCGCCACTTCCGCATCCGTAAGACCCTCCGCGGCACCCCTGAGGCACCGCGTCTGGTCATTCACCGCTCCTCCCGCCACATGCACGTCCAGGTCATCGACGACCTGGCCGGCCACACCCTGGTCGCTGCTTCCTCCATGGAAGCCGACGTGCGCGCACTCGAGGGCGACAAGAAGGCCAAGGCTGCCAAGGTAGGCGAGCTCATCGCTGAGCGCGCCAAGGCCGCTGGCATCGAGCAGGTCGTCTTTGACCGTGCAGGCTACAAGTACCACGGCCGCGTTGCTGCGCTGGCCGACGCCGCTCGCGAAGGTGGTCTGCAGTTCTAATGATTAAGGCACACGGAAACATCAACGGAAGGAACGCCTAATGTCGGACCGTGAACAGCGTGACGGCGGACGCTCCGCCGAGAACAACAACGACCGCAAGGGTCGCAACAACGGCCGTCGTAACGACCGCCGCAACCAGCAGGACAACGAGCGCGATAAGTACATCGAGCGCGTTGTGACCATCAACCGCGTCTCCAAGACCGTTAAGGGTGGCCGCAACATGTCCTTCACCGCTCTCGTCGTCGTTGGCGACGGCCAGGGCATGGTTGGCGTCGGCTACGGCAAGGCCAAGGAAGTCCCGGCTGCAATCCAGAAGGGTGCCGAGGAAGCTCGCAAGAACTTCTTCCGCGTCCCGATGATTGCTGGCACCATTACCCACCCGGTTCAGGGTCGCGACGCAGCTGGCATCGTCATGATGAAGCCGGCCGCTCCGGGTACCGGTGTCATCGCCGGTGGTGCTGCTCGTCCGGTGCTTGAGTGCGCTGGCGTGCAGGACATTCTGTCGAAGTCCCTGGGCTCCGACAACGCTCTCAATGTCGTCCGCGCTACCGTGGACGGCCTCAAGCAGCTGGTTCGCCCTGAGGAAGTTGCCGCACGTCGTGGCAAGTCCGTCGAAGAGGTTACGCCAGCCCAGATGCTGCGCAAGCGCGCAGGTCAGGAGGCATAAGCAATGGCTCTGAAGATTACTCAGGTAAAGGGCCTTGTGGGCACTAAGCCGAACCACCGCGCCAACATTGAGGCTCTTGGCCTCAAGCGCATCGGACACTCTGTTGTTAAGCAGGACACCCCGATCATTCGCGGCATGGTTCACAAGGTGCGTCACCTGGTCACCGTCGAAGAAGTGGCAGGGGAGTAAACCATGGCTGATATCATCAAGCTCCACGACCTGCGCCCGGCCGCAGGCTCCAACAAGCCCAAGACCCGCGTCGGCCGCGGTGAGGCATCCAAGGGTAAGACCGCTGGTCGCGGTACCAAGGGCACCGGTGCTCGCAAGCAGGTTTCCGCTGCTTTCGAGGGTGGCCAGATGCCGCTGCACATGCGTCTGCCGAAGCTCAAGGGCTTCAAGAACCCGAACCACGTTGAGTACCAGGTAGTTAACGTTGCTGACTTGGCTGAGAAGTTTGCACAGGGCGGCGACATCACCGTTGCTGACATTGCAGCTGCTGGACTCGTCCGCGCTAACCAGCCGGTCAAGGTTCTGGGCAACGGCGACATCAACGTCAAGCTGAATGTCACCGCTGACAAGTTCTCCAAGTCTGCTGTTGAGAAGATTGAGGCTGCTGGCGGCACCGCCACTACCAAGTAAATCGTTTCTCGGTTCGCGGAGAACCTAACCGCATACCCTCCCACGGGGCCTCTATTTCGGTGGTCTGTGGGAGGGTTGTGGCGTTTTCGCGCACGCTTGGCCGCCGGGGCCGTGGTGTGCTGGAAGGCAACGGGGGCGCTTGGCTGTTCTGGGGCAGCGAGGGCGCGCGGTTGCTGGGGGGGCATTGGGTCTGCGCGGCTTCTCTCTGGGCTGCAAAAGGTGCTAATGCCTTTTGAGGGGCACCATATGGTCGGGTTGTTATGTGTTGACCTGGGGTTTTGTCGCGGGAGGTTTGCAAAAGGTACTAATGCCTTTTAAGAGGCACCTTATGGCCGAATTTTTATGCGGTGACCTGGGGATTTGCCGAATCGGGGTCGCAAAAGGCATTTCTTAAAAGGTTCCAATGCTCCGCTACGGCTAGCGTCCTACTGGCGTCCTGCTAGCGTCCCGCTAGCGCCCTGCTTGTGTCCTGCTAGTGCGCTGCTGGAGTTTCACCAGTTCCCTGCTAGTGTCCGGCTAGCTTATAAATCCATGAGGTGATAGACTTCTTTCTCAGAAATACTGCATGCCAGTTTAAGGAGAAGTTCATGACCTTTATCAGCCAGATCGTCGCGGGTTTTATGGCCACCATTATGTCGCTGTTTGGCCTCGCCGCGCCGCTCGATGACAACGGCGTGCACTCCCAGGCCGCTGCCGCACACGTGGAAAATGCCACCGCCGGTGAGAACGCGCCGTCTGCCCAGCCGGGTGCAGAGCTGAGCCCACAGAAGGCCGTGGAGCGCGATCTTTTCCTCGCCACCGAGGAACTGGGCCACGAATTCATGACCATCCGTTTCGAAGGCACCACGACTGCCCACATCGTTTTCCTTGAGTCCTACAACCCGGACACCGATCAGGCTGCTGTTGACCGCATGATGAAGTCCCTGGCTGACAATGGCTTCGTTCGTGTGGACGCTGTTGCGTAACCCCGCCCGAATCTAGCAAGACCCCCATGACCAGGGATGAGATCCTGGTGATGGGGGCCGGGCTGTTTTGCAGCCCATCTTAAGCGTCGTTGACCGTCTTTTCGTAGAGGGTCGGGAAGCGGTTGTCCGGGTCGGCCACCGCCTTGATGCGTTCGGGTAGTTCGCCGCCGTAGAGTGACGCAAACTCTTCGGGGGAATAGAAGGCCTCCGAGTATAGGGACTTGTGCCCACCGAGTTCGCTGACTTTGGCCTCAATGATGCGGTTAAAGGCGCCATTGCCGGGAGCGGTGGGGTCGACGTGGTTTCCCTCTACCCCGGACCAGAAACCGACGTTGACCCAGGTCTGGCCCGGCAGCAGCGGATAGAGCGGCCAGGGATCAGGCGAATCGGCCGCGATGTCACCAGTACCGATGAGGTCCTCCACACCATCGCGTAGCCGGATTGGGCACAGCCACACCGGCTGGATATCGGAGGCCTTAAAGAACCAACGTAGAAACTCCGGCAAGTTATCCGGAGTGACCTCGATGTCTTGAACTACCCGCTCGCCGCGGGGAAGGCCCTTGGGCTTCTTAATGAAGTTGTATTCAAGTTCGTACTTGCGGTCCAAGCGCACCAGCTTCCAGTAGAAGGAGCTGCGCCGCAACTCACGCGGCCACACTGTGCGCACCCGCGGGTTTTGTGCCCCGAAGGCGCGGGAGCACCAGAACCAGTCGGTATCCCAGCGCCAGATGTAATCGCGCACCGTCAAACGGTCGTGGCGGATACCGCGGGCATGCTGGAGGCTGCGATAAAAGATCTTGTCCCTCGTGTAGTCCGAGGTCGGCCCCTCCTCATCCGTAAAACGCGCCATGACCAGATACGCCTCATTCGGGGAGAAGACCACCCCATCGAGCCCGTGGACGTCCTGGTCGTCGTAGGTGTGGGTACGGGAGACGTCGTCAAGCGTGCGGGAGAGTTCTTCAAGGTCGTTGAAGCGCACCTCCCGCAACTCCACGTAGGGTTTCACCGCGCGCAGCTCAATCTTGAGGCGCACCGCGTAGCCCAGGGAACCATAAGAGTTGGGGAAGAGGCGGAAGAGATCGACGTTCTCCTCGCGTGAGCAGGTGACAATCTCCCCGGTTCCGGTCAGGATGTCCATCTCCAGCACGGATTCGTGCGGCAATCCATCGCGGAAGCTCGTGGACTCCACGCCCATGCCCGTCACCGCACCGCCGAGCGTAATGGTCTTGAGCTGTGGCACCACGAAAGGCATGAGGCCATGCGGCAAGGTGGCATCGACTAGGTCCTCGTAGGTGCACATGCCCTGGACCTCGGCAGTCTGCGCTGTGGGGTCGACCTCAATGACCCCTCCCAGACCAGAGACGTCCAGCCCCGCTTGCTCGCCGCTGCGGCCGCGGAAGAGATTCGAGGTCTTCTTCGCAAGGCGCACGCGCTTATCCTTCGGCACGGCGCGGAAGCTACGCAGGATCTTATCGACGCCCTCGCGGTGCGCCTTCCAACCCACCGGCGGGACCTCCACGGCGTCGACACTGCGGTGATTACTGATTCGGTTAACAAAACGAGACACCATTTTTTCCTCCTAAAAGCGCGAATCTTCCCACCAGCGGCGCTCAGGCACACCGGCGCGGGAGCCGGCGTCGCCCAGCTTGACGCCCAGGAAGTGGTAGAGGTTGATGATGTTGTGCTCGAAGCCCCACTCGGAGCCGGCCATGTAGATGGCCCACAGGCGCGCGGTGGGAAGGCCCACCAGGGAGCAGGCTTCCTCCCACGTGTCTTTGAGGTTCTCGCACCAATCGTGGAGCGTACGCATATAGTCAAAACGCAGGGACTCGGTATGCACGACTTCGAAGCCAGCGTCTTGCATGCACTTGGTGATGGTGCCGGAGCCGGACAGCTCGCCGTCGGGGAAGATGTAGCGGTCGATGAATCCGCCTTTCGGCGTCTTGTGGTTATCCGGGTAGGTGATGCAGTGGTTGAGCATGAGCCCACCTGGCTTCAGCTTGCCGTTAAGGAAGCGGAAGAAATCGGGGTAGTTCTTCACGCCGATGTGCTCGAGCAGGCCGATGGCGGAGATGGCGTCGAAGCCCTCCTCGGTGACGTCGCGGTAATCCATGAAGCGGATCTCGGCGAGGTCTTCGAGGCCCTCTTCCTTGAACTTGGCCTGGCCCCACTCGGCCTGCTCCTTGGACAACGTCACGCCGAGGGACTTCACGCCACGCTTGGCGGCGTAGCGCACCATGCCGCCCCAGCCGCAGCCGACGTCAAGGTGGTGGTCGCCTTCCTTGAGACGCAGCTTGTCGAAGATGAGGCGGTACTTGTTTTCCTGAGCTTCATCCAGGGTGGCGTCGGGGGAGGGGTAATAGGCGCAGGTGTAGGTCATTGAGTCGCCAAGGAAGAGCTCGTAGAAGTCATTGCCCACGTCATAGTGATCGGAAATGACTTCGGCATCCCGCTCCTTGGAGTGCTTCGACAGGCCCTCGTGCACTTTGCGGCGCAGCCACGAGGCGCGTTCGACCTCGGGAACCGGCTGAATCTGGAACGCGCCCATGGAGGCCAGCGAACGCACGACGCGCGCCAGGGTCTTGGCGTCCGGCTTGGTGAATTTGTCATACATAACGTGGAGGGCGTCGAAGATGCCGTAGGGGTGTGCTGGATGCTCGCCCTTGACCGTGATGCCGTCGGTGACATAGGCGCGGGCGAAGCCAACATCGCCCGGGCGTGTGGCGATATAGGCCAAGCCTTGGAGGCTGTTGATCGTGACGGTGAATGGAGCGTCGGCAGGGCCGGTGACGGAACCGTCGAAGGCTTCCCAACGGAAAGGATTGGGCTGCGGGACGAATGCATCAATGATCTCCGCCACGCTCATGGGGGTAAATCGCGTACTCATAAAACTACATACTTCTTTCGCTTCATCGTCAGGCAGATGTGTATACGGCCGTACTCCGAGGCGCCCCGGGCGTCGTGGGAGTGGTCGAAGAGGTGTAGGTCGCCTTGTAGCGACATTGCTAAGGAGCAACACAGGCCATGGTAGGACGGAAAAAGAAACAGCGCTAAGGACGAAACTATTTACATTAGGTTGAGGGGCACATGTCGATGGCGCTGCTGTCTCAGGAGCGCAGTCTGAGAATCCCCGTGGGGTGCGAGTCGAGGTGGCTTTACTGTGAATTCGGAGGGGTAGATGTGGCGAAATAGCGCGCGGCTGGTAGGGTAATGGGGTCAAAAGTGTTCAACCGTTCCTATGACGTGCCTGAAAGGGCTCTCATGCAGTAGGAACAGATGAGTTCCACCTCCGTGCGCGGCAGTTTCGGCCCGCAGTTTAAGCGCGGTAGGCCAGGAGGATTTAGTAGTGTCCGCCATTTTGCAGGCTTTTAAAGACGCCGACCTGCGTAAGAAGATCATCTTCACGATCGTTTTGATCATCCTTTACCGCGTTGGCGCGCAGATCCCGTCCCCGGGCGTCGATTACGCCACCATCGCTGGTCGTCTTCGCGAACTGACGGAAGAATCCGGCAACCTCTACTCGGTGATTAACCTGTTCTCCGGTGGTGCGCTGCTGCAGCTGTCTATCTTCGCCATCGGCATCATGCCGTACATTACGGCGTCCATCATCGTGCAGCTGCTGACCGTGGTCATTCCGCACTTCGAGCAGTTGAAGAAGGAAGGCCAGTCGGGCCAGGCCAAGATGACGCAGTACACGCGTTACCTCACCCTGGCGCTGGCGCTTCTGCAGTCGGCCGGCATCGTGGCTCTGGCGGACCGCGAGCAGCTGCTGGGTCAAGGCGTGCGCGTCCTGGCGGAGGACCGCAACCTGTTCACCCTTATCGTCCTCGTCATCACCATGACGGCAGGTGCTGTCCTCGTGATGTGGATGGGTGAGCTCATTACCGAAAAGGGCATCGGTAACGGTATGTCCCTGATGATTTTCGCTGGTATCGCTACGCGCCTTCCTACCGACGGCGTCAGCATCATGCAGAACAACGGCGGCCTGGTCTTCGCCATGGTCGTTGCTGGTCTCATCTTCCTGGTTGTCGGAATTACCTTCATCGAGCAGGGCCAGCGCCGCATCCCGGTGCAGTACGCCAAGCGCATGGTGGGCCGCCGTCAGTACGGTGGTTCCTCCACCTACCTGCCGCTCAAGGTCAACCAGGCCGGCGTTATCCCGGTCATCTTCGCGTCCTCCCTTATCTACATGCCGGTCCTCATCACTCAGATCGTGAACTCTGGCTCCCCGGGCGTGTCCGATAACTGGTGGCAGCGCAACGTCATTGCTCACCTGCAGGCGCCGAGCTCCTGGCAGTACATCGTTCTGTACTTCGTACTGACCATCTTCTTCTCCTACTTTTATGTCTCCGTTCAGTATGACCCGGCTGAACAGGCAGACAACATGAAGAAGTATGGTGGATTCATCCCGGGTATCCGCCCGGGCCGACCGACCGCCGAATACTTGGGCTTCGTCATGAACCGCCTGCTGTTCGTCGGCTCGATCTACCTGGCACTCATCGCCGTCCTGCCGAATATTCTTCTGGACTTGGGCATCGGCCGCGCGGGTGCCAGCGGCACCTCCGCGTTCGGTGGTACCGCCATCCTCATTATGGTCTCGGTTGCTCTGACCACGGTCAAGCAGATCGAGTCCCAGCTCCTACAATCCAACTACGAAGGACTGCTTAAGTAATGCGTTACGTACTCCTTGGCCCTCCCGGTGCCGGCAAGGGCACCCAAGCTGCTCTCCTCAGCGAGAAGCTCGGCGTCCCGCACATCTCCACCGGTGACCTCTTCCGCGCCAACATTGGTGAAGGAACTCCGCTCGGTGTTGAGGCTAAGTCCTACATCGACGCCGGCAAGCTGGTGCCGACGGATGTCACCGCTCGTATGGTTGAGGATCGCCTCAACGAGGATGACGCTCAGGACGGCTTCCTTCTCGATGGTTTCCCGCGCACCGTTGAGCAGGCAGACATTCTGGAGAAGCTGCTAGCCGACAAGGGCCTGAAGCTCGATGGCGTTCTCAACTTCGAGGTGTCTGAGGATGTCGTCGTCGAGCGCATGCTGGCCCGCGGCCGCGCTGACGATACTGAGGAGACCATCCGTACCCGCCTCGGCGTTTACCGCGAGGAGACCTTCCCGCTCATCGAGCACTACGGCGAGGCCATCATCCCGATCCAGGCTGAGGGCTCCGTCGAGGAGATCAACGAGCGCGCGCTCACGGCGATGGGCAAGTAGCTCCTTTCGCTATGGCTTTTCGACGACGCACGAGGACCATGCCTGCCCGTACCCCGGGCGAGCTCGATGCCATGCAGGCAGCCGGCGAAATTGTTGGCCGTGCTCTGCAGGCAGTGCGTGCTGCCGCCGCTGTGGGGGTGAGCACGCTGGAGCTCGATGAGGTGGCTGAGCAGACCATTCGTGATGCCGGTGCCGTGCCCACCTTCAAGGGCTACGGCGGCTTCCCGGGGTCTATCTGTGCGTCCGTCAACGAGGTCATTGTCCACGGTATCCCCAGTAGCGAAATCGTCCTTAGCGACGGTGACCTCATCTCCATCGATTGCGGTGCCACCCTCGATGGGTGGGTAGGGGATAGTGCGTGGACGTTTGGCGTCGGAAAGCTCAGCTCTGAAGCTCAAGCATTGTCCGATGCCACCGAATGGGTCCTCCACGAGGGCCTCAAGGCCATGGTCCCGGGCAACCGTCTTACCGATGTGTCCGCGGCTCTTGAGCAGGCTACCTACGCTGCTGAGGATAAATTCGGCGTCGACCTATATATCGTGGACGGCTACGGCGGCCACGGTATCGGGCGAGAGATGCATGAAGAGCCTTACCTGGCCAATGAAGGTAAAGCTGGCCGCGGCCCTATCATTCAAGAAGGCTCGGTGCTGGCCATTGAACCGATGCTTACCCTGGGCACGGAAGACAACGCCGTGCTTGACGACGACTGGACGGTCGTCACCCTAGATAACTCCCTCGCGGCTCACTGGGAGCACACCGTGGCGGCCACGGAGAATGGTCCCCGAATCCTGACCCAGCGCTACGCGTAGGTAGGAATTTATGGCGGAAAGGTTTATACTTCTTGCCATGTCTAAACTTCGTTCCCACTCTGGTGCTCGTTCCCTACGCCGAGCAGCCGCAGCGGGCCTCGTGTCCGTCTCTCTTCTGACCGCCCCTGTTGCCAACGCGCAGACCGCCCCGTCGTTCGATACCTTGTCCTCCGACGTTCAGTCTCAGGTCGATAGCTTCCTGGGTCAAACGCGAGAGAGCGCATGGACGTCCCGCAACGATATTCTCGAGTCCCTGCGAGCTTCTAACCCGCAGGCAGCCGATGCCCTCCGCCCCGTCATTGACGGCGCCATCGAGCTGGTCTTCCCAGGCCTCATCGAGCAGAAGAACGCGGAGATTCGCGCTGCCCGCGAAGCCGAAGAGCGCGCTCACGCTGAGCAGGTTGCTCGTGAAAAGGCCGCAGCTGAGGAAGCTGCACGCAAGGCTGAGGCCGAGCGCCAGGCACAGCGTTTCGATACCGGCCCGTGCCCGGCAGATGCACGTATCTGTGTGGACCGCGGCGGCCGCCGCACCTGGCTGCAGGACGGCAACGGCAATGTCACCTACGTTGCGCAGGGTATGTCCAGCGGTAAGCCGGGAGAGGAGACCCCGGCCGGTACCTTCTACATCAACCGCAAGATCAAGGACGAAATTTCCTGGGAGTTCGGCGACGCCCCGATGCCGTATGCCATGTACTTCACCAACAATGGCCACGCCTTCCACGAGGGTTCCCCGGCGTACCAGTCCAACGGCTGCGTTCGTCTGACCCACCAGGACGCTGTGCGTTACTGGAACGATGTGCCGGTCGGTTCCAAGGTCTTCATTTACTAAGCGTTGTGTAGGCTCCTCTTGACAACGCGTGAGAGGGGCTCTACCCCCTCTCACGCCCGTCACCTCAATGGGGTGGCGGGCTTTCGGCGTGTCGTGGGGCCTATCTGCTGTGCTCTGCGCTAGCGACATTTGGAAATAGCGTTATCGCAGCGTATGCTTGAGAGCTGGTGTCTGCACGTGGTGCTTCACAACGTTGAAGCGCGTGCAGAAAACACCAGGCAGTAGACATCAAACATGCAGGTGAAGGAGGGGACGTCGCCAAGCGCGGCGCACTTTCAACGTTCACCAGAAAAGTAGAGGTTATGGCTAAGGAAGGCGCAATCGAGGTTGAGGGTCGCATCGTCGAACCCCTGCCTAACGCAATGTTCCGCGTCGAGCTCGACAACGGACACAAGGTTCTTGCACACATCTCTGGCAAGATGCGTCAGCACTACATCCGCATCCTCCCAGAGGACCGTGTTGTTGTAGAGCTGTCTCCTTATGACCTGACCCGCGGACGCATCGTCTACCGCTACAAGTAAAGACAGTAAGCCTCCTTATCCACGGGACGCACTTGATGCGTCCCTTTCTACCTCAGGCTGCGATGGCCTGAGCCCTCACTGCTAAGCATGCCCACTGAATCCCCGGCTCGGTCCGGGACGAAGCGTATGCGTGGTGGGGGACGGATGAGGAGAAAACCATCGTAACAACCCGAAAGGACTAGCCACATGGCACGTCTAGCTGGTGTTGACCTCCCGCGCAACAAGCGCATGGAGGTTGCTCTCACCTACATCTACGGCATCGGGCCTTCCCGTGCCAAGGAACTGCTGGAAAAGACCGGCATTTCTCCCGACCTGCGCACCGACAACCTGGATGATGACCAGCTGTCGGCGCTGCGTGACGTTATCGAAGCTACCTGGAAGGTAGAGGGTGACCTCCGCCGTCAGGTTCAGGCTGACATCCGTCGCAAGATTGAAATCGGCTGCTACCAGGGCATCCGCCACCGCCGTGGCCTGCCTGTACGTGGTCAGCGCACCAAGACCAACGCTCGTACGCGTAAGGGTCCGAAGAAGACGATCGCAGGAAAGAAGAAGTAAAACATGCCACCGAAGACTCGTTCCGGCGCGCGCCGTGGTGGTCGTCGCGTCGTAAAGAAGAACGTGGCCGCTGGCCACGCTTACATCAAGTCCACCTTCAACAACACCATCGTGTCCATCACGGACCCGCATGGAGCTGTCATTTCCTGGGCATCCTCCGGCCACGTTGGCTTCAAGGGTTCCCGTAAGTCCACCCCGTTCGCAGCCCAGATGGCCGCTGAGAACGCTGCCCGCAAGGCAATGGACCACGGTATGAAGAAGGTTGACGTATTCGTCAAGGGTCCGGGCTCCGGCCGCGAGACCGCCATCCGTTCCCTGCAGGCAGCAGGCCTCGAGGTTAACTCGATTACGGATGCCACCCCTCAGCCGCACAACGGCTGCCGTCCGACCAAGCGCCGCAAGGTTTAAGGGAAAGGAAGAGGTAAAACAATGGCTCGTTATACTGGCCCCGCTACCCGCGTATCCCGCCGTCTGCGCGTCGACCTGGTCGGCGGCGATATGGCATTTGAGCGTCGCCCGTACCCCCCGGGACAGGCTGGCCGCAACCGCATCAAGGAATCTGAGTACCTGCTGCAGCTCCAGGAGAAGCAGAAGGCAAAGTACACCTACGGTGTGCTCGAGCGTCAGTTCCGTCGCTACTACGCTGAGGCTAACCGCCTCCCGGGCAAGACCGGTGACAACCTCGTTGTCCTGCTCGAGTCCCGTCTTGACAACGTGATCTACCGTGCTGGTCTGGCCAACACCCGCCGCCAGGCTCGCCAGCTTGTCTCCCACGGTCACTTCACCGTGAACGGCAAGAAGATCAACGTTCCTTCCTTCCAGGTCACTCAGTACGACATCATCGATGTCCGCGAGCGTTCCCAGAAGATGGAATGGTTCGAAGAGGCCCAGGATCGCCTGATTGACGCCAACGTTCCGGCGTGGCTGCAGGTCGTCCCGGACACCCTGCGCATCCTCGTGCACCAGCTGCCCGAGCGCGCTCAGATCGACATCCCGCTGCAGGAGCAGCTCATCGTCGAGCTTTACTCGAAGTAAACTTTCGATATCTGATTCTTTACCCCTTCTACCGGCGTCATATAGCGGGCGCCGACAAGGAGAAATTCCATGCTTATTTCCCAGCGTCCTCAGCTCACCGAGGAATTCATCGACTCGTCTCGTTCCAAGTTCGTCATCGAGCCGCTCGAGCCGGGCTTCGGCTACACCCTCGGTAACTCACTTCGTCGCACGCTGCTGTCCTCCATCCCGGGCGCAGCAGTAACCTCCATCAAGATTGATGGTGTGCTCCACGAGTTCACCACTATCAACGGTGTGAAGGAAGACGTTTCCGAGATCATCCTGAACATCAAGGGTCTGGTCCTGTCCTCCGACTCCGATGAGCCGGTGGTCATGTACCTGAGCAAGGAGGGCCCGGGTGAGGTGACTGCAGGTGACATCCAGCCGCCGGCTGGCGTGGAGATCCACAACTCGGATCTGCACATTGCATCCCTGAATGAATCCGCCAAGCTGGACATGGAACTCGTCGTCGAGCGCGGCCGCGGCTACGTCCCGGCTGCCGCTACTTCTGGGGAAATCGGCCGTATTCCGGTCGACCAGATTTACTCCCCGGTACTCAAGGTCTCTTACAAGGTCGAAGCTACTCGTGTTGAGCAGCGTACTGACTTTGACAAGCTGATCATCGACGTCGAGACCAAGAACTCGATTTCTGCCCGCGACGCCCTGGCTTCCGCCGGCGGCACTCTGGTCGAGCTCTTCGGCCTGGCTCGCGAGCTGAATACCGCCGCTGAGGGCATTGAGATTGGCCCGTCCCCGCAGGAGACGGAGTACATCGCTGCCTACAGCATGCCGATCGAGGACCTGAACTTCTCCGTCCGCTCCTACAACTGCCTGAAGCGTCAGGAGATCCACACCGTTGGTGAGCTCGCTGAGTGCACCGAATCGGACCTGCTGGATATCCGCAACTTCGGTCAGAAGTCGATCAATGAGGTAAAGATCAAGCTGGCTAACCTGGGCCTGGCTCTCAAGGACACCCCTGAGGACTTCGACCCGACCCAGCTCGAAGGTTACGACGCAGAAACCGGCGATTTCAAGGACCCGGCTTCTGAGGATTCCGAGTAAAGAATTCCGCTGAATCGTAACGGCGCTTGTGAAGCGCTCGTTGCGCGCTCAATTTATCCGCACACGAGGAGTACACAATGCCAACCCCTAAGAAGGGTGCCCGTCTCGGCGGCTCCGCTAAGCAGCAGGCTCACCTGCTGAGCAACTTGGCAGCTAGCCTGTTCGAGCACGGCGCAATCAAGACCACCGACGCTAAGGCGAAGCTGCTTCGTCCTTACGCTGAGAAGATCATCACCAAGGCGAAGTCCGGCACCGTTGCTGACCGCCGCGCTGTTCTCAAGCTCATCCCGCACAAGGATGTTGTTGCTCACCTCTTTGATGAGCTGGCACCGAAGTTTGAGAACCGTGAGGGTGGCTACACCCGCACCATCAAGCTGGAGAACCGCACCGGTGACAACGCCCCGATGTCTCAGATCTCCCTCGTTCTCGAGGAGACCGTGACCTCCGAGGCTAACCGCGCTACCCGCGCAGCTGCCTCCAAGAAGGCCGCTGAAGCTGAGGAAGCTAAGGCTGAAGAGGCCGAGGCTGCTGAGGCTGAGGCTGAGGAGACCACCGAGGCTCCGGCTGAAGAGGCTGAGGCTGCAGAGTCCGAGGAGCAATAGTCTTCGGCTCTCGTGCTTTAGGCGCAAAGCCGCCATCTTCCTTTACAAAGGAAGGTGGCGGCTTTTCTTATGCACTTAAAAATTGCAGTGACGTTAACTTTGGGGCTTGCTAGGCCGAGTGAGTGTCGGCGGCGATGTTTTTCTGGTTGTGGGTTCAACTAGTGTCATCAGACGTTGGAGTTCTCGAGTTTGTACTTTCGTACAAATGTTTACCGGAGCTATGGTTTCCTTTCTATGAATCTGTCATACTCCTTGTGTTGGAAATGGATTCCATCTAGAGAGTTATCAGCTCTCTATCACGTGCTATCGGAGGTTCCTTCTGATGTCCCCCCTAAATGTAGGCCGCACACTTGGTGTTGTTTCGTTGATCTTGGCAGCTGGTGTAGTAGCGGTTCCGAGTGCTCAAGCTGTTCCCATGGATGACTTCGCCAAGACGAAGCCGGTGGCCTCGTCACCCGTGCAGGTAGAGGAGTCTGGCGAGACCCGCGTCGAGTATCGATCTCCCCAAGACCGAGAAGCATTCGAAAAGTTTGGTGAGTATATCTCGTATGACGAGAATGGTATCGGCACTGCTCGGATTCCAAAGACTCAGCGTGATGCATTTCCCGACCTTGCGGGACGCATCGATGAGTTTCTGGAGATAAGCAACGCCACTGTCGACCCTGAAGGGCATCCCAGGTTTGTCACGTATGGTAACGAGACAAAGGTTGATAACTGGGGGCCAGTGACAAAGGTCTATCTGAGTCACGATGTCATTTCAAAAGTAAATAAGGTTATTGGCGCTGGAGGTGGCGTAGCGGCTGTTATCGCGGTGCTTCCGGAAGAGCTTGCCTCCGGCCCCGCGGGATGGGTTGCTGCGGGCCTCACAGTTCTCGTCGCAGCTGGCAACCTCTGTGACTGGAATGATCAAGGGATTATCATATGGAAAGCTCCGATCCCCAACACGCCTCCGGTCTGTACCCCTCAGAAATAGATTGGAAGTTTGATGTCGCGATTCTTGTCCCAGGCTATAGGTTTAATGCTGCTTATCGCCGGACTAGTGGTTATAGGTCTCTATTTATTTGATCGAGTCGACTCTTCAATGCTTGTGCTTGGGCTGTTGTTGTGCACATTGGCTGCAATTTTTTCGCAGCGGCTTAGGCAGAAGTGATCCAACGCTACCCGCACTATTGTGGGTAGCGTTTTGTTTTCCTTGGATTATTGCAGTGCAGTTGGGGGAGTTTTCGTTTACTGGAATGAGTTAAAGCAAGGAGCATATTCTGCAATAAGTTTGGAGCGTGAACGTGCGTTCAGTTGCTTGAGTAGTCGGCTAACCTGCTGTTTTATGGTAGATTCTGAATAGTTTAGGTCAGCGGCGATTTCTTTGTTAGCCATTCCTTTGCACACCCTTTTGAGAACGTCGAGCTCCAAAGAGCTGAGCGGCTCGAGGTTTGAACTTTTTATTGGAGTTTTACTCAACTCGCTATTTATAAGTCTGGTTATGCACATTGGGGATAGGATGGTGCCTCCCTGCATGACTTCGCGGAGTGTGTGCATAATGGTTTCTGCTTGCTGCCACTTGATGATATAGCCACAGCCACCTCGCTTAAGTACTTTTAACATGGTGTCGTCGGTGTCGAATGCTGTCATCCCCACAAAGCGAGGTGGACATTTTAACTTTTGGACTTCGGATAGAAGCGTCAGTCCGTCCATAGCGGGCATACGTAAATCGGAGAGCATGATGTCGCAGCTGTGGGCCGAAAGCCAATGTAGCGCCTGCTGTCCATTTTCTGCAGTGCCTACAACGTCAAAATCCGGAGATTGTGCAAAGCGGTGGCAGAGACTATTTCGAACGGTTGCATCATCGTCGACAATGAGGATGGTATACATCAGTTGTATGTGGGGGAGGTAGGGGTCTAGTGGCGATATTTATGGTGGGAAGTTTACAGCCGTATCCATATTCAAATCATTATTTGAGCAGCGGTCGAGTGTGGTAAGTATAACCATAACCTAATGTTCGGTTCGTTTTCTGAGGTTCCTTGGATCAGTGAAGAGCGTGATGCGAACAAGTTGCGGCCATTTTCTGCATGCTGAGCCATGTGTGAGGCCCCTTGAGCAAAAAGCTGACTAATCGTTGGAACGCAAACATGCCGGTGGCCCCGAACGACCGGGCGGTATCATTAACCCTCATGAGTGAAAGCGTGCGTCTGCGACTGGACTTGGCCTACGACGGCACTGACTTCCATGGTTGGGCTAAGCAGAAGGGTGGCCTGCGCACGGTGCAAGAGACTCTGGAAGATAAACTCACCATGATTCTGCGCCACCCGGTAGAGCTCACCGTGGCTGGACGCACGGATGCTGGCGTGCATGCCAGCGGGCAGGTCGCGCACTTCGATACCACCCGGGAGGCGCTCAGCCAGCGCAGCATCGACGGCGATCCCGCCAAGCTTGTCAGGCGTCTGGCCAAGCTGCTGCCCGTCGACGTCCGCGTGCACGCCTGCACTCAAGTCCCTGACGCTTTCGATGCGCGTTTCTCCGCCTTGCGCCGCCACTACATCTACCGCATCACGACCCATCCACGTGGTGCTCTTCCTACCCGTGCACGCGATACGGCTACGTGGTTCAAACCAGTCGACCTTGACCTGATGCAGCAGGCAGCTAACGAACTGGTGGGCCTCAATGACTTCGTGGCTTTTTGTAAGGCCAAGCCCCACGCCACCACCATCCGCGAGCTCCTAGCTTTCGAATGGAAGGATGTCTCCACGGCGGAGGAACCGCAGCTGTATGAGGCGCACGTGACCGCGGATGCCTTCTGTTGGTCCATGGTCCGCTCACTCGTGGGCTGTTGCTTGCGAGTAGGGGAGGGCTCGCGCGGCGTCGACTTCGCAGCACAGATGTTGGAGGAAACCAGCAGGTCCTCCCAGATCCCTCTTGCAGATGCCCAAGGGTTGAGCCTAGTGGGAGTGGATTACCCTGAGCCCGACCAGCTGGCGGCGCGTGCGGAGATGACTCGCGGCCGTCGCGCTGCGGAGGAGACCGACGTGGGTTAGTCTGGAATCCACTGCGCCAGGGAGGGTGGCGCATTCACGTGAGGGGGAGGATTCTTCATGGCACGCGCGTTGCCTACTACCAAAGCTCAGGTCTCAGGACACAAGTTTCTCCTACGCCGGTTAGAACACGGGCTTGTCTTTGGAGATATAAGGATGATTCATGATCCGTTGAAGAGGCGTCGCCGCGCACTGACGGGAGGGATTGCTGCGGTGGCCTTTTTGAGCCTGGGCTCGGGGCTCATTGCCTGGATGCAACCGGATCCGCAGCCCGGTGATGCACCGGTTGTGCGCTCTTCCGAAGGCCAACTCTTGGCGCTGGTCAACGGCACTTATCACCCGGTGGCCAACCTTGCATCCGCCAGGCTCATCGCCAATGAACCAGTGGAACCCGCTGCTGCCGGGGAGTCCTTCCTGGAGCAGGTCAGTCTGGGCACACCGTTGGGGATTGTGGATGCACCGAATCTTTTGGCGGCCGGGACAGGAGAGGAACAGGGCTGGGCGGCGTGCCTGGAAGAGTCCACGGAGGGGGAGAACTGGCAGTCCAGCAACCGCGTTGGCACCGTGACAGTTGTGGCCCATCATGGTGTGCGGGGTTTCGATGAGGAACAGGCCGCAGTGGCGGAATCTGATGGAACCCAGTGGTTGCTCACCGGACAGGGCCGCGTCGTCCTGCCGGAGGCCACGAGCACGCAAGGCCGTGTGCTGCGCCGTGCTTTGGGAATGACTGCAGAAACAGCAGTGTGGAGCGTTCCGACGGAGATGCTCAATGCCTTCGCTGAGCTGGAGCCGCTGAGTTTTCCGGCCGTGCCGCCGGAAATCCTCGATACCGGCGAGCAGCTCTGGGCCCGCACGGAGCAGGGCGTTTTCGCCATTACCCCGACGCAGGCAGAGATGCTCGTGGGCGTCGGCGCGCAGCGACTTCCCGCGCAGGCCCAAGACGTTGCTGCGCTCAGCGACGTCCCACCAACCTTCCACCTTCCCACCACCCGCGTCGAGTTCCTCTCGCCCGAGCAGGGCTGGTTGTGCGCGACCCACCACCATGGCGCAGGTAGTACTCAGCCGGTTACCGCAACGGTGGACCTGCCTGGTGAATCGGCAGCACAACGCTTTGCTGGCCTGCAGGCAGGGGTAGGCGTGGATAGCGGGCACGGCTATCACGTGGTCTCATCCACCGGTAGGCGGCACGAGCTGGCCGGCGCTGCCGAGCTTAATTCCCTGGGGCTTGATGAGCCGGAACAGGTGCCATGGGAAATTCTGCGCTTGTTGCCGGAAGGCTCCGCCCTGAGCCGCGCTGAGGCCTTAAAACACGAGCACTCACTGCTGCCACCAGGAGAAGGAAAGTAAGAAGCGCCAGCAACCTACGAACTCGCGGCCAACTGGCCGAGGCCGGTGGGGCGTGCGGTACCACGCTGATGTCGCGGTACGCGTTCTCGCTTTCCAGCGGACGGTAGGTCAGCGCTGCAAGCGGATCGACCACTCCGTTCCCTGGCTCTGCGGAGCCGATGATGCGCTCGCGCAGCTGGGCCGGAGAATCATCGGGGTAGCGCTGCGTGAGTAGAGCGACCGTTCCACTGACCAGGGGAGCGGCAAAAGAGGTTCCCTGGAACAGCGTGTCGCCCTTGGCGGTGGCCCACCCGCCGCCGGGTTCAAGAGCAAGGGGGACGTCACCCTCGGCGCTCAAAGGCGCAGCAATGGAATAGTCGGCGAGCTCGTGCGGCGTGGCCAGAGCGCCGACGGAGAGAACCGTATCTGCCACGGCGGGGAACACGACGTCGCCCTTGTCACAGCCACCGGAGGTCGCGTTTCCCGACGCCGCCACCACCACCGCCCCAGCATTCTCCGCGCGCTGCAGGGCGGCATCCAAGCCAGAACGATCGACCCGTGCCGCAGCATCTGATGGCACGCAGGAGACGACGGATACGTTGATGACGTGGGCCCCGGCATCGACGGCATCCTCAATCGCTGCTGCCAAGCTGGCTAGCGTGCCGGAACCCGATTGCTCAGCATCTTCGCTCGGAGAGTCTGCGCCTTCCGCATCGGCGGGCGGCGGGGTCCGATAGTGCGCGCTGGTCTGCCGGATGGAGTAGATTTCCGCATCTGGGGCTACGCCGAGATCGCGGCCGGCAATGACGCCGGCCACGACAGTGCCGTGCAGGTCACAATCGCGCAAGGGGTCGGGTTCTTCTGGAGTCACGAAGTCCGCCCCAGGTGTTACCCGCAGCTGCGGGTGGGCGGCCACGCCGGTATCGATGACTGCGACTTTTACCCCAGCACCCGTGGCAAAGGAATGCAAGCGGGAGCGATACTCCGCATACTGCGCCGAAGGCTGCGGTCCCTGTGCCGCACGAGTAGCTTCCGCGCAGGCGGTATCCGGCTCACGTGCAGCAGCCTGCGAACTATCCACTGTTGATCCAGCCCAGAGCAGTCCGACACTCAGCGCCACCGTTCCGATGTGTCTGCTCACTGTCATGAGCCCAGTCCCCGGATGAACTCGAAGAGCCCTGCTAAGTGTGCCGCGAGGGGTAAACAGGCAGCCAATGCGAGGGCCTCGGCCCGCTCGAACCACACGATGGTGGTCGGCTCCACGTGTGCAAGGGCGCCTGCCCACACCGGGGCTGAGAGCATCGCGATAATGACGAGCCCGGCAACAATGCTGAGTACCCACGTTGTGGTCGTCGGGGAGGACAACAGCTGCCATTCGCGCACCGCCACGGCCACCGCACCGCTGGCAGCGGCCACCCCTAGAAGTCCTAGTGCCCAGGCAGCCACGGTCCGGGCATGCCGTGCTGCATGGACGATGACCCCGCCCGCGATACTCAGGCATAAGGCTTGGGAAGCCCGGATTGTCTCAGCGTCGTGGGCGCTCAGCGCGATGAAGAGCAGTGCAGGAATACCGGCCAGCGCGCAGCCCACAGCGATACCCTCGTAGGTCTGCCCGGCGCGCCGGGCATTGTCAGCGTTATCAGTAGGGACATCGTCTGAAATGCTCAAATCTTGACCGGCGGTAGGAAGCTGCGGCACCCGCAGGCCGGCCACCCTTGTGGTGAGGAGGGGAGCGCCAGCGAGAAGCCCCACGATGGCGGCGAGGAGCGGGGCAGCACCCAGCAACCCGATGACCGCAAGCACGCACCACGTTGCGGCTATCGCCCGAGCGCGTAGCCCGCCTACGCGCAGGAGGTGGGAAAGGAGCGCCAGGATGGCCAGTGCTGCAGCTGAACCGGCAAGCGCTGCCGAACTCGCGTCAGAGCCGCCCACGCCGAACCAACCGGCCAATCCAGCAGCTATATGCGCTGCGGCCAGCAGCGAACCGCGCCGCGTCCACACCGCCAGCACGACAGCAAGAACTGCTGCGGCGGCGCAACCAAGCGCCGGGGACAGTGCAGCAGTGAGCAGCCCGCCGACGGCGATGAGCCCGGCGCAACCCCACACGCCCGCGAGACCATCCAAAGTGGTTGATGGTGTATCGGCAGCGAGCGCTTCCGCCGCATCGCGGACAATCGGGGCGGGCGGTGATTCCTCCGGGCTGAGCACCAACACGGAGCCGTCTTCGAGCGGCGTGCGGTCGAGCGGTGCGGTCATCGATACGGCCTTGCCCGAAGCAGTCGTGGCGCGCCAGAGGATGGGGGCAGGGGAGACGTCGACAAGCACGAGCAACTCCCCCAGCACCTCCCCGACGCTTGAGGACAACGGCAGGGATACATCTGCCTCTTTGCGTGCTTGTCCTGCTTGGATGCGGACGGTGACGTGAATGGAATGCGCGAGTGCGCGGGTCATGGAAAATACCTCCCCCGAGAAAAACTTCTGGGCTACCCCTTGCCCATTGCCGTTCATTGTGGCTTACTGGTGGCACGCTGTCCACCGCTGAAGGAGGCGGTGGAGTACTTCGGGGGGAAGGACTTTCACATGCGCGTACCTACACGCGTCGTTGATTCGGGGTCGTCGGCATATCGGGAGCCGGCGCCTCCGCTGCCACAGGGCACTATCGAAGCCGAGGCTGTGCCTGAGGCCGCGCGCGCCCAGCCAGTGCCGCTCGTGCGCCTGCTCATGCCGCTGGTCATGGTTGCGGCGATGCTGGGCATGGTGGCGCTCATGGTGTTAGGTGCGGGGGATGCGCGCCGGATTAGTCCCATGAGCTTGATGTTCCCGCTCATGATGCTGGCCAGCATGGCCATGATGTTCAATCCGCACAGTGGTAGTCAGGATCCGGATGAAACGCGGCGTACCTACCTGCGTCATCTCAAGGCGTTGCGGGAGCACGCCGTGGAACGAGGGCAGGCGCAGCGCGCGCACGAGGAACATCGAAATCCCACGCCGCGCCAGGCAGCTGCGCTGATAACAAGCCCGCGCCTGTGGGAACGAGGCCCCGATGCACCCGATGCGCTGGAGGTGCGGGTAGGTACGGGACCGATGGCGCTGTGTACGCCCATTAATGTGCCAGATTCGGGCGCGGCAGAGGACCTCGATCCGGTCTGTGCGGTGAGCGTGCGACAGACCGTGCGGGCGGTGGGAACGCTGGCGGATATGCCCGTGGTCATCCAGCTGCAGGCTTTCCCCATTGTGGGTCTGGCTGGGGAGGATGCCGCGGGGGTAGCGCGAGCGATGCTGCTGCACCTCGCGGTGCTCCACGGCCCGGAGACCGTGGGAATTGAGTACGACGGCAACGAGTGGGACTGGCTCAAGTGGCTGCCGCACACCCGCGAACCGGAGCAGGCGCACTTTTGCATTCGCGTCGTCGAGGACGACCCCACGGAAGGACCCGCCGCGCTTGCCGACGTCCCCCTCAACCACCCCACGGTCACCCTCGCCGTGGGTGTTACACCACATTCACCTTTGGGCCGACGGGCCGAAGAAGAAGGAATCTACCTGCACACCGACGGTGAGCTCTCCGTGGTGACCGCCGCGGGCGAGGAGAACCTAGGGCGCTGCGAGCATATCGATGCCGCCAGCGCGCTGTTGTGGGCGCGCCAACTAGCGCCCTACCATCGGCCGCTCGGCAGCGACGCCGGCGCGGCTCCGCGACATGGACGCGATGCCGACTTGCCCACACTCGTGGGCTATCGGGACGTCGATGAGCTCGTTGCCTCCGGAATGTGGCATGGGCGAACCCCATCTGAGCGCTTGCGCGTGCCCATTGGAGTGGACGACTCCGGGCAGGCCGTGTTCTTGGACCTGAAAGAATCCGCCCAGGGAGGCATGGGGCCGCACGGGCTGTGCATCGGTGCAACCGGTAGTGGAAAGTCGGAACTTTTAAGAACACTCGTCGTTGCTCTCGCCGCCACGCATAGCCCGGATGAGCTCAACCTCGTCCTCGTGGACTTTAAAGGTGGCGCGACCTTCCTTGGCTGTGATGAATTGCCGCATACCTCCGCGGTTATCACCAACTTGGAAGAGGAATCCACCCTGGTGGAGCGCATGTATGACGCCATCTCTGGTGAGATGAACCGCCGCCAGGAACTGCTGCGCAAGGCCGGCAACTTTGCCAACGTCGGCGAGTTCAACGCCTCCGACGACGCGGTGAGTGAACACGGTCCACTTCCTGCGTTGGTCATTGTGGTCGATGAGTTCTCCGAACTGTTGGGCCAGCACCCAGATTTCGCGGAACTTTTCGTTGCAGTAGGCAGGCTTGGCCGCTCGCTCCACGTGCACTTGCTCTTGGCATCCCAGCGCTTGGAGGAAGGCCGCCTGCGCGGTCTTGATTCCCACTTGTCCTATCGCATAGGTTTGAAGACCTTCTCCGCTGGCGAATCCCGCCAAGTCCTTGGAGTGACGGATGCCTACCACCTGCCAGCCCAACCCGGCGCGGGCTACCTCAAGACCGATGCCGATGCACCTACCCGTTTCCAGGCCTCCTATGTCTCTGGTCCGGTCACGCGCCGGGTGGTGCGCGAGGGGAGTAGCCGCGCAGTGTCGCGCGTCGAACTGTTTACTGGCTGGCAGGCAGCGGAGGAAGAATCGGAATACACGATGCTCGTGGATTCCTCTACCACGCTGTTGGCCACCGTGGTGGGCGCCGCCCGCGATGAAGCAGCCCAGCGCGGCCACGCAGCCCGCCGTATCTGGCTGCCGCCGCTGCCTCCGCTGGTGGAACTGTCTGCCGTGGCGGCTTTGGCCAGCGACACGCGCGCCGGGCTGCGCGCGGAGGTCGGACTCATCGATCGCCCCTACCACCAGCGTCAGGACCCACTCACCGTGGACTTCACCACGAGCGGTGGACACCTAGCGCTGTGCGGCGGACCACAGTCAGGAAAGTCTATGGCCTTGCGCAGCATCGTCGCAGGCCTGGCACTGAATCATTCGCCAACGGAGATTCGCTTCTACGTCATCGATCTCGGCGGCGGACAGCTCGGCGTCTTAGAACGCTTGCCGCACGTGGCGGGAGTTGCCGGCCGCGACGAGCCCGAAAAGGTACGGCGCATCGTTGACGAAGTGGCCGGCCTTGTCCGCCGACCAGAGAACCGCCACACCTTCCTCATCGTCGATGGCTGGCACCACATTGGTACTTCAGGCGCGGATTTTGAGGACTTGTCTGAGCTTATTACCCAGTTGGTGGCCGATGGCGCCTCCGCTCGCATCCACGTGCTTATTGCTGCTGCGCGCTGGACTAGTTTGCGACCGTCTATTCGTGACCTCATCTCGGCGCGCCTTGAGTTGCGTTTGGGCGAGGCTATGGATTCCCTTATTGACCGCAAAGCGCAGCAGAAGCTTCCGGCCGCACCTGGGCGCGGTATCACGGTGGCGGGGGAGAATCTCCTTTTCGCGTCGACCTCCGCGCAAGACATCGCCCACATTTGCGGAGTCCATGCGGATGCAGAAGCCGTACCAACACTCAAGATGCTGCCCGCGCTTCTCACCGATCTGCCCCAGCCTGCCGACGGGGTAATACCTCCTGGCATCGCATGGGGAATTGGTGGTCCGGACCTTGAGGTTCTCACGTGGGATCCGGCGACGCAGCATCACCTTGTGTGTATTGGCTCGCAGGGAGCCGGAAAGTCCCAATTCCTCAGCGTCATCATGGCCGGAATCAGCCGAATGGGCAGGGAGGCGGCGCGCCTGGTGGTTATTGACGAGCGCCGCGCACATTTGGGGACGCTGGATGAGGAGATGGTGGCGGCGTATGGGGCGTCGGCAAGCGCGGCAACCCAGACCATTATCGATACTGTTCGCACCCTGGAACAGCGCCTGCCCGGTCCGGAGGTTACTCCTGCGCAACTTGCCGCGCGCAGCTGGTGGGACGGCCCCGAGATCTTCCTCGTCATCGATGACCTCGACCTGGTCAGTGAGATTGCGCTTGCGCCTTTGCTCGAGCTTCTTCCGCATGCCCGGGACGTGGGATTGCACCTGGTCCTGGCGCGCAAGTCCGGCGGCATTGGTCGCGCGCTGTTCGGACAATTCCTCTCGGCCGTGCGCGATCTGCAGCCAGCACTACTGCTTCTCGACGCCGACCGTGACGAAGGCGCCATCTTCGGCATCAAACCCACCGCCCTTCCGCCAGGACGTGGCCAATGGGTAGTGCGCGGCGCGGCCCAAGGCCTGGCCCAGGTGTATGTACCGCGCGAGCACAGCCCAGTTCACACCACAACTGATTAAGACACGACTCATTCAGGAGAAAACTCATGACTGCTAGCCATGCGCTGCGCAGCACCAGCACCCCAACGACGACCCTGACGGTGACGGTTCTCGACGCTGCGACCATCTATGAAGGCCCCGAGACTGTCTACCGCTATGACCTCCCCGGAACCGGAATTGTTGAAGGATGGGCCCTCGATACCGTCCTTGACCAGGTGGAAAAGATCTGCGGAGCGGACTGGCCCGACGTCACCGTTGACGTCATCGACGATCCATCCGGAACGGAAGTAAGTACGGAAGCAGTGGCAATTCTGCGCCGCCAGCTGCGTGCCGCAGGAGCCAGCGTGGTGGAACCTGAACCACCAGCCGTACCAGCGCCGCCGCCCCCGGTGAGACGAAGCGCACTGCAGGATAGTGATGATGACGAGGACGGTAAGGACCTCACACCTGGCAGAACGCGGCCGCCTCGGCCGCGTCGTTCACGCCGCGCTGCAGTCCCACGGTTCCCGCTTGACATCGACCCTTTCTACATCGCCATTGCGGTGATGGTGCTGTTGGTAGCTGGGGTGTCGTGGTGGGCGGTGGGCCGTAAAGACGCAGCCCTTGCGGCGAGCTCGGCTCACGACGCCTCCACGACCACCGCCTCAGCCAACGCGTCGCCGTCACCCAGATCAACGGTGGAGGCGCCAGTAACAGCCACCGCTGATACTAAGGATTCTTCCGAAAAGGATTCTGGCAGTCAGCAGTTGCGTCCGGGGCAGCAGGTCATCGAGGTCGAAGAAATGTCTCTGGTCCTGCCCCAGGGTTTTCGCACCAGCGTGGAAGATGGCCTAGTCACCGCTGCAGGAGAGGACCCGAACCTGCGCATCCTCCTGGCAGCGGATCCGCTCTTCAACGTGCCTGTTGACGTCCTCTTTGACGAAATCAGACAGCAGATTGAGTCCGACCCATCGCTGCACGACCCAGCCGAGGAATCCGGCCGCCTGTCCTATACCGAGGACCCTGGTGATGGCTCACGGGTGACATGGATGATGTGGGAAGACAAAGGCCATCAGATGTCGGTGGGATGCCACACCAAGTTTGAGCCCAACGTGGTGCAGAAAGCCGCCTGCCGGATGGCGGCAGAATCGCTGGTCAAGAAGGAATAGCACAAGCTAATCGAAGAAAAAATAAAAAGTTTGGAAGGGCCGGGAACCGATGGGGTGCAGCTTCAGTCCAATAAAGATGAGAAGGACAACAGGGTGCTTCTCGGGGGACAGATTCACCAACTAAAAGCCCTTGCACTGAAGGGATTGGCCCCACGAAGGGATACAGAAAGGGACAAATACTATGACTCAAACTTTCCGCACTGAAGCCGACGTCATGGTGGCTACCGCCGGCCGCGTTGACTCCACCAATGATGAAGTTCAAGGAGAGCTCACCCGCCTGCAGGGCGTAGTGGACTCGGTCCGTGCCAGCTGGTCCGGCCGCGCACAGGTGTCCTTCGACAACCTGATGCAGCGCTACAACACCTCCGCGCAGCAACTGCGTGAGGCCTTGACCTCCATCAGCGAGAATATCCGCGACAACGCTCGCAACTTTGATTCTGTTGAGGCTGATAACGCCCAGTCCTTCGACAACGTCGGCGGCGCGGGCCTGGCCCTCTAGCGACGCACCGAATAACCACCATTAATCCACTGAACTACACGCAAGGAACACTTCATGTCTGGAATCAAGTACCAGTTTGGCGCCATTGCCGGTGCCGCCGCTGACATCAACTCCACCTCCGGCCGCATCAATGGCCTTCTCGGTGACCTTAAGTCCACCCTGCAGCCCATGGTTTCCACCTGGGAAGGCGAGTCTGCTACCGCCTACAACGCTGCGCAGGCTAAGTGGGACAAAGCGGCCGCAGAACTCAACACCGTGCTCGCTACTATCTCGCAGACTGTCTCTCAGGGCAATGACAACATGAGTGACGTCAACCGCCGCGCCGCCGCTAGCTGGGGCTAAGCGGACCGAATCTACGTCTTTCGCAGCAGGCTGGATCCTAAGCACCCTTCTTCATTACCCATTCACAATTATGAGCGGTGAATGGCGCGGAAGAAGGGGATGAGGAGAAGCTGGACGCACCGCCATCAACTCGTGCGTGGGAACTACTGCTTGCTGTGCGAAAGGCGCCGGTATCGCTTCTCGTCAACGTTTCTTCCCTCTGATTCCCCCATGTCCATTCACAGGGCGGGGAAACGTTGGCGGGGGGCGATATGGGCGTTTTGGGTTTTTAACCTGCTGCGTACTAAGGTGAAACACCTATGTGTCCGCACCCTTCGTTGAGGGGGTGCGCGCGGGCTGCAGGTCTCCACCGGCCGCTGTATGTATCCGCGTATGGGCGTTCATAGCGATGGCCGGCAGTTCCGAGACAGACTTTCAAGGAGTCATTTTGTCTACTTTCCACCCGAAGAGCGGTGACATCACCCGCAAGTGGTACGTCATCGACGCTACCGACGTGGTTCTGGGCAAGCTCGCTTCCACCGTGGCTGACATGCTGCGCGGTAAGCACAAGCCTCAGTACGCACCGAACGTTGATTGCGGCGACCACATCATCATCCTGAATGCGGACAAGATCCACATTTCCTCCAACAAGCGCGAGCGCGAGATGCGCTACCGCCACTCCGGTTACCCGGGCGGCCTGAAGTCCATGACCCTTGGTCAGTCCCTGGACGCCAACCCGGTCCGCGTTATCGAAGAAGCTGTGAAAGGCATGATGCCGCACAACAAGCTTTCCAACGCCTCCATCAAGAAGCTGCACGTTTTCGTGGGCGAGGAGCACCCGTACGCCGGCCAGAAGCCGGAAACCTTTGAGTTTAAGCAGGTGGCACAGTAATGACCGAGCAGAACATCGACAACAATGTAGCCGACGCTGCCGACATCGCTGCAGCAACCGCCGCTACCGAAGAGTTCACCAACACCATTGGTGATTCCCTGGCACCGGAGACCGAGGCAGAGGCTGAGGCCGCTGCTCCGGTTGTTCACGAGGGCCCGATCCAGACCGTTGGTCGCCGTAAGCGCGCCATCGCTCGTGTTCGCCTCGTTGCTGGTTCTGGCAACATCTCCGTCAACGGCCGTGCCTTTGACGAGTACTTCCCGAACAAGCTGCACCAGCAGGACATCCTGCAGCCGCTGACCATCCTTGAGCGTGATGGCCAGTTCGACATCAAGGTCACCGTCCACGGTGGTGGCCCGACCGGTCAGGCCGGCGCCCTGCGTCTGGCTATTGCCCGCGCACTGAACGTCTACAACCCGGCTGACCGCCCGGCCCTCAAGAAGGCTGGCCTGCTCACCCGTGACGCTCGTGCCGTGGAGCGCAAGAAGGCTGGTCTGCACAAGGCACGTCGTGCCCCGCAGTACTCCAAGCGTTAATCTTCGCTTACTGCATTGTCCGAAAGCCGCTGCTTCCTTTATTGGAGGCGGCGGCTTTCGCCGTTGGTGGAGAGTATGTTCTCTCCGCAAATTCTCAGGGCGCTACCTGACTACATGCCATTAACACGCTGCCTGTCTTGGTCTTACTCCCATGGGGAGTAACCCGGTAAGTTTCCCGTTCGTGCAGCGCAGCTGTGTGATTCTACTTATACTAAGCGGCGTGAATGTGATTGTGGAAAGCGTAAGGGATGCGCTGGCAGTTCCTGTCGATGCCGCGAAGCTGCTGTGGCGCTATCTGCCGCAGCTGGTTACCGTGATTGCCTTATCGCTGGCAGCACGCGGTGCGGTGCTGTGGCTGGCAGTTGTTGTTTCTTCAGTTTCGCCCCTAGCGGCAACCCTGATCTTCCCCTTTGCGCCGCTGTCTGTGATGACAGGTGTCATCATCTGTTTCTGGATCATGCAGCCGTCCATGGAGTTTTTCGGCGGCGAGACCCGCTTTACCAAGCTGGATAAGACCACGCTTCTGACCGTCGGCGGCCTGCTCATTCCGTTCCTCACCGTGTATTCTTCCCATGGATTGCTGCGTGATGACGGGCGCACGTTTGTGTACGACAGCATCACCATTGAGGTGGCCACTAGCTTTGTGGATTATGACTTCGGGCGCTCCCTCATTAGTACTGGATGGCTTTTTGCTGGCTTTATCCTTTCCATCCTTGTGCTGCGCAAGCTCATTGGTGCGCTCAAACTAGGAGAGCGCGCTTTCGGCATGGCTACTGCCGCGGCCTACCTTGAGATTCTGTGGATGGCCACGGCGTCGCTCAGCATCAGCAGCAATCTAGACAAGGTCCGTACGTGGATCCTCACCCGCCAAGGCATTGGCCCAGTATGGGATGCAATTGTGAGCGCCAAAGATTGGATAGTTGAGCACACAGGAATCATTGGCGCTCCGATCGGATGGTTGTGGAGCAACGCGGCGCAGATGGGCAATTTCATCGTCGTTCCTTTCGCCTGGTTGACCTTGGGTGCGGTGGTGTACAACACGAGTCTGACTAGGGAAGAAGACAAGAATTCTCCCTCGGAAGACGCGGTTCCTCCAGAGCAGACGGTGGCTGATGCCCCCATTGAAGGCCCTGCTGAAAGAGGAAAGCTCTCCCCTCACGCCGAGCAAAAGATGTGGGCTGAGTACGGCCGCCGCTACTCTGAAGCGGCATTCCGCACGACTCGTGACATGCTCGACAACGCTGCGCAGCCAGTGGTAGGTCCCTTCCGCAGTGCGTGGCGTAACTTTAAGACGCTGACCGTTGCAGGTGTAGTCCCCATGCTGACATTCTGCTTCGTCTTTGTTCTGGCATCAGCCGCAGAGCTGGGCGTGATTTATGCCCTGCGCGCCATCATTAAGCCAATGGCCTTGGGGATCATCACGATTGGTCTGGAGCCCTATGTTCTGGTTGTGGCTCGCGCAGTCTATTTCATCGTGGCGCTACCTCTCGTTGTGGCCGCGCTGGATCGCTTCCTCAACGCGGAATATGCCACAGAGGAAGAACTGGATGAAGAAGCCGATGGTGATGTAGATGAAGCGCCGGAAGCAGAAACCGAATCAGCCGCAGCGGCGGCTCCGGCAGGAGAGAAGTAGGTGGAACAGGTGACGCAGACTACGGATAGCTCTCAATCCGCCGAGGTGGACCACGCGGAGGCTACTACTGATTCTTCCGGGCAGATGAGCTCACGGAAACTCAATATCCTCACTGTGGTAATTGCAGCGGTTCTGGTCGTTGGTGGAATCACCGTGGAACAGATCGAACGACATGAATCTGGTGATGAGCTGGCACGCCCAGACCTGCGCGAAGACCACATTGTGAACCTGCGCCCTGAGACCGAAGACGTGCTACCAGAGGCCTTTATTGAAAAGGTTGCGTTGTGTAGTGAAACCGCGCTTCTGTCAACGAATGCTTTGCTCGAAGGTGCCCATGGCTATTCCTGTAAGCCGTGGCTCACCCAGGAACAAGACTCACAAGGGCTCATGACGTTCCACAGCCCACGGAACGTCATCATGGGGGAAGAAGCGGAGAAAATTTACCGCGCCTTGCCTGACTACCACGATGAGGCCTTCCAGACGTCGACCCGGACTGTCCGTGAGGCGAGTGGATCACAGCCGGAGATCCTTGTCAATGAATGGGGCAAAGATGGGTTCGGTGGCGGTGACATCTTTGTTTACTACCCGCAAGAAAAGATTTTGGTGTCCTGGCCTTGGAACAAGACAGACCCAGGCGCACAGGACATCGAGGCGGTTGTGAGCGGAGAAGGCTTCTAAGAGCCCGTGCCCAAACGAACTTCGTGCGGGGCACCCCAGGTGATGAATAACTCAGTGGGGGCGAATCCCGGGTTAGTGATGAAGTAATAAGTCATTTCCCAATCATCTGGGCGCTTGCTGGGGTCGGGGAGAATGTTGGCATCCAGTTCAAACGGATTGATCGCCATCGGACCTTCTGCGCCTTCTGGTTCGCACAAGTTGGGAAAAGCAGCGGGAAAATCGACCGGCGCATCTTGTGGGGAAACCACGAGGCGGACAGGTTGCTCGATTCCTTCGGCATTCCGAAGTCCCACCTCGCATCCTTCGAGTGGGTTTTCCGGATCTGCGTGCCATGCCACGGTGGCTTTGTAAAGCTCTAAGTCTGCTGGAAGCTGAGGTGGATCCATAAGGTTTTTCTCCGCATACGCGGTGCCGAATTCCGCAGGCTCAGCTTTTTCAAGGCTGGTGAGTTCAACTGTTGCGGAGCGCTGAACGGTGTCTTTATCCACTTGGTAATCAAAGCTGAACTCAACTGGTTCTTGCTTGCCTGCTTGAGCAATCGAATGCACTGACAGTGGGCGATAGCCGTGCACCATGACCGAGGAGGAAGCCGCCACCATCACAGCGAGTGCTGGGATTGTTGCTGCCCACCACCAGGCTTTTGAGTGCTTTTTTGATGCTGTGACCTGTTGCGTCATGCTTTAACCTCCACGGCGGTGTGAAGCTCCTTGCCCATAGGCACTGGCTGCTGGTGGAAATCACCGAGGACGTTTTCTACCTCTAGCTCCAGAGTGGCAGGCCCCAGTGAGTCTTTGGGAAGTACAAAGATACTGGTGCACGTCATGGGTAAAGAGGTCACTTCAGTGTCACATTGTGGGGAAGACGTGCGGAAAACACGCCCTTGGGAGTCTTCCAGCTTGGGAATCAAGGGGTATGTGTGCGTGCGTTCCAGCGTGAAGTCAATGGCAACTTCATATAGCTCGTTGAGCTCTTCGCCTTCGGGTAGCGTGCCGGTAAATTCTGCGTATTCCGCAGCAGCCAGTGGGCGGGTATGGGCTTCTACCTGGCTGATACGCGTGTGCCCAGGGATTTCGTCCGTGTATTCAAAGTGGGCGAACTCAACATCACGTGGCTTCGGCATCTGGTCACTAATGAAAATGCCAAGTGAGGTGATCGCTGCGGCCACGGCGACCATCGGTACTTTTCTACGGTTGAGCAGGGGCCGAGCGGAAGACTTGCGATGCGTCATGCTAACTCCATCTCTGCTACGGGTGTGGGGTCAAACCAGCGGTAGGACATGTCCAACCTAGATTTGCGTACCGTCAGGTCGTTGAGGGTGAGCACCGTCCCGGGAACGTCATCCACGATGATGTCAAGAGCAAAGGGGACCCCGGGGTTGGCTACCGTTACCGGCCCATTGTGTAGGGATGGTGACACGGAAAACTGGTCAATTGGTAGGGGCTCACCATTCCTGGTCAGCGTAAACATCTTCTGGAAGTCCGAAAATGCTGCGTCCTGAGTATTGAGTACAGTGGCGGTGACATGGACTTGGCCGTCCTCTATGCGCGGCTTATCGAAGACCACCTGGGCCGGCGTTACTTCTACCGTCTCACCTGGAGTGATGGTCGTAGGATCCTCAGTTTTTGCTGGTTCGGTATTGCCAAGCACAAGAAAGACAGCTGCGACAGCGAGTGCCGCCATGTTGAACTTGGTGATTACACCGTCTGTCAGTGTCTTGAGGGCTCGAAATCCCTTTGAGCCTGTGCGGCTCATCACGCCTTTTGCGTCCGCCATGTTCATCATTCAAGCAGAAGTTGGCACGCCGCGCGCGTCAATCGGGGAGTTTCCCAGCGCACGGCATCGCGCTGAGGTTTTAATACGGGTGTAGAGCCCCAACCTGCGGTAAGTGGGGGTCAAAGGGCATAATTAAGAGCTATGACTCGACTTTTTGGAACCGATGGAGTTCGCGGCCTCGCGAACAAGAAGCTCACCCCGATTCTCGCGCTGCGCTTGGGCCAGGCCGCGGCGGAAGTGTTTACTTCAGACCGTGAATCCTATGAGCGCCGCCCGCTCGCGATTATTGGCCGTGACCCTCGCGTATCCGGTGAGATGCTGGATGCGGCGATTGCCTCAGGTTTGGCATCGCGTGGCGTCGACGTCGTCCGTGTCGGTGTACTGCCTACTCCGGCCATCGCGTTTCTTACCGATGATTTTGGGGCAGATCTCGGCGTGATGATTTCTGCTTCCCACAACCCGATGCCGGACAACGGCATTAAGTTCTTCTCTGCGGGTGGCAAGAAGTTGCCGGATGAGGTCGAAGATCGCATCCAGGCTGCTATGGATAATCTCACGGAAGATGGTCCTACTGCGACCAAGATTGGCCGCATTATCTCTGAGGCGCCAGATGGCCGTGAGCGCTACCTCAAGCACCTAGCTGAGGTGGTTACCACAGATTTGAGCGGTATCAAGGTCGTTGTTGATACTGCGAATGGTGCAGCCTCCAAGGTGGCGCCGGAAGCATACGCAGCAGCAGGTGCTGAGGTTATTGCTATCCACAACAAGCCAAATGCTTTCAACATCAACGAGGACTGCGGTTCGACGCACATCGATAAGACCCAGGAGGCCGTCGTGGAGCACGGCGCAGACTTGGGCCTGGCGCACGACGGCGATGCTGACCGCTGCCTGGCAGTCGATGCTGAGGGCAATGTTGTCGACGGTGACCAGATTATGGCCCTGCTGGCAGTGGGTATGAAGGAGGAGAATGACCTCCGCTTCAACACGTTGGTCGCTACCGTGATGTCCAACTTGGGCCTCAAGATCGCGATGAAGGAGCAGGGCATTGAGGTCAAGGAGACCGCTGTGGGTGACCGCTACGTGCTCGAAGAGCTCAACCGCGGTGATTTCTCTTTGGGCGGAGAGCAGTCCGGCCACGTTGTGCTTCCGGATGATTGCACCACCGGTGATGGAACTCTGACCGGCCTGTCCATCATGGCGCGCATGGCTAAGTCCGGGAAGTCCCTCAAGGAGTTGGCTTCGGTCATGACCGTACTGCCGCAGGTTCTCATCAACGTTCCAGTGTCGGACAAGGCTGCGATTCTCGACGCCCCCGAGGTCAAGGAAGCCATCGCCGAAGCGGAAGCAGAGCTTGGCGACACCGGCCGTGTACTGCTGCGTCCGTCCGGTACCGAGGAGCTCTTCCGCGTGATGGTCGAGGCCGCTGAAAAGGAACACGCTCGTAAGGTAGCGGGCAAGCTTGCTGCGGCAGTTGCCGCCGTCTAGTTCCACTTATTTCACCGCAACCCTGGGCCGTATGGCCTGGGGTTTTGTGTTTTCTCTGTGGTGGGGAACCGCGGGGAGGCTTTCTCAGTCCAATAAGGGCAGGAAAAACTGTTCGTTGTGGACGAGAAGGAGGGCGCGTTTATGCCCGACGTATTTTTTGATGAGGATGAAGCAACAAGGCTTCTGAGCACCGTTATTGACCAGACTGCCGTGCAAAGCGACGCTCACAGTAGTGATGTCCCGGTTTTCCCGCAAGCTTCAGCAGGCAGGGACTTTGGGGGACATGGAGCGCAGATCCAAGCTCTACTGAATCGCTTACATGAGCGCGGGGCGTGGCGTTTGAACAATATGTCCGCGACGGCTGATGCCGCCCGAGCACAGCTGCACGCCTTTGGTGACGTAGACCGTGGCCTTGCTGGCCACCTTGGTGCGCAGACCTCGGGGGTGAACTAGTGTCCACGATGGTTAAATCCCTGCTGGGAGACTATTCACAGGCGGTGTCCCAGTTCCAAGCCGCGAGCATGGGCAGCTACGCCGGGCCCAGCACACCAATTGGGTTATTGGGGGATATGGTCGGCTCGGTCGACGGAATCAACCCTGGGGACCTTGTGGCCAGCACTGCATCAGCGATGGGGGCTCGCCGGCCTTGGGGTGGAGGCAATGGGCTGAAGGAATTTCTCCTTGGAACCGTGTTGACGTTGGCCGGGGGAGCGATCATGGATCGTTTGCGCGGCGTTCAGGATGACTTTGAAGAGGAACGCCGCGAAGCCGATAACCTCGTGGAGTCCGCGCAGCAATGCTCCGATGCCATTGAGGATGTTGTCGATGTCTCCGATTCCGCCTTGACGGAACTCATTTCCGCAGTCATTCCACTACTCAACATTTTGACGATGCTGCTGCAGCGTCACCCGTTGGGAAAACTCATTGCGCCTGGTATCTCATCTATCGGCAGTGACCTTATTGAGCAGACAAATGACACGATCACGCAAACCTGTCGTGACCGCGATACCGCCATCGAGAACTGCTATTGCGAGTTTGAAAGGCGCTGCAGTGAGGTGTGTGAGCGTGAGCTCCCCGAAACACCTCCGAACCCCGAGTGCGGCCGCGAAGAGGATAAGCAGGAGTGTCCTCAGCCATCTCCTGAACCGTGTGAGCCAACCGCGCCAGCCACGCCGACGGCGCCTGCTCAGCCCGCTACACCAGCTGAGCCGTCGAGCCCACCTACCCCAAGCCAACCTTCGGAGCCTGAACCGACTCCGAAACCGCAGCCTTCTGATGAACCCGAAGCTACAAGGCAGCCGGTCCCAGAAAAGGACACCGATCCACAGACTGAGCCCCAGCAAGTGTCCGAGCCGTGCCCACCGGAGACCACACCACAGAGTGTTGTCACACCGGAGCCAGAGGACGAGGTTCCAAAACCAAAACGAGAGTCTGAGCCCGAGACTGCTGAAGACACCGTGAAACCTTGTGGTTGCCAGGAGGAGCAGGAAGAGAAGAACGCTCACTCATGCGGCTGCGACAAGAGCGAAAAGAGTGAGGAGGAGCAGGACTGTAACACCACGCCAGCAGATGCAGGAACACCAATTCCGGTAGAGGAGGTTCCTTCGGAGGAATTGATACCTTCAGAACAGCCAGTAGAGCCAGAAGAACCTGAGCAGTCAGAGGATGTTGACACGGTAGAAGAGGACATCGAGGACTGCGAAGACTCGGATGAGGCTGCCGATGAAGAGGAATGCACTCCTGAACAATCATGCAGTGGTGTCTTGGGAATCCTCGGCGTGGGCATTGCCCTAGTGGGGCTGGGTCTTCTGGCTGATGCCGCGAAAGACTTCTTTGAGAACTTGCCCGAGCCAGAGCTGGAACCGGATCCTGAACCCGCACCAGAGCCCCAACCTGAGCCGGAGCCTGCGCCCGAACCCGAGCCGGTGCCTCAAAGCGATGATGGCGTGATCGCCCCGCCACCTGAGCTCAATACAGTGCCGGAACCGACTCCGCCGCCAGAGAAAATCGCACATGTGCAGGCAGCTGGAGCTACTGCGCCTGAAGCCCCGGCCCCCGAACCGGATGCAGCTCCGCCGATGGAACAGAATGATGTTCCCGAAGCTCCGAGTTCCGAATCTCCATCCGTACACGCACGAAAGGCAGGGCAGTGGTAATGCCGCACAACGATTTCGATGAGTTTGCCCGCGGATTCCGTGAGCGCACCGCAGCTCGGTTATTGGAGTTTGAAAAGGTGATGGCCAAAGCACAAGAGGACCTGGAAAAGTCTGCGCAGCGCGCTGCTCAAGCCCAAACGCACCCAGAGGGGCAAAGAAGCAACCAACCGTCGAGGCCCGCGCCGGGTAGCCGAGGCCAAAGTCGCGGTCGCACCCGGGGTCAAGTGCAATCGGTGCTCAGACGCGGCTGACAAAAGGCAAAGGAACAGGTCTGGTCTGCCTTTAAATCCTTGTGATACTTTGGCGTTACTGGCTACTGCACGTATCAACCAGGGTGAGGAGAATGCCGCATGACAGTGCCTTGGCTTTATGACGTGTTGTGGGGCGTTCTTCCCATGCTGTACCTCTTGGTGGCTTTTGTTGTGCTTGGCATTGAGATTAAATACGACAGAGATATGGCGCACATAAAGCTGTGGACGGCCGCTCAGTTGCTTCTGCCGGGCATTGCACTTATTGCCTGGTACTTTCTTGAAGTTCCTCGACTGCAACAACTAAAGCAGCAACGACTACAGCAGGACGGATAACTGACCGTCCTGCTGTAGTCGAAGGAAGAGTTGCGCCTTGCGGCGCCTTCTAGTTGAAACGTATTTAGTCGCGTTCGAAGCCGGCGCGCTTGGCCAAAGCCTCACCGGTGAAGCTCTCTACGCCCTTGGCGGAAGCGTCGGCAGCCGCGAAAGCGTCGTACTTGGACTCACCCGCTAGCTCGCTAAGAAGGAACCCGGTGACGAGACCGCGGGCGGTCTCCACTGCAGAGCCCTGGAAAAAGCCGGAGCCCAGCGCGAGCTTGAAGAACTTATCTTCGCTGAAACCCGACTGCGTGCCCTTAGCAATCTCACGGTAGGCCACCGGTCCGCCCCAAGCGTTCGCCAGCTTGGCGGGGTTACCGGCGCGGAAGATGTCATCCTGGCCAGAACCGATAATAAGACCGCGAGCCTTCACAGTGTGGGCCGCCTTAACCGCGGACGGTGAGGTGTCGGCCGGGTAGAGAGCCGCTACGACACGGACCTTGGGGTTATCCACGGCCGCGAGCGTAGCTACACCGCCGCCCATACCGTGGCCGACCACGCCCAACTTGGAGGCGGAGACCGAAATCTTGCCTGCGCCCAGCTTGACGCCGGTAGCAATCTGCAGGGCCGATTCAACGTCGGCAACGAGGTTGCGGTGCTTGGCAAAAGCACCGGTTTCCGTATCGGGAGCAACGACGACGATGCCCCAGCTAGCAAGGTGGCGCAGCGTAGCGTGGTAATCCTTGATGCTCTTCGTCCAATCGTGGGCAAAGGCCACAGCAGGCAGGCCTTTTCCTTCAGACGGGGTGTACACCTTGCCCTCAATTCCTGCATAAGACAGGTCACCAACGAGGACGCGGTGCGGGCCGCGCTTGGACAACGTACCGAGATGCTTCTTCAAATTCGCAGACACGCTTTACAGAATAGAGGAAAGACTGCCCGCACAGGTGGAATAGGTTACGGGGAGGGGGATTGGAAAGTGTTTCTGCAAAGGTCAGGCCCGCGGCAGAAAACTGCCCCTCCCAGACCGTCAACATGGTGATACGTGCTGTAAAATCCAGTTTCATGTGTGGAATTGTTGGATATGTAGGCCATAACACTGATGGTCGTGACTACTATGCCCAAGACGTCGTGCTGGAAGGCCTGCGCCGACTCGAATACCGCGGTTATGACTCCGCGGGCGTTGCTATGTATGCCGATGGTGGCATCGGCTGGCGCAAGAAAGCCGGAAAGGTGGCGGCGCTCGAAGCCGAAATCGAAGCCCGCCCGCTCAAGGATTCGGTCCTAGGCATTGGCCACACCCGTTGGGCTACCCACGGCGGACCGACGGATCTTAACGCCCACCCGCACGTGGTGGATGGCGGCAAGCTCGCCGTCGTACACAACGGCATTATCGAGAACTTCGCCGAGCTGAAGCACGAGCTGGAGGCCAAGGGCCACAACTTCGTGTCCGAAACGGATACCGAGGTCGCCGCCACGTTATTGGCAGACGTCTTCCACAACGAAGCTGGTGAGAATCTCACCAAGGCGATGCAGCTGACCTGTGCTCGCCTTGAAGGCGCGTTTACCCTCCTCGCCATTCACTCTGACCAGGCTGATCGCATTGTGGCAGCGCGCCGTGACTCGCCACTGGTTATCGGCCTGGGTGAGGGAGAAAACTTCCTGGGTTCGGACGTTTCTGGCTTTATCGACTACACCAAGTCCGCCGTGGAGATGGACAACGACCAAGTCGTGACCATTACCGCGGACGAGATTGAAATTACTGACTACGACGGCAAGCCTGCACAGGGCAAGCCTTTTGAAATCAAGTGGGACGCCGCAGCTGCTGAGAAGGGCGGCTACAACTCCTTCATGGAGAAGGAGATCCACGACCAGCCTGCTGCTGTGCGCGATACGCTGCTGGGCCGTCTGGATGAGAACGGCAACCTGGTACTCGACGAAGTCCGTATCGACGAGTCGGTGCTCAAGTCCATCGACAAGATCATTGTTATTGCCTGCGGTACCGCCGCGTACGCCGGCCACGTTGCGCGCTACGCTATCGAGCACTGGTGCCGCATTCCGTGTGAGGTTGAGCTTGCACACGAGTTCCGTTACCGCGACCCCATCGTGAATGAGAAGACCCTCGTCGTGGCTTTGTCGCAGTCGGGCGAAACCATGGATACCCTCATGGCCGTGCGCCACGCCCGCCAGCAGGGAGCCAAGGTGATTGCCATCTGCAACACCCAGGGTTCCTCCATCCCGCGCGAGTCCGATGCCGCACTGTATACCCACGCAGGCCCGGAGATCGCTGTGGCGTCCACCAAGGCCTTCCTCGCGCAGATCACTGCAACGTACCTGTTAGGCCTGTACCTGGCGCGCCTGCGCGGCAACATGTTCTCCGACGAGGTCACTGGAGTGCTCAACGAGCTCCGCGCCATGCCGGACAAGGTCGAGGCTGTCATCAAGAACGAAAAGCAGGTCTATGACCTGGCCAACGCCATGGAGAACGCTAAGTCGGTGCTCTTCCTGGGCCGCCACGTTGGCTTCCCGGTGGCACTTGAAGGCGCGCTGAAGCTCAAGGAGATTGCCTACCTCCACGCTGAAGGTTTTGCTGCCGGCGAGCTTAAGCACGGCCCGATTGCCCTCATCGAGGAAGGTCAGCCGGTTTTCGTCATCGTTCCGTCCCCACGCGGTCGTGATTCCCTGCACTCCAAGGTGGTCTCCAACATCCAGGAGATCCGCGCCCGTGGTGCCATCACCATCGTGATTGCGGAGGAAGGCGACGAAGCCGTCGAGGCCTACGCCAACCACATCATTCGTATCCCGCAGGCGCCGACGCTCATGCAGCCCCTGCTCGCTACCGTCCCGCTGCAGATTTTTGCCTGCGGTGTGGCCACCGCCAAGGGCTACGACGTCGACCAGCCGCGTAACCTAGCGAAGTCCGTCACCGTGGAATAAATCCACACTCCCCATCGAGCGGGCAGCGAGTCTAAGGCTCCTGCCCGCTCGTGGCACAATAAGGGACATGCTGAAAACCACCGTCGACCTCGATGCCATTGCCCATAATGTCGCCTACATGAAGGACGTGGCGGCCCCAGCCCGCCTCATGTGTGTGGTCAAAGCAGACGCCTATGGCCACGGCATCGAGCGTGTCGCTCCCGTCATGGAAGCAGCAGGTGCAGATTCCTTCGGCGTGGCCACGCTGGAGGAGGCGGTGGCATTGCGTGGCGTTATCCCAAAGACCCCCATCGCAGCGTGGCTGTGGGATCCGAAGGAGGACCTCACGCCGGCGTTGGATGCGGGCATTCAGATCGGTATCCCGTCTCTCGAGCACGCCCGTGCGCTGATTGCCACTGGGCGCCGCGCCGAGGTCTTCGTGTTGGTGGAGACGGGGATGCACCGATCGGGCGTCGACAAGCAACTGTGGGAAGAGACGTTCGCACTGCTTCGCGACGCCCCCACCCTCACCGTCCTTGGCCTCATGTCCCACTTTGCGTGCGCAGACGAGCCGGGGCATCCGCACAATGACCGCCAAGAGGCAGAATTCCGCGAGGCCTTAGCCTGTGCCCGTGGCCTCGGCCTTGAGTGCCCGGTCAACCACGTGGCCAACTCCCCAGCGGCACTCACGCGTCCTTCCGCACGTTTTGACCAGGTGCGCGTCGGCGTGGCTCTCTATGGGCTCGAACCCGTGGCTGGGAGCGACCATGGACTGATTCCAGCAATGACGTGGGAGAGCTCCGTGGTGGCCGTGAAGCCGATTTCGGAAGGGGAGTCCACAAGCTACGGTCTAACGTGGACCGCCGACAGCGACCGCCAGCTGGCCACTGTGGCGGTGGGCTATGCCGATGGACTACCGCGAGCCTTTCAAGGAGCACTGCAGGTGGGGCTCGGCGGTGAGCTCTACCCGCAGGTGGGCCGCGTGTGCATGGACCAGATCATCGTGGACCTTGGCGCCAATGAGCGTGGAGTGAAAGCGGGGGATCGCGCCGTTATCTTCGGTAAAGGCGGAATGAGTGCCACGGAGCTCGCGAAGGCGGCGGGGACTATTAACTATGAAATTGTATGCCGCCCTACCGGGCGCACCGAGCGTTTTTACCGTGAAGGAGATAACAATGCGAAGTGATTTTCCCCACGAGGGCACTCGTACTGCCGCTGCAGTTGAAGACACCCATGCGCTCGGCGAAGAGCTCGGTGCAGCACTGGAAGCCGGGGATTTGGTCATTCTTGACGGACCTTTGGGGGCCGGAAAAACAGCTTTTACCCAGGGGATTGCCAGCGGTATGCAGGTAAAGGGGAGGGTGACCTCGCCGACGTTCGTCATTGCCCGGGAACACCCCTCAATCGTGGGTGGGCCGGCGTTGGTTCACGTCGATGCCTACCGTCTTCTTGACCATTCTGATGATCCATTAGGGGAGTTGGATAGTTTAGACTTGGACACCGATATCGACAGCGCTGTTGTCGTTGCCGAATGGGGTGGTGGCTTCATGGAGCGTCTGTCAGATTCCTATCTGTTCGTCTCGATCAATCGTGACGCAGAGGATGATAGCCGTGTTTTTTCGTGGAAATGGGTGAATTAATGTGCTGACGTTTCTCGCCGAGCAACCCCTGTTGACTCTCTTCTTGATCATGGCGGTGGGTTTGGCCATCGGCAAGATCAATTTCTTTGGTATCTCGCTCGGCGCGGCGGCAGCCATGTTCGTCGCCCTAGGCCTGTCCGCAGCTAACCCGGACATTGTGATCCCACCATTCGTGTACCAGTTTGGCCTCGCCATCTTCGTCTACGTCATCGGTCTAAACTTCGGCCGCAGCTTCTTTGAGGACTTCCGCCGCCGTGGTTGGAAGATGTCACTGGTCGTCATTGTCTTCTTCTTCGTCCTCGCCGGCTTGACTGCTGGTGCGGTGCGCATGTTCGACCTTGACCCAGCGCAAGCCGTCGGTATGCTAGCCGGCTCCCAGAGCTCTACGCCGGGTATGGCTGCGGTGGTGGAAACCCTGGGAGGAAACAGCGCGCCTGTCGTTGGCTACTCCCTGGCGTACCCAGGCTGCATCATCGCCACCATCCTGGTGGCTGCGATTGGCGCCAAGGTCTTCCGCGTCAACCACGTCGAAGATGCCAAAGAGGAAGGCATGCTCTCTGAGCCCCTCAAGTGGAAGGCCGTGCGCCTGACCAAGGACCCTGGCGTGACCGTGGGCGAAATTGCGGAGTACACGGGTGAGGCCGTCATCGCTACCCGCTGCCTCCGCAAGTCCAACGAGCACGTCCTTGCTGATCCAGACATGGAGCTGCATGCGGGTATGGAGCTTCTGCTTAACGGCACGATTCCGTCGTTGGAGCGCGCGATTGCCATCTTGGGTGAAGAAATCGAGGTGCACCTCCACGAGGAAGACGGCCTGATCTACCGCCGTCTCACGGTGTCGAATCCAAACGTAGCCGGCCGCACGATTGGGGAATTGGATACGTTGAGCCAGGGCTTCCTCATTGCCCGTATTCGCCGCGGTGATACCCAAATCGTGCCGAACGACAACACCGTGCTCTACTACTCGGACCGTGTCCGTGTGGTCACTGCTCCGGGCCGGCTTGACGACGTCCGAAACTTCCTCGGTGACTCCGAGTCCAAGCTCGGCAACGTGGACTTGCTCCCCTTTGCCCTCGGCCTGCTCATTGGTTTGCTTTTCGGCGCTATCCCAATTCCGTTGCCCGGCGGCACGACGCTGTCCTTCGGTTTCGGTGGCGGACCCATCGTGGTGGGCCTCATTCTTGGTGCCCTGGGCCGTACCGGCCGCATCCACTGGCAGATGCCATTCCACGCGAAGCAGACGATTTCTACCCTGGGACTCACACTCTTCCTGGCGGGCGTGGGTACTTCTGCCGGTGGTCAGTTCCGTGATGCTCTCTCTGATCCGGTGTCGCTGAAGTACATGGGCGTGGGCCTGGTTCTGTCCCTCGTTGCTGCCATCGGCTTGGGTATCGTGTGCACCTTGGTTCTGCGCCTTAAGTTTGATGAGTCCATGGGCGTGGCCGCTGGTATGACTACTAACCCTGCAGTGATGGCCTACCTGAACTCGCAGACCGGTACCCAGCTGGCGGAACGCGGCTATGCCACGGTGTATCCGACCACCATTATCGGCAAGATTCTCATGTGTCAGATGCTGGCATTGATCATCGTCTAACGAGTTCCTGCACTGGGTCGTGCAGGGGCAGGGGAGGGCAGTCACGTAGGATGAGCACGTACTGCACCTCCCTTTTTTAGGAGCGATTTAATCTTTATGAACAAGCTTGGCCAATTCATTACCACTGTCGTCATCGGCGGCTTCGCCGTCTTCCTTGCAGCGCTCATCGCCCTGTCGATGACCCACACGGAGGAAGACTCGTCCTCGACTCTGGCGGAAACCCTGGAGAAGTACCCAAAGAACCTCGACTTCGCTGCGCTTATTGTGCCGGATGTCTACGGCCCTGAGGAGGTTGCGGGCCTCATCGTGTGCCCGGGCACCACGGAGGAGCAGCTTTCTGATATTCCCGCGGCCGAGGCCGGCATCGACTTCGAGGACGGCAAGGTGGCTGATGACGTGAACTACTTCGTCACCATGTCGACTGAGCAGGAGTACTCGGCGGAGAAGCTGCAGCGCTCCAACGTTGACCTGTGCCGTGATGTGCTCACGCAGGTTGAGGCGGCGAAGGCTCAGGGCCAGGACATCGCCGCAGTGTACCCGGTGCAGCCGCAGCAGCCGATGCAGTTCCTGCGCGCTGAGAAGGATGACGACTCCACTCGCTGGCACTTCGCAGGCTAATGAAGGTTCTCGCACTCGACACTGCCACGACTGACCTCGTCACGGGCATCGTCGATACCACCACGGGTGACAGCGTCGACCGCGTCGTTAGCGATACGCGTGCTCACAACGAGCAGCTCATTCCCACCATTGAGCAGCTGCTTAACGACGCCTCCCTGACCTACCCCGACCTCTCCGCCATCGTCGTCGGCACCGGTCCGGGTCCCTTCACCGGCCTGCGTGTGGGCATGGCGACGGCCTCCGCTCTGGGCGTGGCTTTGGGGCTGCCCGTGCATGGCGTGTGCACGCTCGATGCCATCGCGCAGGGCCGCGAAGGGGAGTGGCTCGTGGGCATCGATGCCCGCCGCAAGGAGGTCTACTGGGCCACCTACTCTGAGGGGAACCGCGTCAGCGGACCGAAGGTCACCAGGCCGGAAGATCTCACGGTGCCTGCAGGCTTTTCCCCGCGCCTGATCTTCCCGGAGGCTATCGCACCGCGCCTTCCCGAGGCCCTCACCGGCCTTTCCCGCGAATGGGATACCCCGCGCGCTGCGGGTCTCGTCGCGTGCGCTGACCTCGAGTCCGAACCGGCCCCGCTCGTACCGCTCTACCTGCGCCGCCCCGATGCGAAAGTCCCGCAGGCCACGCCTCGTTCAACGGCGCTCATCGGCGGCATTGACATTACTGAATCATGAGATTGCGCCCGTTCACGCTTGGCGATGTCCCCCGCTGCGCCGAGCTGGAAAAAGTCCTCTTCCCCGGCGAAAGCCCCTGGCCTGCCCGCGCCTTCGAACAGGAACTTGCTGCGGGGCACACCACCTACTGGGTGGTTGACGCAAGCGTCAACCACGTCGACCATGATGACAACCGCGTGGGCCATAATGACAACCACGCAGACTGCGATGACAACCACGTTGTAGGCTATGCCGGCGTCGGCCGCATGGGCCCCGCCGCGTGGCCGGAGTACGAAATCCGCACCATTGGTGTCGCACCCGAGGCCCAGCGCCGCGGCATCGCGCGGATGATGATGGATGCCATCGTCGAACTCGCCGACAGCCACGACGCACCTATCTTCCTCGAAGTCCGCGTGGGTAACGATCCCGCCATCCGCCTCTACGAGGCCTATGATTTTGTCATCAACGGCCTGCGCCGCAACTACTACCAGCCTTCCGGCGCGGACGCCCACACCATGTACCGACCACGAAAGAGTGAGAGATGATAATCCTCGGCATCGAGTCCTCCTGCGACGAAACCGGCGTGGGCATCATCGAGCTGTCTGACAACGGCCACATGGAGATCCGCGCCAACGTCGTCGCCTCCTCTATGGAGCAGCACGCCCGCTTCGGCGGCGTGGTTCCGGAAATCGCCTCCCGTGCCCACCTTGAGGCCATGCCGCAGGTGATGACGGCGGCGCTTAAGGAGGCGGGCGTCGACAAGCCTGATGCGGTCGCCGCCACCGTGGGGCCGGGCCTGGCCGGTGCACTCCTCGTCGGTGCTTCTGCCGCCAAAGCCTTCGCCTCCGCGTGGGGCGTGCCTTTCTACGGCGTCAACCACCTCGGCGGACACGTCGCGGTGGCCAACCTGGAGGGCGAGGAGCTGCCGCACTCGGTGGCCCTGCTCGTCTCCGGCGGCCACACACAGCTCCTCGAAGTTGAGGCAGTGGGCAAACCCATGAGGGAGCTAGGCACCACGCTTGACGACGCCGCCGGCGAAGCCTACGACAAAGTCTCCCGCCTCCTGGGGTTGGGGTATCCGGGAGGGCCAGTCATCGATAAGCTGGCCGCCCAAGGCGAGCCCACCATCGACTTGCCGCGAGGTTTGTCCAAAGCCGAGGACCTGCGCGGGCCCAACCGCCACAACTTCTCCTTTTCCGGCCTCAAGACCGCGGTGGCGCGCCACGTGGAAAAAGCCGAGCGCGAAGGCTCGACAATCCAGGTGGAGGACCTGTGTGCATCCTTCCAAGAGGCGGTGGCCGATGTGCTCACCGCCAAAGCGGTGCGCGCCTGCCAGGACACCGGCGCCAAGGTGCTGCTGCTCGGTGGCGGCGTGGCGGCCAACTCCCGGCTGCGCGCGCTGGCGGCGAAGCGCTGCGAGTCCGCCGGTATTGAGCTGCGCGTGCCGCGCTTTTCCCTCTGCACCGACAACGGCCTCATGATTGCCGCTATCGCCGCCCAACTCATCCATGAAGGCGCAGAGCCTTCCGGGCTGGACTGCGGGACCGATACCCAACTAGAGGTGGAAATTCCGCTCGTCGCCGCTGCGCGCTAGCGGATGCGGGAAGCCCAGCGCACCGGTAGTCTGGCAGGCGACTCTTTCTCACCCGCCAATCAAGGAGCTGTCGTTATGACCACTGGTTTCCTCGTCAACCCGGACCTGTCCCGCCGCACCATCGAGTTCGAACTCGAGCACGCCAACCAGTTCCTCGGCGGTACCACCGAGGACCGCGTTTCTGTTGCCTTCCAGGATGATGGCCAGACCTACGCTGCGCTGTTTAACCCGAACGCCAAGGCCGAAGGCGCCGACCCGAACCCAGTGGCGTCCCTGGCCCGCAACGCCGCTGATACCGGCAACTCTGCCTTCCTCCAGGACCCGATCCGCTCCATCTGTGGCCCGGTTATTTTCGTCGCCGCTGATGGCGATGACAAGAACATCGACGAGGTCAAGGAAGCCGTCGAGTACGGCATCCGCGCCGTGAAGACCTACCACGAGGACAACCCGGAGGAGTACCAGCTGTGGCGCGCCGCCGTTATCAACTCGGATAAGCAGGTTTAAACAGCGCTAACGCCCCTTCCCACGACGCAACGGCCCCCACAGGGCCCGCGCGTCTCTTTTGTTTTCACACGTTTGCGTTTCTGATTTCGCATTAGTCGAGGTCGTGAGGCGAAACGTGATAACTCTCGCGCGCGCGAGAGCTGGCGTTCGCGCAGGGCGAACGAGTTAGCGCCCCACAACGTTGAGGGCTAGCAGTCGCGCGGGTAGAGTGCTAGTCAGGTTGTTTTGACCCACAGTTGTTCACCCGCGACGACGGCTGTGCTGGGCTACCCACAACCGGCACACGCGCGCTCATATGGGCGCGCATTGAGAACACTTTGGAGGAAATCATCATGGCAAACATCAAGCCGCTGGAGGACAAGGTCCTCGTCCAGATCGTTGAAGCTGAGACCACCACTGCATCCGGCCTTGTTATCCCGGACTCCGCAAAGGAGAAGCCGCAGGAGGCCACCGTCGTAGCTGTAGGCCCGGGCCGCACCAACGACAAGGGCGAGGTTGTTCCGGTTGGCGTTAACGAGGGTGACACCGTCATCTTCTCCAAGTACGGCGGCACCGAGCTGAAGTACGACGGCCAGGAGTACCTCCTGCTGTCCGCTCGTGACCTGCTCGCTGTCATCGAGAAGTAGGCGATTAACCCTATGCCAAAGCTGATTGCATTTGACCAGGAGGCCCGCGAGGGCATCCAGCGCGGTGTAGACACGCTTGCCGACGCCGTCAAGGTCACCCTCGGCCCCCGCGGCCGCAACGTCGTGCTGTCCAAGGCCTTCGGTGGCCCGACCGTCACCAACGACGGTGTCACCATCGCCCGCGACATTGACCTCGACGACCCGTTTGAGAACCTCGGCGCCCAGCTGGTGAAGTCCGTGGCTGTTAAGACCAACGACATCGCCGGTGACGGCACCACCACCGCCACTTTGCTGGCCCAGGCGCTCGTCTTTGAGGGCCTGCGCAACGTTGCTGCCGGCGCTAACCCGGTGGAGCTCAACAAGGGCATCGAGGCGGCCGCTGAAAAGGTCGTCGAGGAGCTCAAGAAGCGCGCCACCCCGGTGAACTCCTCCGCGGAGATCTCTCAGGTTGCCACCGTCTCCTCCCGCGATGCGGAGGTCGGCGAGATGGTCGCCGGCGCTATGGACAAGGTGGGCAAGGACGGTGTTGTCACCGTCGAGGAGTCCCAGACCATCGAGTCTGCTGTGGACGTGACCGAGGGTATTTCCTTCGACAAGGGCTACCTCTCCCCGTACTTCGCAACGGAGGAGGAGACCTACAACGCCGTGCTGGACGACGCCGCAATTCTCCTCGTCCGCAACAAGATCTCCTCCCTGCCGGACTTCCTGCCGCTGCTGGAGAAGATCGCGGAGTCCTCGCGCCCGACCCTCATCATTGCTGAGGACATCGAGGGCGAGCCGCTGCAGGCGCTCGTGGTGAACTCCATCCGCAAGGTCCTTAAGGTCGCCGCAGTGAAGTCCCCGTACTTCGGCGAGCGCCGCAAGGGCTTCATGGATGACCTGGCTGTTGTTACCGGCGCTACCGTCGTCGATCCGGAGGTTGGCATCAACCTTAAGGAGGTCGGCCCCGAGGTTCTCGGTTCCGCCCGCCGCGTCACCGTGTCCAAGGAAGACACCGTGATCGTGGATGGTGCAGGTACCGCAGAGGCCGTCGAGGAGCGCCGCGAGCAGCTGCGCCGCGAAATCGAGCGCACCGATTCCACCTGGGATAAGGAGAAGCTCGAGGAGCGTCTGGCCAAGCTCTCCGGTGGCGTTGCCGTTATCCGCGTTGGCGCCGCTACCGAGACCGAGGTCAACGAGCGCAAGCTGCGCGTCGAGGACGCCATCAACGCCGCCCGCGCGGCCGTTGAGGAAGGTGTTATCGCCGGCGGCGGTTCCGCACTGGTCCAGATCTCCAAGGAGCTCGAGTCCTTCGCTGAGGACTTCGAGGGCGAGGCCAAGATTGGTGTGCTGGCAGTATCCCGCGCGTTGACCCGCCCGGCCTACTGGATTGCTGAGAACGCCGGCCTGGATGGCTCCGTCGTGGTGGCCCGCGTTGCCGAGCTGCCCAACGGTGAGGGCTTCAACGCCGCCACCCTGGAGTACGGCAACCTGCTGGAGCAGGGCATCATCGACCCGGTGAAGGTAACCCACTCCGCCGTCGTGAACGCCGCCTCCGTGGCCCGCATGGTTCTCACCACCGAGGCTTCCGTTGTGGAAAAGCCTGCCGAAGAAGAACCGGCACAGTCCGGCCACGCGCACGCGCACTAAAACGTGTGCGTGGGAAGCAGGAGCTTCCCACATTGCCGCAAGGAAGGCCCGCCGCCCGCACAACCTGTGGGGCACGGCGGGCCTTCGCCATGGGATGGGAAGCTTCGCCCTCGTTACTAGACTGTGGAGCCGTGGAACAAGAATTCATCACGGTCACTGGCGCTCGCGAAAACAACCTCAAGAACGTCAACGCTCGCATCCCCAAACGCGCGCTCACTGTCTTCACCGGCGTGTCCGGTTCTGGCAAGACCTCCCTAGTCTTCGACACCATCGCCACCGAATCCCAGCGGCTCATCAACGAAACCTACCCCGGCTTCGTCCAAGGCTTCATGCAAGCGCCACCGCGGCCCGACGTGGACCAACTCGAAGGATTGACCGCCGCCATCGTCGTAGGCCAAGAACCCATGGCAGCCTCCGCGCGCTCCACCTTCGGCACCGCCACCGACATCACCGGACATCTCCGCGTGCTCTTCTCCCGCCTCGCCGAACCTCGCGCCGGCGGGCCCGCAGCCTACTCTTTTAACGTTCCCTCCGCTTCCGGCCAGGGCGCCATCGAGGTCAATGGTGTCAAGGAGGTCCGCCGCTTCGAGCGCACCGGCGGCATGTGCCCGAGGTGTGAGGGAAGGGGAGAGGTGGGGGACGTCGACAAGCGCCAGCTCGTCGATGAGTCCCTGTCCCTCAACGACGGCGCCATCGTCTACCCCGGAATGAAGGCGGATTCATGGATGTGGCGCGCCTACGCCGAATCCGGGCTCTACCCGGCCGACGTGCCCGTCAAGGATTTCACCGAGGAGCAGAAGCGCGACCTCTATGAGACCGAGACCAAAGTCAAGGTCGGTGGCATCAACATGAGCTACATGGGACTGGTCACGCGGCTCAAGACCAACGTGCTGAGCAAACCCGTGGAATCCCTGCAGAAGCACATGCGTGCGTTTGTGGAACGCGCAGTGGTCTTTGTCGCCTGTCCGGACTGCCATGGCACGCGCCTTGCGCAGCATGCTCGGGAGTCCTACATCAATGGCGTCTCCATCGCGGACGTGTGCGCCATGGAGCTTGCCGACGCCTCCTCCTGGCTCCGCACCCTCACCTCACCCCTTGCTGCAGCCCCGCTGCGCGGGTTGGAAGCAGCCCTCGATTTGGGGCTGGGTTACCTTACGCTGGAGCGCCCAACCGGCACCCTTAGTGGTGGCGAGGCGCAACGCACGCGCATGGTGCGCCACATCGGCTCGGCGCTGACAGACGTCACCTACGTCTTCGACGAGCCCACCGCCGGTCTGCATCCACACGACGTCACGCGCATGAACGAGTTGCTGCTGCAGTTGCGCGATAAGGGCAACACGGTGCTCGTCGTAGAGCACAATCCGGAGACGATGGCCATTGCGGATTGCGTGGTTCAACTCGGTCCAGGCGCAGGTGCGGCAGGCGGTGAGATTGTTTCCGTTGGCGACGCGCCGACCATGAGTGGAAAGGTCCAGCTCAAGGAGGAGGTGCGCACGCCCACCGGGGTGCTGGAGATCTGCGGGGCGAGCCGCAATAACCTGAAGAACATCGACGTGGACATCCCGCTTGGTGTGCTCACCGTGATTACCGGCGTGGCGGGGTCGGGTAAGTCCTCGCTGATGAACTGTGTGCCGGACAGCGATCGCGTTCTTATCGTCGACCAGTCTCCGCTGTCTGGCTCGCGGCGCTCTAACCCGGCTACCTACACCGGTGCGATGGATGCGCTGCGCAAGGCCTTCGCTAAAGCCAACGAGGGCGCGACGCCCGGGATGTTTTCCTTCAATTCCGACGGCGCGTGCCCGGCCTGCTCCGGTGCCGGCGTGGTGACCGTCGAGTTTGGTGCGATGGATAGCGCCGACGTGCCCTGCGAGGTGTGCGAGGGCCGCCGCTTTGCCGCCGACGTTCTGGACTACGAGCTGGCGGGCAAGAATATCGCCGACGTATTAGCCCTGCCTGCGGTAGAGGCCGTCGAGTACTGCACGGTGGCCAAGGTTCCGGCGGCTAAGCGCGTGTGCGAGCAGCTCGTGGCCGTGGGGCTGGGGTACCTCACGCTGGGCCAACCGCTTTCCACGTTGTCTGGCGGCGAGCGCCAGCGCTTGAAGCTGGCGGTGCGCCTGTGTGACCGCAAGGCTACGGCCGACATCATTGTCCTCGACGAGCCCACGGTAGGCCTGCACCGCGAGGACGTCAATACGCTGCTGGCGCTTTTCGACGACCTCGTGGACTCCTCCCTCACCCTCATCTGCGTCGAGCACCACCGTGCCGTTGTGGCGCATGCGGATCACATCATCGACCTCGGGCCCGGCGCAGGGTCCGCGGGCGGCGAGATTGTCGCTGCGTGTTCGCCGCGGGAATTCCTAGAGACGGGCACGGTGACGGCCCGTTATCTGGCCCAGGTGGTGTAGCCGCGTGATGCTACTTAAAGAAACTTCACTCGAAGCAGGTGCTCCGAGGAGGCCAAGCGCACACTGCTAGGCGCGCACGAAAAGGCGCCGCAGGCTAGGGGCACTCGGTTGGGCGCCGCAGGCTAGGCGCTCACGGTGGCGTGGGTGCGGCGCGAGCGCAAAGCCACCACGCGCTCGGATTCGCTCATGCCGCCCCAGACGCCATAAGGCTCGCCGGAAGCCAGAGCATGCTCGCGGCACAGCTCGATGACCGGGCAGGTGTGGCAGATTGCCTTGGCGCGGTTCTCGCGCTGAGCGCGGGCGCGACCGCGCTCGCCGTCCGGGTGGTAGAACACGTCAGAGTTTTCTCCACGGCATGCGCCCTGGAGCTGCCAATCCCAAAAGTCCGCATTCGGCCCGGGGAGCAGGAATGACTGAGACACGTTCGATTCTCCTTCGTTGAAGATAGAGCGCCCGGACACGAGGACACGACTGCCACCGAAAACATGACTCCGTGAGTGCCGGGGTGAGACGAGAATGAAGTGTGACTGCCTTGGGTGAACGACACGTTACACCTTGTTGACATTCAGGTATAACCCTGACAAGGTGTCCGGTTTTGTGCAGATTGACCTGCGTTTATGCGCAAGGTGAACGGTATATGAACTTTTTTATGGTGGGCTAAGAATGGGGAATATGCCCGTCGTTTCGGGATTCAGCTCACGGGTGTGACATGATATTTGTGCACAACGCGAAGAAATAAAGCGAAATAATACGGCAAGAAGAACAAGCAAGGATGGCAGTGGCTACCAAAGCTACAGGCGCGAGCGATGCGGCAACGGCATCGAAGCGCGACAGCGAAAAGGAATTGGCGGACCTCGTTCCGCTGGCTGTCGACGGTAGCCGCCGCGCCCTGCAAGACATCATGCGCATCATCCACCCGCAGGTCCTGCGCTATTGCCGCGCGCGCATCGGCGGCCACCGCCAACCCACGGCGGAGGATGTAGCACAGGAGATCTGCTTGGCCGTGGCGACGTCGATTAGCACGTACAAGGACAAAGGCCGCCCCTTTATGGCTTATGTGTACGGCATCGCATCCCACAAAGTCACCGACGCCCACCGCGCGCTCAGCCGCGACCAGACCAACCCCACCGACGAGGTTCCCGAAGACGCGGCTGACGACGCCACTCCGGAAGAATCCGCGCTGGTCATGGATGGTAGTAACAGAGTGCGTGCGTTGCTCGATACGTTAAGTGACAAGGCCCAGGACATCATCATCTTGCGTGTGTTCGTAGGACTGTCGGCAGAGGAAACCGCTGAGATTGTGGAATCAACTCCTGGCGCAGTCCGCGTGGCACAGCATCGTGCGCTGGCGCAATTGCGAAAGTCTCTCGATTCGAGCGCGGACTGAGATATACGGCACTTGGCACGGACAATTTAAAATCATTCTCTATCAAGGAAGGGAGGACATCATGGCAAAGAAGGAGCAGGCTCAGCAGGGCGTCGCTGAGCAGCTGCAGCCCTTGGTTGACGATGATGCATTCCTCACCAGTCTCTCCGAAGGCATTGACCCCACGGGCGGCGATGATGAGTTGGCGGGGCTCCTGTTGGGGCTGCGTGGGGACGTCGAGAAGCAGATGCCTCCGGCTCCGCTCATCGAAGGCGCGGACGAGGAACCTGCCGTAATCTCTCTGGCCTCTGCGCGCCGCCGCCGTCGCAGCAAGCCTCTTATGCACGGTCTCATTGGCGCAGCCGCGGCAACGCTGCTCATCGCCGGCTCTGGCGCGGTGATTGTTAACGCTGGCCCGGGTTCCCCGCTTTATGGTGTTAACCAGTCTCTCTTCGGTGCGGAAGACCAGGACGTTTCCGTCGTGGAGCTAGCTGGCACGCTCGATGAAATGGAAAAGCGCTCCGCTCAAGGAGACATGGATGGTACCCGCCAGCTGCTGGAAGAAGCCCGCAAGATGGTGGACCAAGCCAAGCAGGAACGCGCAGAGCAGCCTGAGCGCCCGGCCAAGCCGCAGCCACGCGCCACGGTGACGGCAACGCAGACAGTGGAGAAGCCCGCACCGGTGGAAGAGGAGGAGCAGCCGCCGCAGGAGCCGGTGACCGTAACCCAGACCCAGACTGCGGTCTCTACTGTTGTGGTCACGAGCACGGTCTCAGTAGGCAATCCGCTGAACCCGCCGGCGCAGAACTACCCGGAGCCCGCTGAACCGGGCGGTGGCGAGCAAGCCCCGCAGCAGCCGGCACCGGATACGGCACCCGAGGACGCGCCAGAGGGCAACGGTCTCCCGCCGGCGCAGTTCCAGCAGTAAAACAAAAAGAACCTCTTCCCCCGAGCAGCATCAAGGGGAGAGGTTCTTTTTATGTGTCCAACCGCGCGCTAGTAGCGCGAATCCATACCGTCGAGATAGCCCACCGCATAATCCCACGGCACATAGCGCGCTGGGTCCGGCTCCGCGCCTGGCTCATGGACCGGTGCCAGCTGGCCCTGGAGGGTGGCCTGCATATTGGCGGCCAAGATGTGCCACTCGTAGAAGTGGTTTTCCTCGCAGTCTTCGCAGAAGAAGAAAATGCCGTCGATGCCGCGCGGGCTTAAGACACGCGCAAATTCCTGGACCATGGCGAGATCATGAATGACGCCGAGGCGGTCCTCCTCGGACAGCGGTTCGACGTGGTCCTCTTCCTCGAGGAAAGAAGCCGGGTCGTTCGGATCGTCCGCGAAAGGATCGCGGGGCATGTTGGCGAAAAAGTTCACGTCTGCGAGCCTATTGACTTGGCGCCCGCATAGCAATTCTCTTGCGCGGGTACGGCTACCACTATGAGCTGCACACGCACTACAGTGAGGATCACCGCATACAACTATTCGGTCAGTTTAGGAGAGCTTTACCCTCATGAGCCACGTCCACACCGGCGGAGACAACCCCGACAAGATTGCACTCTACGGCCTCACCTTCGATGACGTTTTGCTGCTTCCGGCAGAATCCAACGTCGTTCCCTCCGAGGTGGATACCTCGGCGCAGTTCACCCGCAACATTCGCCTCGGAGTGCCGCTGGCTTCCGCCGCGATGGATACGGTGACCGAAGCCCGCATGGCCATCGGCATGGCCCGCCAGGGTGGCATTGGTGTCCTGCACCGCAACCTGTCCGCGGAGGACCAGGCGCAACAGGTTGAGATTGTGAAGCGTTCCGAATCTGGCATGGTCACCGATCCCGTGACTGCCACCCCGGACATGACTATCGACGAAATCGATACGCTGTGCGCGCGGTACCGGATTTCGGGCCTGCCGGTCGTCGATAAGCAGGGCGTCCTCGTGGGTATCTGCACCAACCGTGACATGCGCTTCGAGCCGGATTTCTCCCGCACCGTCTCCGAGATTATGACGCCGATGCCGCTGGTTGTGGCCAAGGAAGGTGTCAGCAAGGAAGAGGCGCTGGCGCTGCTGTCCGCTAATAAGGTGGAGAAGCTGCCCATCGTCGATGATGACAACAAGCTCGTCGGCCTCATCACCGTTAAGGACTTTGTCAAGACTGAGCAGTTCCCGAATGCCTCCAAGGATTCCTCCGGGCGTCTGCTCGTGGCGGCGGGTATCGGTACTGGTGAGGAGTCTTATCAGCGCGCGGGCCAGCTTGTCGACGCCGACGTGGACGTCCTCGTCGTCGACTCCGCCCATGCCCACAACAACCGCGTGCTTGAGATGGTTTCCCGCGTGCAGAAGGACTTCGGTGACCGCGTCGACGTCATCGGCGGCAACCTAGCCACCCGTGCTGCTGCCCGCGACATGATTGAGGCCGGCGCGGATGCCATCAAGGTCGGTATTGGCCCCGGCTCCATCTGTACTACCCGCGTGGTCGCAGGCGTGGGCGCGCCGCAGATTACCGCCATTATGGAAGCCGCCGCCGAAGCTGGTCCGGCGGGTGTGCCGGTCATTGCGGACGGCGGTATGCAGTACTCCGGTGATATTGCCAAGGCGCTGGCCGCCGGTGCGGATGCCGTCATGCTGGGCTCCATGCTGGCGGGCACTACCGAGTCCCCGGGCGATATCGTCGTGGTCCAGGGCAAGCAGTACAAGCGCTACCGTGGCATGGGCTCCATGGGCGCGATGCAGGGTCGCGGGCTTACGGGTGAGAAGCGGTCCTACTCTAAGGACCGTTACTTCCAGGCGGATGTGCGTAGCGAGGATAAGCTGGTGCCAGAAGGCGTGGAGGGCCGCGTGCCGTTCCGCGGTGACATTGATGCCATTGTTCACCAGATTGTCGGCGGCCTGCGTGCCTCCATGGGCTACACCGGTTCCGCAACCTTGGCCGAGCTGAAGACCAAGCAGTTTGTCCAAATCACCGCTGCGGGCCTTAAGGAGTCTCACCCGCACCACCTTCAGCAGATCGTCGAAGCTCCGAACTACCGCTAAGGACTCATCATGCGTGATTACGTAGAAATTGGCGTCGGCCGCGAGGCACGCCGCACCTATGACCTCAGCCAGGTGTCCCTGGTGCCTACCCGTCGTACGCGTTCCTCCAAGGACGTGGACACCTCCTGGAACATTGACGCCTACACCTTCGACGTTCCGTTCGTCTCGGCGCCGACTGATGCTCTTGCCACTCCCGAGTTCGTCATTGAGATGGGCAAGCAGGGCGGTCTCGGTGTCATCAACGCAGAGGGCCTGTGGGGCCGCCACGAGGACTTGGAGGGCGCGATTGCCCGCGTGACGGAGAACTTCGGCGACCTGTCTACGCTGCAGGAGCTGCATGCCGCACCCCTCAATGAAGAGCTGCTGGCCGAGCGCATCGCGCAGGTGCGCGATTCCGGCGTCACCGTGGCCGTGCGCGTGTCCCCGCAGCGTGCCCGCGAGCTCGCCCCGGTGGTCATCAAGGCCGGTGCAGAGCTGTTGTTCATCCACGGCACGCTGATTTCCGCCGAGCACGTGCAAACCGGCGGCGAGCCGCTCAACCTCAAGGAATTCATCGGTTCACTGGATACCCCGGTGATTGCTGGTGGCGTGGCGGATTACACCACGGCCCTGCACCTTATGCGCGCGGGCGCGGCCGGCATCATCGTCGGCTCCGGCGTGAACACTAACCCGGAGACTCTCGGCATTGATATCCCGATGGCGACCACCATCGCGGACGTTGCGGCCGCTCGCCGCGACTACCTGGATGAAACCGGGGGCCGCTACGTGCATGTGCTTGCCGACGGCGACATCCACACCTCCGCGGACATCGCCAAGGCCATTGCTTGTGGCGCCGATGGCGTCGTGCTGGGCCCGGTCCTCGCGCGTGCGGCGGAGGCCGGCGGTAAGGGCTGGTACTGGCCGTCGACGGCCGGCCACCCGCGTTTCCCGCGCGGCGTCATTGAGCCGGTTGGTGTGGCTGGCACCCTCCTCGGCGCCGCCGACGACGAAGCTGTCCCAGCGGGATCGCCGTCCCTCGAGGTCGTCGTGCATGGCCCATCCAATGAGCCACTGGGTGAGCTCAACCTCGTCGGTGGCCTCAAGCGCGCCATGGCCAAGTGCGGCTATACGGATCTGAAGTCCTTCCAGAAGGTGGGCCTGGCCGTCCGTTAATTCCGCGGGCGGCGGAAGCGCCACGGGGCGCGTGGGCGCAGCGCAATTGTGCGGAAAATGATGCGCCCGCGCGCTGGCACCATCGTTTGGACGACCGATGCCAATACCACCAAGGCAATGGCCGTGAGCTTGAGCGCGGTCACGCCCTGGGAGAGGAGCAGCCAGCCGAAGAAGGCGGCGAACACCGGCTCGAGGGCGATGAGAATGGAAAAGACATTGGGAGCAAGACGCTTGAGAGCGATGAACTCAAGTGTGTAGGGGATAAGTGACGCAAGCACGCCCGTTCCCAACGCCACGAACAGCAACCACGGATCGCTGACCAGAACGAGCGCGCCGCGTCCTCCCAGCGGCAGCAGCGTCAGCCCGCCAATGAACAGGGCCACTGCTAGACCATCTTGGCCGCTAAAGAGCGCTCCAGCCTTCTTACTTGCCAGGATGTAGGCAGCCCAACAAGCACCGGCCAACACCAAGAACACCACGCCGCGCGGGCTCAGCGGCTCTCCGGTCAACGAGTCCACGCCCAGTAGGGCCATACCGATGAGGGCGAGGGTGACGCAGGTGGCGTCGCGAAGCGACCGCGACAAAACCGCCGCCAACAGCAACGGGCCCACGAACTCAATGGTCACCGCGGGGCCTAGCGGAACCACCTCGATGCCCGCGTAGAAGAAGCCATTCATCAACCCCAACGACACACCAAACAGCGCAGCCGAAATCCACTTTTCCCGGTCCCACGTATGCACCTTGGGGCGCGCGATGAGCAACAGGATTGCCGAGGCCATCAGCAAACGCATCGACGCCGTTCCCCACGTGCCCGCATGAGGAAAGAGCTGAATGGCCAGGCTCGCTCCGAGCTGTAGCGAGATGCACGAGCCAATGACGCACAGGATAGCGAGCGGGTTGGTCATGCGGACTATTGTCCTACATTCCCTCGACATTCACTGCGAAAGGAGCACTGCGTTAAACTGGTGGCCGTGACTACCCCAAATACAACCCCGCGTCCTGTCCTCGTGGTGGACTTTGGCGCCCAGTACGCGCAGCTCATCGCCCGCCGCGTGCGTGAGGCCAACATCTACTCCGAGGTTGTCCCCAACTCTGCGTCGGTAGAAGACATTAAAGCCAAAAACCCGGCTGCGCTGATTCTTTCCGGCGGGCCGTCTTCGGTGTATGCCGATGGCGCCCCGGAGCTCAAGCCGGAGCTGCTCGAGCTCGGCATCCCGGTCTTTGGTATCTGCTACGGCTTCCAGTCCATGACTCGCGTCCTCGGCGGCACCGTGGCCGCCACTGGTGCCCGCGAGTACGGCCGCACGGACATGACCGTGTCCGGCGGCGTGCTGCATAAGGGCCTGGAGGACACCCACAAGGTATGGATGTCCCACGGCGATTCGGTCTCTGAAGCCCCGGAGGGCTTCGAGGTGACTGCCTCTTCCGACGGCGCGCCCGTGGCTGCCATGGAGTGCTTGTCCAAGAAGATGGCAGGCGTGCAGTACCACCCGGAGGTCCTGCACTCGCCGCACGGCCAAGAGGTGCTCACGCGCTTCCTTACTGAGGTGGCTGGTCTGGAGCAGAACTGGACCGCTGAGAACATTGCGGAGCGCCTCATTGAGGATGTGCGTGAGCAGATTGGCGAGGACGGCCACGCCATTTGCGCCCTGTCCGGTGGCGTGGATTCCGCCGTGGCCGCGGCCCTGGTGCAGCGCGCTATTGGTGACCGTTTGACCTGTGTCTTCGTCGACCACGGCCTGCTGCGCGCGGGCGAGCGTGAGCAGGTGGAGAAGGATTTCGTGGCGTCGACTGGCGCGAAGCTCATCACCGCTGATGAGCGCGAGGCGTTCCTTTCCAAGCTGGCTGGTGTGACTGAGCCGGAGGCTAAGCGTAAGGCCATCGGTGCGGAGTTCATCCGCTCCTTTGAGCGCGTCGTCGACCAAGCCCTGGACGGCCAGGACGCTGCGTTCCTGGTGCAGGGCACGCTCTACCCGGACGTGGTGGAGTCCGGCGGCGGTGATGGTACCGCGAACATTAAGTCCCACCACAATGTGGGCGGCCTGCCTGACGACGTCGAGTTCGAGCTCGTCGAGCCGCTGCGCCTGCTCTTCAAGGACGAGGTCCGTGCGGTTGGCCGCGAACTGGGCCTGCCGGAAGAAATCGTGGCACGCCAGCCGTTCCCGGGCCCGGGCCTGGGCATCCGCATCATTGGTGAGGTCACCGAAGAGCGTCTTGAGACCTTGCGTCAGGCGGACCTCATCGCGCGTACTGAGCTGACCAACGCTGGCCTGGATGGCGAGATTTGGCAGTGCCCGGTGGTGCTGCTTGCCGACGTCCGCTCGGTCGGCGTCCAAGGCGATGGCCGCACCTACGGACACCCGATCGTCCTGCGCCCGGTATCCTCCGAAGACGCCATGACTGCGGACTGGACCCGCCTGCCGTACGACGTGCTGGAGAAGATCTCTACCCGAATTACCAACGAAGTCAAGGATGTTAACCGAGTCGTGCTCGACGTGACGTCGAAGCCGCCAGGAACCATCGAGTGGGAGTAAACGCGTGGGGATGAAAAACCTTCGCACAGTAGCGCGGCCGTGCCCTAATGACTCAAGGGCGCGGCTGCGCTGTGTATTGTGCCCTGCGGTTGTTGCTGGGCGGTTTAGGGAATGATGGTGGGCGGGCCGCTGATCATGTCGTTGTAGAGCGCGATGTCACCGCTAATCGGCACGAGCTGGTCGCCTTGGATCTGGAGCTGAACGGTAGCGCGCTCCGTGATTCCTTCTGCCGTGGTGCCGCCGCGGCGGCCGAAGGTGGCTTGGAGGGTGTCGTCGCTTAGCACCTGCACATTTTCGATGCTGGCTGCCGTCACGCCGGTGTTGGCCAATGGGGTCGAACCCGACCAGACGATGAGGCCTTGGGCAATCGAGGATCCGAGCCCGCCTGGCCCGTTGAGATTGCCGTATGTCCCGCTCAGCACGGAGTAGCTGATAGGTGCGCAGGGGTTGTAGCCGCCATCGGTCACGGTGAAATAGAGTCGGGGCACGACGTCGCTGCGCAAAGCGGTGACTCCCTCAGCGCCGAGGCCGTAGCGCGTGTGGAAGTAAGCGTTTTCGGTGGCGCAGGTGTCTGCCGTGCCGGCTCGTGCTCCGCCGGGGTTGAAGGCAACGGCGGCGGCACGCGTTGCAGCTTGGGGAACAGAGCCGCCGCCAACGGAGGCTTCGGCAGCGAGCGGGGCGTTAGCGGCAGCATTCGGCATGCTGTGGTCAGTGGTCGTGGTTTCGGTGGCAGGGGAGCAGGCGGCGAGTGCCGCGCAGCCGAGGATGCAGGGAAGAATCAGGGAATATTTCATGACCCGAACGCTAGCAACAGGCCGCTTTCAGGAGGAAGGGGATGATTCCCCAGCGCCCCCAAAACGCACTGCTTCTAGCTCGGCGAAGGTGAAAAAATAGCCCCCTGAACGGGGCTTTTAGAGTGGGCGCGCACGTGTAGCCGCGCACCGAGGACTATTCCTCAGTGGGCGGCTGGTCGGAGGCTTGGACGCGCGGTGCGCCGGTGATTCGGCGCGGGGAACGAGGATTAACCCGGCGGCGGATCGGGCGGGCCAGTGCTAGCCGAACCACCGGGCGGTGAGGACGAGCGCGGCGGGTGCGCGGGGCTGGGAATTGGAACGGGCGGGCCCGCCCACGGCGGCAGGTAATGCACGCGGCCGTCGATGCGGTCCAAGCGGCCGCGGCCAGTTGGGTGCCGTGGGTCATCGTCGTTGACCGCATTGTGATACGCGCACAGCGGCACCATGTTGGCCATGTTGGTCGGCCCACCATCTTGGAAGCGGATGAGGTGATGAATCTGCGAATCCTCAGCAGGCGCATTGCAACCAGGCCACGCACACGTGGGATGCTCTGCCGACAGCGCAAGACGCTGCTTCGGGCTGGCAAAGCGGCTAGCCATGTAGAGGTTGACGGGGCCGTGGTGGGGATGGATAAGGGTGATGAGGCCGACGTCGGCAAGCTTTTCGCGCACAAACTCCGCACCCGTCATCGTGGCACCGTTGGTCAGCTGCAGCTCAATCTCCTCGCCATCGCCATCAATGATGCGGTCCATCTCATCGAGGCGCACGATGACGTTGGATTGGAGCTTCTGGCCTGAGCCGCCCCCGCCGCGGAACACGGTATGCGCCGCGGTGAGTAAGTCCTTGTCGGTCGTCTTGAGCACGGCCAGCAGCTTCGAGATGTTCAATGAGCTATCCGTGATGCTCAGCGTGTGGTTGCGGCCCTCCCGGCGCGTCACGCGCACGCCCGGGGCGGGGTCCTTGGGCGGGCGCCATTCCTTGAGCTTCGCTTTCGCCACCATGGGGATCTTCTCCCGCGGGGTAGCGGCCAGCAGCTGGCGCAACTCCCAGGCCTTGCGTGCCTTGAGCCGAGAACAGTAACGCTCGATGTCAAGGAGCGTGAACACATCGTGGCGCGTGCGGCGCGCTTTGCGCTGCCGGGAGCGGAACATGGTGTCGCCGAAGTACACCTCGTGCAGGTTGAGAAGCTTCGCCGCGAAGTCCGGCTGCGCGCCCATCTGAACCAGTTGTGCGCGCGTCACATCGGCGCACTGCTCGACGATGTCGAGCCCATGCGCTAGTGCCTGAATGTAACCCCCCAGTTGCATAGGCCACAGCCTAAACTAGGTCGAGCTATCGCGCTACTTGAGTGAAGAAATCGCAGTACACAGCTTATCGACGTCCCCCTCCTCCGTCGACCACGCCGTACAGAAACGCACCACGCGCTTATCCTCATGCTCGCCGAAGAATTCGCACACGAAGTCTTTCTTGAGCTGGTCTTCCTGCTCGCGGGTAAGAAGCGCAAACTGCTGGTTGGTGGGGGAGTCAAAGAGCATCTTGATGCCAGCGCTATGGAAGGCCCTCGCGATGCGCTGGGCCTGGGCGTTGGCGCGGGCGCAGATCTGCTCGTAGAGCGTTGCCGGAGCTGCAGCCTCAGCCTCAGTGAGCGCAGGATCACATGCACGATCAGGCTCAGGAGTGGCCGTGCTGAAGAGGGCGGAGAACTGCGCGCCGAGCAACCATCCTTTAGCTAGCAGCCCGCCGTGTTGTTTCATGGCGTGGCGGAAGCGCGGTGCACCTGTGGGGAAGACGATGGCCTCGCCGAAGAGGGCACCGCATTTGGTGCCGCCGATGGTGAAGACGTCGACAAGCGCGGCGAGATCCGGCAGGGTGACATCCGCGGCAGAAAGGCCGTAGCCGAGGCGGGCGCCGTCGACAAACAGGCGCAACTCGTACTCATTGCAGACGTTGCGTAAGTCGATGAGTTCTGCGCGGGTATAGGTGGTGCCGTATTCAGTGGGCTGCGTGATGTAGACCAGCGCGGGTTCGGGCATATGTTCCTCAATCCCGGAGGCGCGGTACTCCTCCACGCACGCGCGGACCTGCGCGGCGGTGATTTTCCCCAGCTGGTTCGGCAGGGTTATGACCTTGTGGCCGGAGTGTTCGATGGCGCCCGTCTCGTGCGTGGCGATGTGCCCGCTATCGGCCGAGATGACAGCCTCCCAGGGGCGCAGATGGTAGGCAATAATCGTGGCGTTGGCCTGAGTGCCGCCGACCATGAAGTGCACCTCGGCATCCGGCGCCTGGCAGGCGGCGCGCAGAGTATCGGCGGCCGCGGCGCACAGCTCATCGGCGCCATAGCCAGAATGCACGCCGCCTACCTCCGCGATGGCTTCCAGAACGCGGGGGTGGGCTAAACGGTGGTAGTCGTTGCCGAAGTGAATCATGCGGGCAAGTTTAGCCGGTGACGGTGAGCTCGCCGATGCCCTCGTCGATGTGGATATCCAGCAGCGCATTATCGTCATGGCGGTCCGTGCAGTTGCTTTCGCCCAGTCCGCCGTCACACGTGAGTGATACCGGGACGTCCTTCGGGAGGATGACCTCCACGGTGCCGATGCCGATATCGATGGTGACGTCGTGTTTGTCTTTCAGATCGTGGAGCTGGCTGAAGTCTACCGTTGAGGTACCGATACCCAGGTCATAGTGCTCTTCGAGCTCGTCCGCACTGGTGGGGGCGATGTGCTGAGAACCGACGTTAAAGCGGGCACTGAAGCCGGATTCCTCGTCAGCCTCGGAGACGAAGGAGACCCCAAGGAAGGCAATCGTCAGGGCGGCGCCCACGGCACCGAGAGCAATTGCTCCCTCAACCCACTGCGCACCGCGCTTCTTTTTCGGCTCTTCCCGCGGGCCCGGCTCCGGCAGGTCCCAGGCATCGGGCACTACGCCGAGAGGATCCCACGACGGCGGAGTCCTACGCCCAGGTGGGAAGGGGAAGCCCTCCGCCGGGCTATAGGCGTTAAGGTCAACCGGCTCTTCGCGCACGGGCTGTTCGGCCGCCAACAGCCCGCTGGGCGGCAGCGGCTCACGGCTATGCAGGGCGTACCACGCCAGCGCCATCAGCCCAAAGGTCAGCACGGCAGGGGGAAGGCCGCTGAGGAATTGCCCGCTCAAGAATAACGGGCCGGAGCTTAAGGTAAGAAGGACGCCAATAATCAGCATCCAGCCGAGCTCCTGCTCCTCCTTAGCGCCATCTTTGCCCAAGGCCGCATCGAGCGGGCAGTAAGGCGAGCCATAGCGCGGCATGAGCGCCCATGCGGTGAGGTAGGCGGCGATGCCACCGCCGAAAGCAAGTGTGGCGACCACAAAGGCCACGCGCACGATCGTCGGATCAATCTGGTAGCGCACCGCGATGCCTTCGCAGACACCGGCGATGTGGGCGTCGCCGCCCTGCTTTTTGGGAATACGGACAGGTCGGGTCGACCACATCTGGTTGAGTGTGTTGTTCTTCGTCATGCTTTTATCGTGCCGCGCGGGGCCTTGTGGCGAAATCGGTAATCGCCCTGATTTTTCCACCTCAGGGTTGTCCCTGATGTGCGTGAGGGGGTCACCGTGCGACTATAACGAGTATGACTTCGCCCTATGTGCCTGCAGAGAACGCAGCACCGTATCCGTTGATGTCGCGCCCCCAGTCTGGTCGCGTGGTGGCCGGCGTGGCTGCGGGGCTCGCGCAGCATCTGCAGATTCCGGTGCTCTACGTCCGCATTGCGCTTACCGTGCTGACGGTGATGGGCGGGGTGGGAGCGATGGTCTATGCCGGGCTGTGGATGTCCACGCCTGCGCTTGACGACGGCCCCTCCTCCCGCAGCCCCTTCTCCCTCCTGCTGGTGTTCTTAGCGCTGGTGGGAGGGGTAATTGGGGTGTTGGGGGTATCGGGGGCGTCGCCAAGCGCAATGGTGCCGTTGGCTGCTGTGGGCGTCGGTGCGGTCCTGGCGTGGCTAGCCTACGACCGCGGCTTGAATACGCCGGTGGGCATGGTGAGCGTCGTGGCTGGTGCCGCGTTGGTCATCGTGGGCGTTGTGGTGGCGGCGGTGACGTGGGAGAGCGGATCCGGTTCGGCGATTGTGGCTACGGCGCTGACGCTGGTGGGTTTTGGTGCGCTGGTGGTGCCGCTGGTGCTCAAGCTGTGGCGTTCCCTGTCGCAGGAGCAGGCGGCGAAGGCGGTGTCGGAGGAACGCACGGAGATTGCCTCCCGCCTGCACGATTCGGTGCTGCAGACGCTGGCGCTCATCCAGAAGCGCGCGGAGGATCCGCGGGAGGTGACGCGTTTAGCGCGTGCCCAAGAACGTGAGCTGCGGGCCTGGCTTTTCGACGCCCCCTCGTCGGCCCCCACCACCTGTTTCGGTGCTCTCGACGCGGCATGCGGGGAGGTGGAGGACCTTTTCGACCTGCGAGTCTCCCCGGTGACGGTGGGCGAGGACGCGGAACTGACGGAGTCCGCCAAGCTGCTTATCCAAGCGGCGCGCGAGGCCATGGTGAATGCCGGCAAACATGCGGGCGTGGACATGGTGGATGTGTATGCGGAGCTGCTGGCCGGCGAGTTGAGCATTTTTGTCCGTGACCGTGGAGTGGGTTTCGAGGTGGAGGACATTCCCGCTGATAGGCACGGCATTCGTGAGAGTATTCGCGCGCGCGTAGAAGGCGCTGGTGGGCGTGTGAGAATTACCTCGACCCCGGGGGAGGGCACCGAGGTGGAGCTCACGGTAGCGTTGTGAACATGGTGAAGGTCTTTCTGGTTGATGATCACTCCGTCTTCCGCGCTGGCGTGCGCGCTGAGCTGGCGGCGGCCCCGGAGATCGAGATCGTCGGGGATGCGGGCACCGTTGCGGAGGCGCTGGAGGGCATTGCGCGTACCTCGCCGGACGTGGTGCTTCTCGACGTCCACATGCCCGACGGCGGCGGCCTCGCCGTCATTAATGCGACGGCACAGCAGTCGTCGCGGCCGGTGTTTTTGGCGCTGAGCGTGTCGGATGCGGCAGAAGATGTCATTGCGCTGATTCGGGCGGGCGCGCGTGGCTATGTCACCAAGAATATTTCCGGCCCCGACTTAGCCCAAGCGATAGCGCAGGTCAACAGTGGGGACGCGTATTTCTCACCGCGGCTGGCGGGTTTTGTCCTTGATGCTTTTGCCTCCGGCGCGCCCGCCCCGGAGCCGGAGGAGGGCCAAGACCCAGTGGTGGATGCGCTCACAAGGCGTGAGCTGGAGGTCTTAAGGCTGCTTGCGCGCGGCTATACGTACCGCGAGATTGGCAAGCAGTTGTTTATTTCGGTCAAGACCGTGGAAACGCATGCCTCCAACATTTTGCGCAAGACCCAGCAGTCCAACCGCCACCAGCTCACCCGCTGGGCTACCTCACGCGATTTGGCTTAAGGTGTGTTAGGCGTAGGCGAGCCTGCGGGAGCCGTCCACATGTGGGAACAGCAGGAACGCGGCCCCGAAGACCAGTGCCCACACCAGGGCGCTGCCCCAGGCTGGTAGAGCGATAAGTGGGGCGGCCATGATGGCGAGCCACAGCACCATGAGCGGTAGCAGCTGTGCTATGGAAGGCAGCAGGGAGACGTTGTGATCCTCGGCGAACTCGCGCATACGCTGGCGGTAGGGGTGCAAGAATACCAGCGTGCAGGCCGCAAGGATAAAAACCAGACTGAGCCCGAGCGCTAGGCCGAAGTGGATACGGCTCGTGCCCACCGCCACGGCGGCACCGGCCAGCAGCGAGGCGCCGAGGCGTACCCACAGCGGAGCGGGGATGGGGGTGGTGTGCGCGTGGAGGGGGTTCATGGCGCCTAACGCTACCAGTGCAATTGCGCGTGTCCGGTGAGAGGTTCATAATAGGAGCTATGAATCAAACAGGTGTTCGCGTCGCGGGTGGCTCACGGGTCGACCAGATCGCGGCTTTGCGCGCCCAGATTCAACGTCTGGAAACACCAGACGTGGCGGCGGATGTCCAGCCAGATGTGGACATGCTCACCGTCCCCGAAGGTCTATCTTTGCTGCTACCAGGCGGTGGTTTGCCCCGAAAGCAGGCCACCGTGTGTGCGGAGTGTGCGGCTTTGGTGGTGGAACTCGTGAGCCATGTTAGCGCGGCGGGCGGACACGTGGGCATCGTAGGTTGGCCAGACCTCTCGCTCGCACAGGTGGCCGAGGAAGGAGATGTCTCCCGGGTCATCGTTGTGCCCGATCCGGGAGCCGAGCCGTGGGCAGTCGCCGGAGTGTTGTGTGAGGGGCTGGATCTTGTCGTGCACAAAGGCTTAGGCGAGCTTAGCCCCACGCGAGCGCGGCCAGTTCTGGCCAAGGTGCGCGGCGGACAAGCGGCACTGCTGACCGTCGGCGCGCGGCTACCGGGCACGGTCACGGAGATTGACGCAGATGTCGTGGCGGTGCGCGGTGTAGGTCGCGGCAGCGGGCGTATTAGGGGAGTGGACATTGAGGTGCGGGTGGCGTCGAAAAGCGCACGCCCGCGCCGAGGGGTGCTCACCTGCGGCGAGAGGGCTGAGCGCCCACGCCTGGAGGTGGTATGAGAGTCGCGGCCCTGTGGTTCCCGGATTGGCCTATCCAGGCGCTGCAGGACGCTGATAGGCCAGCATGTGTGATTGCCGCGCAGCACCACGTAGTGGTGTGCAATGCGGCGGCGCGCCGGGCCGGAGTGCGCCGCGGGATGCGCGTGCGCCAAGCCCAAGCAGTGCTGCCGGATGTGCGAGTGGAGGAGGCTAACCCGGACCGCGATGGTGCGGTCTTCGCCGAGATTGCCGCGGGGCTTGATGCGGTGGCGTCCTCGGTGGAGGTCCTGCGCCCCGGCCTGGTTATCGTGGATGCGGGTGCTGCGGGGCGTTTCCACGGAAGTGAGGATAGGGCAGTGGAGATGCTTGTCGACGCCTCCTCGAGAGCCCACCTCGACGCCACCGTCGGCGTTGCCGACGAGATTGCTACCGCGCTCATTGCCGCGCGCCACGACAACCTCGGCGCGGTGGTTTCCCCAGGTGGGTCGCGGGAGTTCCTGGCGAATCAACCAGTGGGAGTACTCGCCGCGGAGGTGGCATTGGGCTGTCCGCCTGATGTAGTCCATACCGTGCAGCGCCTCGGTGTGCGCACATTGGGAGAGCTTGCCGGCTTGCCGCTGCGCCAGGTCACCACGCGCTTCGGGGAAGCCGGGCGGCGTTGTCACGCGGTGGCCTCGGCAGCGCCCGATCGGCGCGTGGCGCCGGAACTACTTCGCCCCGACCTAGGCGTGGAGCAGGCCTTTGAGGAACCGCTCGAGCGCGTGGACGCGGCGGCGTTCGCCGCGCGCCAGCTGGCGGCACGACTACACGCGGTGCTCGATCACGCGGGCCTTATCTGCATGCGCCTGCGCGTCATCGCCGAATTTGAGGGAGGCACGCGTCTCGAGCGCATTTGGCGCACCCAGGAGGCACTGAGCGAGGCCGCTACGGCAGACCGCGTGCGTTGGCAGCTCGATGGGTGGCTGAGTAGTGCGCGGGCGGGCGAAGGTGGGGGCGTCGAGAAGCTTGTGCTGGAACCGGTGGAAGTCGCCCCACCTGGGGATAGTGTGCTTTGGGGCGCGAGTGAGTCAACGGAGCAGGCCAAGCGGGTCATCGCGCGCGTGCAATCGCAGCTCGGTGTGGACCGTGTGCTGCAGCCGCGCCCGGCGGCGGGCCGTGGGGTAGCCGAGCGTATCGAGCTGATTCCCTACGGCGAGCAGCGCGACCCTGCCCCGGAGGGCACGTGGCCCGGGCGCATCCCCGCGCCGCTGCCGGCGAGCCTGGCGCACCCCGCCGCGCGCATCCGGCTTATCGACGCCTCTGCAGCCGACATCATCGTCACCGCCGAAGCCCTCCTCTCTGGTGAACCTGCGGGCCTAGGGTGGGGGCGCCACCGCTACCGCGTGACCGGGTGGGCCGGCCCCTGGCCAGTGGATACCGGCTGGTGGGATCCGAACGAGGCGCAGCGCTGTGCGCGCCTGCAAGTCGTGGGAGAAAACGACAACGGCCAGCGCGCCTGGCTCCTCGTGTGGGCAGGCGGGCGCTGGTCGGTGGAGGCGACGTATACCTAGTTCTGGATATCGATAACCAGACGCGTCGGTGCCTTAAGTACCTGGACGGAGTAGGGGTGGCGCCCGGCAAGGCCGATGACGAACTGCGAACGGGCCTCGAAGGTGCCGGCGTTAACCACCTGGGTCACCATGCCGCCAGCGCCCTTGACCGTGCCGATGTTCGGGTCTTCCATATCGAGCTGGAAAGGATATGCTGTGCCGTCAATGCTGACGTTCAGCGCCGTGGCGCCCTCATAAGAAATCGGGTTGCCCGAGCCTTGTTGGGCGGGGGAGTCGGCGTAATCAATAAACCAGCCCGGTGAGCCATTGCCGGTGAACTCGAAGACGACGCGGTCAAAACCGTCGTGTTTGCCCACGCGCACATCCGTGACCACCAGCTCGGACGGCACTGGTGGGCGGAGGGTTTTCATCTCCAGGTTGGCATCGCCTAGTGGGGTCAGCCCGGCGGGCGCCGTGGCGTTCTGGGCAGTCGAGGTGGACGCGCCGGACAAGGTGGCGTCGACGGTAGCGGTCGGCGCGGAGGTGTCGTCGGAGGACACGGAGCAGCCCTGTAGCACGAGCGCACTCGAGGCGACGAATGCCGCCACGGAAGTGGCTGCGCGCGAGAGAGTGTGTTTCGGCATAACGTTGAGCGTAGCTGCCCAAGGCGGAATTCCTGGAACCGAAGTGAACATCGTAACCACATTGTTGTGAAAGAAGTGATGACAGTTAAACTGGCGCCATGACCTTCTGCTCCGATATCCAGGTAGAACCCCTGGCTGGTACCGCTAAGCAAGAATCCGTCTACGTCCTCTTCGAGTGGCCCGCGGCGTGGTCCCGGGATGTGCTCGACGGCCACACTTTCGGCCCCGGCCTTACGGAGAAGCTTAAGGCCAAGCTCAAGGGCGTAGCCGGCCTGCAGCTCATCCGCCGCCCAGGCCGCGCTGGTCGCGAGCGCGATACGGGGCATTTCCGCTGCTTCGTGGTCTGGGCCCGCGAGGGCCTTGTGCAGGACTACATTCTCAACGGCCCAGAGGACATTCTGGACCTTGACTTGGAGAATCCGCGCGGCACGTGCTTGCCGTTGGTATTGGTGTGTACTCACGCCAAGCGCGATGCCTGTTGTGCGGTGAAGGGGCGTCCACTGGCTGCCTCGCTCGCCTGTGAATACGAGGAGACCGTGTGGGAGACCTCGCACACCAAGGGCCACCGTTTCGCGCCTTCGGTGTTGCTCATGCCGTGGGGCTACTCTTTCGGCCGCCTCAACGTAGAGGCCGGCCGCGAGCTTGTGGGCAAGGCTTTGCGCGGTGAGTATTTCTACCCGGCCAACCGCGGCTCGGGGTTGAATACGCCGAAGGACCAGGTGGCAGAACTCGCCGTGGCGCGCGAGCTTCTCGACGCCTCCGAGAACCTCCACTACGGCGACCTCCACGTCGCCGCGGCGGATGAGCCCGCGGCGGAGGCAACTGCCGCGGAGGATAGCGTCACCGTGCGCCATCGCGATGGCCGCGCGTGGGTAGTGGAGCTCGAAGAAAAAGAGGCCTCCGGCGTCGTCTCCTCCTGCGGAGACGAGCCAAAGACCTCTTCCTACTTTGCCGCGCGTCGCGTCTTGCGACGCGACGCGTAGGGGACGGACGCGGCGCGGTTAGCGGCGCATAATCTTCGCCGAGAGCCAGTTGCCAAAGAACTGGGCTGCCTGGACCAGCACGATGATGATGAGGGTAGCCACCACGGTGACTTCCCACTCGAAGGCGCGGTAGCCGTAAACAATGGCGAAGTCACCCAAGCCACCGCCGCCGACGTAGCCGGCCATGGCGGACATGTCGACGATGCCGATAAACAGGAAGGTGTAGCCCAGCACCAGCGGGCCCAGCGCTTCCGGAATGATGACCGTGGTGATGATCTTCCACGGCGAAGCACCCATCGAACGGGCCGCTTCAATCACGCCCGGGTCGAGCGCCACGAGGTTCTGCTCCACGATGCGAGCCACCGCGAAGGTCGCCGCAATAACCATGACGAACGTGGCGGGTTCGCGGCCGATAGAACTTCCCAAGACCGCCACCGTGAGCGGCTGGACGAAGGCCAGCAAAATGATGAACGGAATCGGGCGAACGAAGTTCACCAGGATGTTGATGATGAAGTAGATGACTTTGTTCTGCAGGATTCCGCCCGGGCGGGTGGTGTAGAGCAGAATGCCGAGAACCAAGCCGATGATGCCTGCAAGCACCATGGTGGTAGCGACCATGATGAGGGTGTCTTTAATGGCGTCGACAAGCGTGCCGCCCAGCCGGTCCCAATTGGCTTCTGCGAGGTAGGTGACGTTCATCGTTGAATCTCCTCAATCTCGGTGGTGCGTTGCATGTGCGCGTAGAACTCTTCGATAGCAGCATCCGGGCCGTTGAGGCGCACGGTGATCTTGCCAAAGGAATGCTTCTGCAACGTCGTAATACCGCCGTGGACCACGGCGATGGACACGCCCGCGTCCGCAAGCTTGCCGGCGGCGCCGAAGAAGCCAGAATTTTCGGTTAGGTTGATGGTGAACAGGCGTCCCTCGTGGGCAAGCAGGTCATCGGCCTCGACCACGTCCGGGGTATTGCGCAGCGAGGTAGCCACGAACTTCTCCGCCACGCTGGTCTGCGGATTGGAGAAGACCTCGTAGACGCTGCCATCCTCAATGACGCGGCCATTTTCCATAACGGCGACCTTGTCGGCGATGGACCGTACAACGTCCATCTCGTGGGTAATGACCACGATGGTGATGCCGAGGTCGCGGTTGACCTTGCGCAGTAGGTCGAGGACCTCGTGCGTGGTAGTCGGGTCGAGGGCCGAAGTGGCCTCATCCGCCAGCAGCAGGGAAGGGTTGTTAGCCAAGGCGCGGGCGATGCCCACGCGCTGTTTCTGGCCACCGGAGAGCTGCTCCGGGTAGTTATCGCCCTTGTTCGCCAGGCCGACGAACTCCAAAAGCTCCTGGACGCGCTTCTTACGCTCCTGCTTCTCGACGCCCTGCAGCTTCAACGGGTACTCAATATTGCCCGCCGCGGTGCGCGAGGACATGAGGTTGAACTGCTGGAAAATCATGCCGATGTTACGGCGGATGCCGCGCAGCTGCTTTTCGGGCATGCCGACGACATCGGTGCCGTCGAGAAACAGCTGACCCGACGTCGGGGTGTCCAGGCCGTTGATCATGCGCACCAGCGTGGACTTGCCGGCGCCGGAGAAACCGATGATGCCGACGATCTCGCCGGACTCGACGGTTAGGGAAACATTGTCGAGCGCTTTCGTCGTGGTCTTTTTATTCTTGAAGACTTTGGTGATGTTGAGGAACTCAATCCGGGTGCCGCGAGGGGCGCCAGTGTGGTCAATCACGTGAGGTGTCCTTGTGGGGTTATATGAATCATGTGTAACGGCCAAATCCCCCGGCCACGCACCGAAGCGTGAACACGGGGGCACATATGGCGTATCAGGGCGGCGAGAGCTTAGGCTTCCTCTTCGAGGCGGTCCAGAATCTCCTGCAGCTCTTCCTGCGGGCGGTCCACAGCCACGGCGGTGTCGCCAGAGGACTTCAGGACGGCTTCGGTGACCTTCGGATCCTTCCACAGCTTGGCTAGCTCGTGGAGGGTCTCGTTGTCAGCATCCTCGGCACGTACGGCCCAGACGTTGATGTAGGGCTCTGCCTCGGTGGAGTTCGGGTCATCTTGTGCCACAGCGGACTTCGGATCGATGCCCGCGCGCTCCAGGAAGGAGTTGTTGATGACGGCCGGCTTGCCCTCGCCGTAAGCGGCTGGGGTCTGAGCGGCATCCACCGGGGTGACGGTGACCTTGGACTTCTTCTCGTCGACGTCGAGCGGAGTCGGAATCAGCGGGCTGTCCTCCTTGAGGGTGACCAGGCCCTCCTGAGCCAGCAGGCCAATGGCGCGGCCCTGGTTCGTGGAGTCATTCGGGATGGCCACTTCCTGGCCCTCAATGCCGGAAAGGTCCTTGTGGTCCTTCCAATAGATGGCCAGCGGGTAAATCTCGGTGGAGGCGAGCGGGACGAGGTCGGTGCCGTTGCCCTGGTTGTACTTGGCCAAGAACTGCAGGTGCTGGAACTTGTTGGCGGTCAGCTGACCCTGATCCAGCGCCTGGTTCGGGGTGTTGTAGTCCGCGAAGTTCTCCAGCTTCACGTCGTAGCCGGCCTCCTTGGCCAGGTCCTGGAAGACAGCCCATTCTTCCATGTTGGCATCGGTAGTGCCGATGGTGATGGTGGAGTCCTTGGTGATTTCCTCGCCGGAGCCCTGCGCTTCAGAGTCCGAGGAGTCGGAGGAGCAGGCGACCAGGCCGGTAGCGGCGATGACGGCTGCCGAGGTGGCAGCAAGTACGCGACGGATGCTCATGATGGGTCTTAGTGTCCCTTCTTCTTGGTCGTGCGGCACGTGGTGGGGCACCGCAGGTGATTACACTGCTCGAAAAACTAGCAACGATTGAACCGCTTTGTCTATTCCACTAGTTGTCCAACAAAACCTTGACGGGAACTATTGTTCGATTATAGGGTGTGGGGCTATGAGGTTCAATGGGGGTGCAGCGCTACCGTGGTCCCGCGTCGAGCGGATTTTGTCTGGCCGGCCGGGGCCCATTCCGGTGCCGGTAGATCACCTACCGGACTCCACGGATGCTCCGAAGGCGGGGCGCTCTGCCGTGCCCTTTGCGGAGCTGCATGCGGTGAGTTCGTATAGCTTCCTGCAGGGAGCTTCCGAGCCGGAGGAGCTTGTGGCGCGGGCGGTCGAGCTAGGTTTAAAGGGAATGGCGCTGGTAGATAGGGATGGATTCTATGGGCTCATGAAGTTTGCGGAGGCTGCCGCCAAGGTTGGCCTTCCTGCTGTTTTCGGCGCGGAGCTTAGTCTCGAGCCGGCGCCGCTGACTGTGCTGGCGCGCACTCCGGAGGGGTATCGTCGTTTGTCGCGGCTCATCTCCCGCGCGCGCATGGAGGCGGGGGAGAAAGATGCGGTGGTTTATCCGCCGTTGGCGGACATCGCTGCGGAGTTGCAGGAGCATTGCCTCTTCCTTGTGGGCTGGGAATGGGCAGGGAAATTCGATTATCTGCTCGAAAGAATTAAAATAGACAGCATGGTTTTGGAGTATGCCTGTACCCAACTCCCGGAGGACGCTGACCACCATGCGCTGCTGGATTCCTGCCCGGTTCCGCGCGCTATCGCTACGGCCCGCCCTGCTGCGGCAACGCGGGACCGTGCCAGGCTGGCCGGAGCCAAACAGGCCTTGTCTCGGCGCCTCGCGCTTGTCGACGCCTCCCCTAGCACCCACCCCATGGGCTCGCCCTGGCTGCGCTCGGGGGAGCAGATGGCGCAACTGTTTCCGGACCGCCCAGAACTTATTGCGGAAACCGTCCGGGTACTGGAGGAGTGCAGCTTCACCTGGGAAGCCTTGGCCCCCAACCTGCCGGATTTCGATGTGCCGGAAGGGCACACCGAGATGTCCTGGCTAGAACATCTCACCTTCGAGCGCGCGGCCGAACGCTATGCCACGCGCTCGGAGGAAATTCGGGCTCGGGCCTGGGAGCAGATGAGGTATGAGTTGGGCGTCGTGAAGCAGCTCGGTTTTCCGGGCTACTTCCTTATCGTGTGCGACTTCGTGGATTTTTGCCGGCGGGAGAACATCCTGTGCCAGGGGCGGGGCTCGGCGGCAAACTCCGCGGTGTGTTTCGCGCTGGGGATTACGAACGCGGAGCCGATTTCCGCGGGTCTTCTCTTTGAGCGCTTCTTGTCCCCGGATCGCGATGGCCCGCCGGATATCGACATCGATATTGAATCAGGCCGCCGTGAGGAGGTCATTCAGTACGTCTATGCCAAGCATGGCCGCGAGCGTGCCGCGCAGGTGGCTAACGTGATTACGTATCGCCGCAAAGGTGCACTGCGGGATGCTGCGCGGGCGTTGGGCTATCCGCAAGGCTCGGCCGATGCGTGGTCGAAAGGTGTGGCGCCTGCGCCTAGCGACGTCGAATCCTTAGCTGAGCAGTTCCTCGGTCAGCCGCGCCACCTGGGCATTCACTCTGGTGGCATGGTGCTGTGTGACCGGCCGATTGCGGATGTCGTACCTGTGGAATGGGCACGTATGGAGAATCGCTCGGTGCTGCAGTGGGATAAGGACGATTGCGCCGCAGCCGGGCTGGTGAAGTTCGACATGCTGGGGTTGGGCATGCTCGAGGCTCTGCACCACATGATGGACGTGGTGGAGGAGACCACCGGCAGGGTAGTCAACCTGTGGGAGCTGAACCTGGCGGACCCAGAAGTCTATGACATGCTCTGCCGCGCGGATGCGGTGGGGGTGTTCCAGGTGGAATCGCGCGCGCAGCTCAATACGCTGCCAAGACTCAAGCCGCGGGTCTTCTTCGACCTCGTCGTGGAGGTCGCGCTCATTCGCCCCGGACCTATTCAGGGCGGGTCGGTGCATCCTTACCTGCGCCGCCGGGATGGCAAAGAAGCGGTGGAGTATGACCATCCGGTGTTGGAAAAGTCCTTAGGCAAGACGCTGGGCATCCCACTCTTTCAGGAGCAACTCATGCAGATCGCTGTCGATGCCGCTGGTTTCAGCGGTGCGGAGGCGGACGATTTGCGGCGCGCGATGGGCTCGAAGCGTTCGCCGGCCAAGATGGCAGCACTCAAACAGCGTTTCTACGACGGATTGCAGGAGACCAACGGGATTACCGGGGAGGTCGCGGACAAGTTGTGGGCCAAGATTGTCGCCTTCGCCGCCTATGGTTTCCCGGAGTCGCACTCGCAGTCTTTTGCCTCCTTGGTGTACTTTTCGGCATGGTTTAAGCGCTATTACCCGGCGCAGTTTTGCGTGGGCCTGTTGCGCGCGCAGCCGATGGGTTTCTATTCGCCGCAGTCTCTTATCCAGGATGCGCGCCGGCACGGCGTGGAGGTGCTGCCGGCCACTGTCAACGATTCAGGCCGCGAGGCCCGCGCCGTGGTGGGCAAGGACGGCGAGGTTCGCATCCGCTTAGGCCTCAACCTCATCAAAGGCTTGGGGGATAAGGCTGCCGACCGCATTGAGGCGGCCGCGCCGTTTGCCGACGTCCCCGATCTCTCCCGCCGCGCCGATCTCACCGTCGATCACGTGGAGGTCCTCGCGGTGGCGGGGGCCTTGGAGGTCTTTGGGGTGGATCGTCGCCAAGCGCTGTGGCAGGCCGGTGTTGCCGCGACGGAACAGGCAGGGATGCTGCCAGGGCTTTCTGCCATCGAGGCGCCGTCTTTGCCGGGAATGAGTGCTTTCGAGCTCATGGCGGCGGATGTGGCGAGTACCGGCGTTACCCACAACCAGCAGCCCATGGAGCAGGTCCGCGGGGCTCTGCGTGCCCGCGGCGTCCTGGCGGCGGCGGACCTTCCAGCTGTGGAGGACGGTACCCGCGTGCGCATCGCCGGGGTGGTCACACACCGCCAGCGCCCGCAGACCGCAGCCGGTGTGGTGTTCTTCGGCCTGGAGGATGAGACCGGGCTGATGAACGTGATGGTCTCGCCCGGCCTGTGGGCTCGGGATAAGGTGACGGCTCGGACGGCTCCTGCGCTCATCGTGCGCGGAATCGTGCAGAATGCCTCCGACGCGGTCACCGTTGCTGCGGACCAATTGGAGCCGCTGGCCTTCGGCGAGGCACTCTCACGCGGCTCGCGGGACTTCCGTTAAGGTTCTTATTCCTTCGAGATGAGCTCGTCGCGGTTCATTTTGCCAGCCAAGGAACGCGCCACGGAGAAGGGCACCCATACCATGAGCAGCAGGATGATCTTGAGGTAGAGCTGGGATACAAACACGCCGTCCATCATGGGCATGGTCCGCGCGCCCCAGGCGATAAGGCCTGTGACTGGCAGCAAGATAACGAGTGCAGCGAGGGAGAATTTGAGGCCGTCGTCGCGGGCCTCGAGGTGCTGTTGCATCTCGTACTCATCAAGTTCTGTCCTGGGCAGGTCTGCCGCGTTGATGGTGGTGCGCAAACGTGCAGTCAACAGTGCACACAGCAACGTGCCGAGGCAGGCCACCATGAGCGAGGTGAAAGGGCTCCAGAACTGCAGTGGGATGGATGCGATGATAAGGACGGTGGACAGGTCGGTCAGAGTGATGTAGCGCTTGCGGGTGGTGACGGAAGTGGGAATAGGGGTGGACATGCGGGGCTTAACCTTTTCGGTAGATTTCGGAGGACATGGGGGTGAATTCGGTCCGGGAGAACACGGCTTCCACGGGTAGATTGAAGACTTCGCAGATGTTGAAGGCGAGGTCCAAGCTGGGGGAGTGGTCGCCGCGCTCGAGCGCGCCGATGGTTTGGGGGTTGACCCCGATGGCGTCGGCAAGCTGTGCGCGCGTCATGTCCCGTTCAACGCGGAGCACGCGGACCCGGTTAAAGAGTGGGCGGGTAGGTTTCTTTTTTGGGGACATACATCACAGTGTTGTATAAACCCAACAACTTGTCAAGATTTCGTGTTAGGGTGTTGGCATGAATCCCGTATCCCCGTCACTCACGAAAGCCCGCTACATCACGAATTTGAGCTGGGACATTATCCTCGCCGCCCTCGCTGCCGCCGCAGCGTATTTCTGGTGGGACTGGCTCTATTGGGTCGCCGGCGCGCTCGTTGCGTGGGCGCTCTATGAACTGTGGCTCATCCCCGCACAGGTCAAAAACTTAGGCTGGCAGGAAACCGCCGACGAACTCCTCGTCACCCGCGGCAAAATCTGGCACACCTTCACCGTCGTTCCTTATGGCCGTATCCAGTTTGTCGACGTCACGGCCGGCCCCGTGGAGCGCGCAATGGGGCTGAAGAAGGTGAAGCTGCACACGGCGTCGCCCAGCAGCGACGCCACCATTCCCGGCCTGGTTGCCGCAGACGCCGATGCCCTGCGCGAACGCCTCGCCATCAAAGCCCGCGAGAGGATGAGTGGACTGTGAAGGATCGTGCGCTTATCGACGCCGACGGCTATACCCGCGTCCACCGCCTCACCCCCCTGCTGCGCTTTTGGTCGCTGATTCTGGCGCTGCTCGCCATCTTTGTTCTCAATATCAACGCCTCGATGATCGAGGACGTTGTGTCCTACCTGCAGGGCGGACATCTGGGCGAGGTGGGCCGCAGCACTCTGCTGGCAATCGGTGGTTTTGTGCTGGTGTGTGCCGTGATCTGGCTGGTGTCCGGAGTGTGGTGGCGCAAGCTGGGTTACAAACTCACCGACGATGAAGTCGCGCTGCGTCACGGCGTGATTTCAACGTCTTTTCGCTCTGCGCGCTATGAGCGCATCCAGGCGGTGGATGTCGTTGAATCCATCATCGCCCGCCTGTTGGGGCTGGCCACGGTCCGAGTGGAAACCGCTGGCGGTAACGCCTCTGTAATCAAGATTGAGTACCTCACCAAGGCGAAGGCGGAGGAGTTGCGCGCTGAGCTGCTGCGCCGCACGAACGGTGGGCAGGCTGAGCAGCCAGAACAGGCAGTGGAAGAGGTAGCAGAACCGGCTCTTATTCCGGAGATTCCCATCCTGCGTACCATCGCTGCGGAAGCGCTGCGCCTGCCGACGCTAATTACCGCACTCATCATCGGCGGTTTGCTCTTCATCCCCGGCATGTGGACCGCATTGTTGCCCATCATCGTGGGCTTTGTGGGCCGTGTGTGGAGTCTGGTGGACTCCTCGTGGACCTTCACCGCGCTTCACGACGCCCCCTCCCACGCCCTCAACATCTCCTATGGCCTCGCCGACCGCCGCCGCCAGACCATCCGCATTGGCCGCATCCACGGCGTGCGGGTAAGCCAGCCTTTCCTGTGGCGGCGCCTCGGCTGGTATGAGGTGCACGTGTCCGTCGCCGGCTATGGCACTAAGGGCGGCGGCAAACAGTCCGGCTCGACGCGCATCCTGCCCGTGGGAACCCGTGAACAGGCGCTGGACTTGCTGGCGCTTATTTCGGATCTGGATCGCGCACAGATTGAGGATTATGCCCGGCCCGAGGGCCACACGCAGCCCACGTATACCTCGCCGCGCCGGGCGCGGTGGGTTAGCCCTATCGACCGCAAACAGCAGTCGGTAACGCTGGTGGATTCGCCTGAGCCTGTCACCATCGTGCATCGAGGCCGCATCAACCGCCGCGTCATGGTGATTGGCACCCCGCATATTCAGGAGCTCACGCTCAAGGTGGGGCCGCTGAGCCATCTTGCGGGCGTGCGTACCGTGCGCTTCGACCTCGTGGCGGGTCCCGTCAGGATGGCGGGCCAGGATCTTACGCCTGCCGACGCCTCCGAGCTCCTCACCCGCCTGCGCACCCGCCGCCTTCCGGTTCTGGAAGGCCCGCTTAACGGCCCGCTGGGCGGCGAAGCTTAAGCAACACCGGACCGCGGGTGCTGCTGGGGCCCGCGCAAGCCGACGCCGCCGAGCACGACCCGCAGCCGCCCGATGGGCACGAGCCCAGCGGTTCCATATCCAGCACCCCGCTGGCGGTGAGGTGGTCCAGGATGACATCGACCGTGCCGGGTTCCAGCCCCGTCTCCGTGGCGATGGCTGCCCGCGAGCGCACGCCAGATTCGATGGCTTCCTGCACGGCCTGGATGGGGGAGGTGGGCATTAGATAAACACCTTCAGAATCTGGAAGGCGCCCACTGCCAGCAGCCATGCGGTGGCCAGCTGAACACCGAAGCCAAAGAGCGTCCAGCGCCAGCCAATCTCGCGGCGCTGCGCGGCAATCGTGGCCACGCAGGGAGTGTAGGCCAGCAGGAAGAGCATGTAGGCCCACACTGCCGCCAGGGTATGCCCGCCGGAAGACTTCTCGAAATCTTCACGCACGTGGTCGCTGAGCGCGCTGTGGGATTGTTCTTCGGCGGAGGCGTCGGTGACGTCGTCGACGGCGTAGGTCTGTGCCCACGTCGAAATCAGCGCCTCCTTGGCCACGAAACCAGTGACCAACGGGCCGGCCAGGGACCAGGAATCGAAACCAGCCGGGGCAAAGGCCGGGGCGATGGTGCGCGAGACCGCGCCATAGGCGGAATCCTCCGGGGCCGGGGGCTCGCCCAAGGTGGTGTCGTGGGCGGCCGCGCCAACTGGGATGGCCATGAGTAGCCACACCACGACCACGGTAGTCACGATGATGCCGCCCGCAGTCTGCAGGAAACCCTTCAAACGCGTCCACATCACACTCAGTGCCAGGCGCACCGTGGGCAGCTGATACGTTGGCAGGTCAATAACGAGCGCTTCTTCCGGAACCGCGCGCCACAGCGTCTTGCGCAGCGCCAACCCGACCAGCACGAGCAGCGCGATGGAGATGACGTACATAACAAACACCACGCTGCCAGCATGTTCCGGGAAGAACGTGGCCGAGAGCATGACGAAGACTACCAAGCGCGCCGAACACGACGTAAACGGGATGAGCAGCGCGGTCATAATGCGGTGCCGGGGGCTGCCCAGCACGCGGGTGGCGGAAATCGCCGGCACGTTGCAGCCAAAGCCCACGACGATCGGGATAAAAGCCTTGCCCGGCAGGCCGATGGCCCGCATGAGGCGGTCGGTCACCACCGCCGCACGCGCCATATAACCGGAATCTTCCAGCACCGCCAAGCACAAGAACATCAGCGCCATGAGCGGGGCAAAGGTGAGGACCATGCCGACGCCGCCAATGAGGCCGTCGACAAGCAAGCCCGTAATGAGAGGGTGACCCAGACCGATAGCCCCGAGCCCCGCCCGCGCCCAGTCGCTCAAGGGGCCAGACACCAGCGCCTCCAAGCCATCCTGGAGGGGAGCTGCCACCGTCGTTGTGATTTGGAAGACCAGCCACATCACGGCCAGAAACAGCAGTGGCCCCACCACCGGGTGGAGGGCCACCGCATCGAGGCGGTGGGACAGGGGTGTGGCATGCTCGACCTCGCTTACTGAGGCCTTCGCCGCCGCATCCAGCTCCGCAAAGCGCCCCTCCAGGCCAGTGTCCTCGCGCAACTGCATGGGCGCAGACGCCAAAGACTCGAGCACGACCTCGCGCAGCTTCTCGACGCCCTCCCGCTTACGCCCATCCACAACCACCACCGGGATGGAGGTGGCCTCGGCCAGCGCGGTGGCGTCGACGACCTGCCCCTGGTTGAGCGCTACATCCGTCTTCGTCAACGCGATGATGAGGCGGTAGGGCTGTTCCGCTAGCTGGAGCGCCACGTTGAGACCGCGGGCCACGGCGGTGGCGTCGACGACCACAACGACGGCGTCGGGGCGCTCATCCTCCGCGCACTCGATGAGCATAGCGCGGGTCAGTGCCTCATCCGGGCTGAGCGGATCGAGCGAATAGGTGCCGGGGAAATCGATGAGATCGGCGGTGCGATCGCCCAGTTTCCACGCGCCGCGGCTGACCTCAACCGTGGTGCCCGGCCAGTTGCCGGTTTGCGCCTTCGCGCCGGTCAGTGCATTAAAGAGCGTGGACTTTCCGGAGTTAGGGGAGCCGACGAGAGCGAGGATAGGCGCGCCGGCAGGGGCAAGCGCGCCGCCCGGATCGCCGTGGCAGCTCGGGGAAGAGGCCATGGCTAGACCTCGATAGCTTTGAGCGTTGCCTTATCGATGGCATAGCGGCAGCTGCCCACCGACACAACACGTGCGCCGCCGGCTACGCGCGGACCCATGGTCAACGTAGCGCCGGGACGGATTCCCAGCTCCCCGAGACGTACTGCCAAAGCAGCGTCGCACGTGCAGGAAATACATTCTTTACCCAAGGTAACGGTGCATCCCATGGGGATGGCGTCGGCAGTTTGCCGTGGGCACCCAGACAACATATCGGTCGGCTCTCTTCCTATCCTGTTTACCCATATAGGGTACCCTAAGCAAAGATAGGCAGGTCTAGTCTTTGGGGTGAGAATCTTAGGTGATCCTCACCACGCGGCGCGTGGAGTTGAACTAGTTAGTCCAGCTGGTCACCTGACGCAGCATCTGGCGATTCTTCAAGCGCGAGCGGCCGAGCTTGCGCGACATTCGGTCCAAGATGCGGATGGCCTCCGTAATGTGCGGGCCCTTGTTGAGCATGACGCATTCCGCACGCAGCGCATAGCCGGCATCGGTGATTTCGGCACGCGAGGGAAGGCCGGTCTTCGCCAAGGTCTCCAGCACCTGTGTGGCCATGATGACGGGGATGTGCGCTGCCTCCGCGAGCTTCATGATGCGCCCCGGAACCTGCACCATGCGCTCAAAGCCCAGCTCCACGGCGAGGTCACCGCGAGCAATCATGATGCCGAATTTCTCGTGGCGCATGCCCTCCAACAGTACGGCGCCCAGCTGCTGGTACGCCGGGACCGTTTCGATCTTGAGCACAATTCCCAACTCACGCACGCGCTGCGCCAGCTCCTCCGACTCCTGCTCAGCAGCGATCTCCTCCACCGTGTCATAGAGGAAGGCCACATCGGAAGGTGTGCGGATAAAAGATACGGCCGCGATGTCGCAGTGCGTGGCCACAAAACGCAACGCCGCAATGTCCTCCTCGGTAAGGCTCGGCAGCGGAACCTCGGTATCGGGCAGGTTGATGCCCTTATACGCTGCCAGGTTCGTGCCGGTGGGACCTGCATGGTCGATGGTGATGACAGCCTCGCGCTCGGCCCCGTTGTCCCGAACCTCGGTAACGCGGCCGGAGATGGCGCCGTCATCGAAAATTACGGCGTGCCCCACCTCGAGCGCGGTGACCACCTCCGGGAGAGTACAACCAATCGTCGTCACCTCTCCCTCCACGACTCGCGCTGGCTCCTGCGACGTGCTTAAGACCAGCTCGTCTCCGCGGTGCAGACGAATCTTCTGCTCGAGCGCCGGAACCCCGCGCACCTGCGTCGTCGCCGCTTCATGGCTAAAGACCGTGCCCTCAGCCAGATAGCAATTGCGCTCGCCGCGCAGCACGGCAACGCCGTCCTCGACAGACTCCACGGTGAAGCTACGCGAACGGCCGCGTGCCTCAGCAAACCGCACCTCATCGCCCGGCTCCAGCGCAGCTACCCACTCGGTGTCTACTTCGAGTGCTACAGCCGGACGCGCCGCGCTTGCCGACGCCCCTCTCGCCACCTCCTGAGCTTCCTCGGCCCGGGAGACGTCGGAAAGCACCAGCGTCGGGTAGGTCAGAGGCTCGCCCGCAGCGGTGCGCTCGCCGCGCACACGGACAACCTGCGGCCCCGGCTCAATGGCACCGGTGCGCACCTTGGGGCCTGCAATATCGCAGGAAATGAGAATCTCGCGCCCCACCTCCTCGGCGGCGCGGTGGACGTTCTCAACCATCTTTTCCCACGCAGCTTCGCCATCGTGGGCGCAATTGATGCGGGCCAGCTCCATACCGGCGCGGGCAAAGTCCAACACGAGGTCATAGTCCTCCGCCGCCTCAGAAGGAAGGGTCACCATGATGCGGGCATGCGTGCCGTCCTGTGTGGGGCCGAGAAGTGCCTGCGTGTTGGCGTCGAGGATGTCATCGGCATCGGCATACGCCGAGGCGATGGCCTGCATCGGGTAGGTGGGGGCTTTACCGTCGAAAGCATCAAGCACGTTGCGCGCCGCATGGAGGCGCTCCAGCACCGCCGGCTCCGGATGGCTCAAGCTCGTCGCGCCCAACGCACTGAGGCCTTCTTGCAGCTCCACGGCGTCTTGGGAGCGCAGTGCCATGTAGCGCACCAGGTTCACCGCGCCGGGCCGGTGAGTGGGCGCGACCTGGGCAATCTGCTCGGCGTACTCGTTCGCGGCGTTCTCAACGCGCAGGGTGAGGGAATCAAGAAGTGGGCGCAAGTTCGACATGGTGCTCCTTCGTCGTGGCTGTCACCCACATTGTGCCGCGACTTCCTAGACCGCGCCACGGAAGCCGAGCTGGCGCCAGGCCTCATACACGGCTGTCGACGCCGCGTTAGACAGATTCATCGAGCGCCGCGCCGGCATCATGGGAATGCGCACGCGTTCGGTGACGCGCGGGTGGAAGGCGTGCTCCTCCGGCAGGCCGGTGGGTTCGGTGCCGAAGAGAAGGACATCACCTTCCTGGTACTCGACGTCCGTGAACCACTTATCCGTGTGGGTAGTAAAGGCGAAGACCCGCGCGCCGGGAAGAGCGTCCATGCAAGCATCGAAATCTTTGTGGATTGTCAGGTCCGCCAGGTCATGGTAGTCCAAACCTGCGCGCTTGAGGTGCTTGTCCTCGAAGTTGAAGCCGAGTGGCTCAATGAGGTGCAGACTTGCGCCCGTGACGGCGGCGGTGCGGATGGCGTTGCCGGTATTGGTGGGGATCACGGGGTTGTCGAAGACGATGTGCAGGCGGCTCATAGGCATCAGTCTAGGATGGTGGGCATGAGCGCTACCAAACTAGATGGCAACCTGTACCGCGACGAGATTTTTGAGGACTTGGCCCAGCGCGTGGCCGCTCTTAAGGAGAAGGGGATTACCCCGGGGCTGGCCACGGTCCTGGTGGGCGATGACCCAGGGTCGCATTCCTATGTGAAGATGAAGCACCGCGATTGCGAGAAACTCGGTATTAATTCGATTCGCAAGGACTTGCCTGGCGACGTTACCCAGGAAGAACTCGAGCGCGTCATCGAAGAGCTCAACCATGACGATGCCTGCACCGGCTACATCGTCCAGCTGCCGTTGCCGAAGCACTTGGATGAAAACCGCGTGCTCGAGCTCATCGACCCGGCCAAGGACGCCGATGGTTTGCACCCGATTAACCTGGGCAAGCTGGTCCTCAACGAGGACGCCCCGCTGCCATGCACGCCGAACGGCTGCATCCACTTACTGCGCCGCTTCGGTGTGGAGCTTAACGGCGCAAAGGTGGTCGTCATCGGCCGCGGCGTGACCGTGGGCCGCCCAATTGGCCTCATGCTCACCCGCCGCAGCGAAAACTCCACGGTGACGCTGTGTCACACCGGCACCAAGGACCTTGCCGCGGAGACCCGTGCGGCCGACGTCATCGTTGCGGCCGCCGGCAAGGCACACATGCTCACCGCCGATATGGTCAAGGAAGGTGCCGCGGTTCTCGACGTCGGCGTCTCCCGCGTCGACGGACAACTCGCCGGCGACGTCGCCGAGGACGTGTGGGACAAGGCCGGTTTCGTCTCCCCGAACCCGGGTGGCGTGGGCCCGCTGACGCGTGCGTTCCTGGTGAGCAACATCGTCGAGCGCGCTGAGAAGCTGGCTGCGCAGTAAGACTGAGCACTCAAGGTCTATGACTACGCAGGGTCCAGGGGAGGGGCGTCGAGAAGCGCCGCCGGTGTCGTTGTCGAACCCACACGACGCGCACCTGAAGCCTTCGCCGTTGCCCCCGGCGGTGCAGTGGGTCGCCATCGGCCTGTTCGTGGTGGCGGTTGTGGTGTCGGGTTTTTATGCCGTGTTCGAGCACTGGCGGCGTGCCACGATGCTGCTGGGAGGGGCACTCCTGTGGCTCACCGTGGTGCGCCTGACTTGTGATTCCTCACGCGTTGGCGTGCTGGCGGTGCGCTCGCGGCGCTTCGATGCCTGCTTCACCGGCATCTTAGGTGCGGCGATGGTGTTCATGGCCTTGTCCATCGACGCGCTTGGATCGTGACGCGTTTGGCTCCTGGAAAGAACCACACGGCTTCTTAAATGAAATACTCGTCGCCCACGTAGGCCGGTCCCACATCAAGGCCATTCGGCGCTGACAGCAACAGGAAGTTGCGCAGGATGCGGTTCATCTGCCGGGTTTCGGTGAGGAAGGCATCGTGGCCCACGGGGGAGACAATTTTGGCCATGGCTAGCAGCTGGTTGACGTTGCGGGAGATGTGCTCCTGCTGGTGATAGGGATAAAGGATGTCCGTGTCTACGCCCACGACCATGGTCGGCACTTGGGAGGCGGCCAAGGCCTTGATGAGCCCGCCGCGCCCGCGGCCGACGTCATGGCGGTTGAGCGCCTCCGTCAGCGTGACATAGGAACCAGCATCAAACCGTTCCGTGAGCTTTTTCCCCTGGTAATCCAGGTAGGAGTTCACCGCAAAACGCTGATTGAGCCGGCGGTGCGGGCCCAAGGGGTTTTCGCCCTGCTGCGCGGACGCGCCAAAGCGCTCATCGATTTCCTGCTCACCGCGATACGTCAGGTGCGCAATGCGGCGCGCGGCTGCCAAACCATCGCACGGGGTTTTATCCGTGTGGTAGTAATTGCCACCATGCCAGAAAGGGTCGCGCTCGATGGCGGAAATCTGCGCCGATTGGATGCCAATCTGCCAGCCGGACGCCCGGGCCGACACCGCAATCACGCACACCGCAGACACACTGTCTGGGTGCATGAGGCTCCATTCCAGCGTGCGCGCTCCTCCCATCGAGCCACCGATGACCGCATGGACGTGGGAAATGCCGAGCTCTTGCAGGCACGCGTACTCGGCCTCCACCAAGTCCCGAATGGACAGCGCCGGGAAGCGCCCTCCCCACGGCTGGCCATCCGGGTGCAGGCTGCTCGGCCCGGTGGAGCCATTGCAGCCGCCCAGCGCATTGGTCGCGATGACGCACCAGCGCGTGGTGTCCAGGGCCTTGCCGGGGCCGACCAAGTCGGACCACCAGTCGGCTACGTTGGAGTCTCCGGTCAATGCGTGCTCGACGAGCAGGACGTTGTTAACCCCGTCCGGGTCGCCGGCGAAGGCTCCCCAGCGTTGGTAGGCCAGGGAGGCGTCGGCAAGCACGGCGCCTGCTTCGGTGGTGAAGTCGCCGATGGGGACGTGGGCGAGCTCGCCTTCGGGCGCGAGTTCCGGAATCGGGTTAGCCAATGGCCGCGAACCCACGCTCGAGGTCGGCGATGATGTCGTTGACATCCTCGATGCCCACCGACAGGCGCACCGTGGCCTGGGTAATACCCGCGGCCTGGAGCGCAGCTTCGTCGGACTGGGAGTGCGTGGTAGTGGCCGGATGCACCACCAGCGAGCGGGTATCGCCGATGTTGGCCAGGTTGGAGTGCAGTTTCAGCGCATCGATGAACGCCCATGCCTCCTCGCGGCCGCCGTCGATGTCGAAGGAGAGCACGGAGCCGGTGTAGGCGTACCCCAGCTTCTCCTTGGTGGCCTTGTACGGCGAGGATTCCAGGCCGGCGTAGTTGACCTTCGTGACCTTGGCGTGGGACTCCAGGTACTCGGCCACGGCCTGGGCGTTGGCATTGTGCTTATCGACGCGCAACTGCAACGTCTCAATACCATTCAGCGTCAGCCACGCATTGAAGGGCGAAATGGCGGCACCCGTATCGCGCAGCAGGCCCGCGCGCGCCTTGATAGCGAAGGCGGGAGCGCCCAGGTCAGCGTACTTGAGGCCGTGGTAAGCCTCGTCCGGGGTGACGAAGTAAGGGAAGACGGGGTCGCCGTCGCGCTCGACGGTCCAGTCGAAGGAGCCGCCGTCGATGATGGCACCGCCGATGGCGGAACCGTTGCCGGTGTAGAACTTCGTGGTGGAAACCACGACGATGTCCGCGCCCAACTCCAGCGGGCGGGCCAGTGCGCCGGTAGCGATGGTGTTGTCCACGATGAGCGGGACCTGGTTGTTGTGCGCTACCTCGGCGATGGCGGGGATGTCGAGGACATCGGCGACCGGATTGCCGAAGGTCTCGCCGTACAAGGCCTTCGTGTTCGGCTGGACGGCGTCCTGCCAGGAGGCTGGGTCATCGGGGTTCTCGACGAGGGTGACGTCGATGCCCAGGCGCTTCAGCGTCACGGTAAACAGCGTGGACGTGCCGCCGTAGAGGCGCGGGGAGGTGACGATGTGGTCGCCGGCGGAAGCGAGATTCAATATTGCCGCGGTCTCGGCGGCCTGGCCGGAGGCGAAAGCCACGGCGGCGACGCCGCCTTCGAGCGACGCCAACCGGGCCTCCAACGCATCCTGCGTGGGGTTGGTCAGGCGGGTATAAATCGGGCCGGCGTCCGAGAGGTTAAAGCGATTAGCGGCATGTTCGGCGTCGTTGAAGACATAAGACGTGGTCTGGTAAATCGGCACGTTGCGTGCGTTGGTGGAGCCGTCCAGGTTCTGGCCGGCGTGAAGGGCGCGGGTGGCAAAAGACCACTCGCCTACTGCGGAATTATCGTATTTGGTGCTCATGTGCGGCAACGGTAGACCAAGCGGTTCATAACTGTAAGTGTCTCGTCAAAAACCGCAGGCGGGCGTAAGAATAAAAATAGACCGAGCGGTTGGTTGATGATCGTCTCATCGTGTTCGAAGCTCCCCAACGGAGTTGATAGATCTTTTCCAGTTTCGTGGTCGGATAAGCACGTAGGCGATAAAATCTAGAAAACCGGAGGAGCGTCTTTATGGTGTCTACTGTTGATCGCGGAGTGTTGCTGATACATAGGTTCGTGGTCGGCTTGGCAGTCATAGTGTCCTGCGGAGCGGCACTTGCCGCGTGGAGTGCAATGAGTCTTCTCTGGTTGCTGCTGGGCTTGGGGGTGGCTATCTCTAGTATTCGTCCACGTGCTTCCATAGCGATTGTTTTTGCTCTGTTTCTTATCCTTAATGCTCAAGGGCTCAATGGATACGCGTTGAACGCGGTCAGTGCATTGTTCATTTGTTGCTTAGCTGTTCTCGGTTTTGTGCGAACAGGGCTTGTAGGAATCTTTCTCGTTGGATATGTTCCGCTGGTGTTTGTTCTTGTTCCTGCGTGGACAGATCCAGGAGAACCATTTTCTACGTCCCCTTTTGCGGCGTCAACAGCAGTGATGGGAATTGCTGGGCTCTTATGGGTACTAGGATTTGGCTTGCAGGCAACGGTGAAACGAAGCACCGATGTCCGGCGTGAACAAGAGGAATCACTGCGGGAGTACTTGCATGACAATGTGGGTAATCCATTAAGCATTGCCACGTTGGGTGCGCAATTGGCGGCAGCTCAGCATGGTGATTCGGGGCAGTTAAATCTTGTTATGCAGGAAGTTCAACGGGCTGCTGAGGCATTATCACATGTCGCAAGCCAAGCGGGGAAAGGCCGTAGACGCACTGTTCGAGGCGCGGCGATGGAATGGGCTGACAAGATGCAAGCATGTGGATTGTTCCCGTCAGTGTCGTTGGAGAGTAGCGCGAGAATTTCTGAAGTGCACAAAGCAGTTCTTCTCAGAGCAATGGATGAGCTGTGCTCTAACGTGATAAGGAATTCCGAAAAGGGAGCCGTAGTTTCACTCAGGCTTGAATCGAATCGGTCGACCCATGCTTTAACTGTCTCTAACGAGCTTTCATCATTGGGGCACCCTGCGGGTGTCAGTGGGATGGGAATTGGCTTAGACAATCTCGAGAAGGTTGTACGCGCGCACGGCGGAACAATGGTAGTGAAGAGGGAAGCACATCAATGGGTCAGTGAGATCCGGCTTGAACATGAAGAAAGCGGTGAAATCGGGTATGGGAATATCACTGCTTATCGTGGAAGATGAAAAGAAGTTCGCTGCGCTTCTCCAGTCGATTTTTTGGAACCACCCCGATATTTCACATGTAGAGACAGTCCATGATGCTGAGACTGCCGCCGAAAAGCTGAGGGAGGCAACCTACGACGTTGTGCTTACAGATTTTCGCCTTCCAGGGGCTGATGGCTTTGAATTGATGTGCTCTCAAGACGGGAGCGAGAAGGCGCCTCCGTTCGTCGTAATGACCTCCTTTGACACCGATGAAGCGCTGCTTGAAAGCTATTCACTTGGGGCAATGGGATATGTTCCCAAGACGGCTGGCCCCGAAGCTTTCGTTTCTAGCGTTGTCAATGCGGCTGTGGGTAAAAAGACCATCGAGGCCGATGTGGCACAGCGGGTTCTCGCGAACAGTTTTGGCTCACCGAGAGTGCAAACTACTCAAAAAATGGTTCGACGATTAAAACCAGAGGATCAGAGGGTTCTACGGCTACTAGTAGAGGGGCACTCAAATTCCGAAATTGCTCAAAAGCTTCACTATGCGGAATCAACGATTAAACAAAAGGTACGCGTGCTGTTCGATCACTTTGGTGTGACCTCGAGAACCAAACTTATTGCCCGGCTCCAGGGTGTCCCTCTTGGACTTTTGCGCTGAGAGTTTGGGATTCTTGGTCCCGAAGCGGCAGTGGGTGGGACCCTTGTTCTGATTTAGGGCCTTTTCCTATTTTTCTTCCTCCGGCGGAGGTCATCAAGCCCCTCGGCCGAATTGCCTACTTTCGTCGGTGAAAGGACGAAAACTCTTGCAGGGAGTTAATGGCGCCACAGATACTGTGCCTGTCAGTTATCGAAAGAAGGGAATCCTGAAATGAAGAAGCTTGCCTTGGGCGCTGTCGTGTTTAGTGGGGTGATCGCCATGCAGCAGTCAGTCGCAGTTGCGCAGGAGCGACCTCACGAAGTTTCCGTTGAGCAGCTGCTGCAGGTCAATGGCAATGGGTACGAGTCCAATTTTGAAGCTGAGCTTGAGCCTTACAAGTATTCGATTGGCGCAGAGATGCCCCTGATCGATGTGGAGAGAGCAAAAGAAGATGGGCTATCTATCGAGGCAATTCAAGTAGCAATCTATTACAACGATATCGTCTCGCATGATTACGGTAGCGGGCCCAGAGACCGTGCTTCTCTAGCCGATAGGTGGAACTGGTGTGGAAAGTACCGGACTGGAGGGAACGTACTAAATAGTGCGGATGGAGTGTGTAAGCGTCACGATTTATGCCTAGCTAATGCAGGAAATCAGAGGGCAGCAGAGATCGCGTGTGATAACCAATTCATTGACGGGATGAACAAGGTCAAGGGAAGCTACCGCGGCGCTGATCGCGTATATATTGAAGCTGCAATTCTGGCAATTAAGGGAGCCCGAGTCTGTCGGCCGGGCTGCTAAAAAGTTAAGAGCGATGAAGTAAAGAGGAGTGTGACAATGCTAGGCCTGCTTTTTGGAGTTTTGCCACTATGCGCTGTAATCGGGCTGACATGGTTCGTTGTGGCTAATTCACAGAACTTTGCGCTCCGAATCCCCTGGATTGGAGCCTTAGCCGGGCTCGGTATTGCCCTGTGGATTGTATGTGCTCCCGAAGCCGTGAGTGATTCCTGGTGGGAATACCTAGTGCCGCTTTTCCTTGTGGTGATTGCCGCTTGGGTGGGGGCGCTGCGTCGTCCTTCTATAGCAAATTCGATGGTGGAGACCAGCGCTGCTTCGGCAGTGGTTGTAGCAGGGCTCGTCATTTATTCGCTGGCTGACAAGGGCGATGGAACCGGATTGGATGCGGTGGCCTTTGTTCTTTATTGGTTTGGGATTTACCTTCCGGGAACTCTGGTCGGCACGCTTCTCGGCGGACTAGCCAGCCGCCGGAAAGCCTAACCTTAGTTACACTAGAACAGCTTCGCCGAGCGCGGGGCGCTGATAGCTGGTCACACCGGCGCGTTGGAGCATGCCGTCGGTGATGTGCTTGCCGACGTCGGAAAGCACAGCGTCATGAATCGGCACCGTGAGGCGCGCGCCGATGCGCATGGCGTAGTCCGCGGCGTCCGCCCCGCGCACCCAGGGCCCGGCGATGGGAAGCAGCAAAACCTCAACCGTGCGTCCCTCAGGGACACACCACTGATCACCTGGGTGGAGCACACCGCCGAAGAAATAACCTAGGTTTTCTGGGCGCGGGATGTTCGGGTGGATTTCCTCGTGGAGGCCGCCCAGAGCCTGAATCTCAAGGCCCAGAACTGTCAACGTCTCACCCGCATGCACGACGGTGCCGGAGCCAATAGCGTCGATAGCCTCTTGCGTTCCCCACACCGGCAGGTCGCTAGCGCGCACGGCGTCGACGTCGAGGTGGTCTCCATGCGCGTGCGTGAGCAGCACCGCGCCGGCACCCTCGAGGCAGCTCAAGTCGGAGAAGGGGCCGGGATCGATGACGATGCGGCCCTGGGGCGCCTCGACGGCCACTGTGGATTGTCCATGCAGCGAAATCTTCATGATCCCCACGCTAGCCAAAAGTAAAGGAATACAGCGAGAGCCCTTCGCTGACTTCCAGCTCGATGGTTTCGGTGTGGTTTTCGGGGTCGCGGACGAGATCCACCGTGCCGTCCTCGGTGATGTCGAAAGTGCGAACCGAACCATCGGCGCGATGCAGGCGGATTGTGCCGCGCCCGGACGTGACCAGCTGTACCCAGCCGGCGCGATAGTTGAGGCGCAGGCGTGCGTTGGAGCCGGCAGTAATAGGTTGGTCAGCCAGCGTCCATGTACCACCCAGCGAATACTGTTCCAACAGCGGATTGCCCAGGGCGAACTGGTGGGTTCCGTTGCGGTAATCGGCATGGGCGAAGAATTGCGCGCGAGCGGTGCCGAGGTAGGTCTCTGGCGAGCGCGGCGCGCTGTGAGTATCTGCGGCGGCCTCAATCGGTGCGGGCAGCTTAACGGAGGGGTCGCGCTCGATAAGAAGCTCACGAATGAGGCGCTCGGTCTCGGCGTAGTCACCTTCGCCATGGTGGGAGTGGCGCAGCATGCCGTGCTTATCGACGACATAGTGCGCCGGCCAGTACCGATTCTCAAAGTTCTTCCACGTGGCGAAGTCGTTGTCCTGGGCCACCGGATATTCGATTCCCTGTTCGCGGGCCGCTCGGCGCACGTTGTCGGCCTCGTGCTCGAAGGCGTACTCCGGTGCGTGGATGCCGATAATGTCGAAGCCGTAGTCCTTGTAGTGCGCATACAGCTTGGTCAGGTGAGTGTTGTTGCGCTGGCAGTTGATGCAGGCGTAGGCCCAAAAATCAATGAGCGTGACTTTGCCGGAGGTGCGCGGATCGATGGGGGCATCCGTGTTGAACCAGCCGGTTAACCCCGCAAATTCGGGAACAGGGGTTCCTTCTGCGGTGAGGGCGGCTTGCTCAACTGGGGCGGCGTCAACGTTAATGCTGGGGAGTTTCTGTTGCAGCCACGCCGGTGCGCCGAGTGACATCGCGCCGGCCATGGCGATCACCACAATTCCCGCGGTGATGCGTACCCCGCGCTGGTGGGAGCGGAAAGCATCGACGCGATTGCCTACTTCGTTGCCGCCGAGAGCGAACGCGAGTAGCGGGATGGCTACACCCAGGGCGAAGGAGAGGCAGAGGACGAGGATGTGGGCGTCGATAGTCCCAGTGGCGCCCGCTACGGAAATTGCGGCGAGTACGGGGCCCGCGCAGGGAACGAAGACCACGCCCATAGCTAGGCCGACGACGAAGCCTCCCTTGTCGCGGGCTTTGGCCTGTAAGCTGCCGGCTTTTGGGAGTTTCTGAAAAGGCCACTCCAGGATGTCCTGTACGCGGGGAAACACCATTCCTAGGCCCACGAGGACCAGCAGCGCGATTCCTACTTTCCACACAATATCGGCGGGCAGGCCAAGCGTGTTGAGCAACGCTGTGGCAAACAGCGTGACGAGGCTAAAGCTCGTCACCAACCCGCCCACGACTTGCCATGGCCGCCACCGTGAGCCGCCGCTGACTGCGAGGACCAAGGGTAAGACGGGCAGGATGCAGGGCGAAATGCCGGTAATCAGACCACCGGTAAACCCGATGAAGAGCGTTGATAACATGCTGTACTCCTTCGCTGTGAGTGCGGTGTGGGTATGCAACCAGTTCGGAGCGCAAGCAATAAACGGATTGCCACAAACTCTTTTTAAATCTGTCCAATCCGCAACCCCGGGTGGCTCCGAATGGTGAGTTACAGGGCCCCGGAAAGGCCGGGCCCGAACGCTTGAAAAGGAGCACCGAAATGAAGAAGCTTGTTACCACCGCCGCTGCGCTTGCCATTGCCGCCAGTGGGCTGGTTGCCTGCAACGACAAGAAGGAAGTGGTGGACATGATGCCCAGCTCTGAGATGATGGCCCCCAGCTCGGACGCCATGATGACTGAGGACAAGATGACTGAAGACAAGATGACCGAAGAGATGAAGAGCGAAGAAATGAGCAAGTAAAACTGCCATGCCCGCCCCGCTGCTGGAGGTAAGCTCTACACCTGTGCCTGCGATGTCACCTGATGAACATGCACGGCTGAACCACCTTTTGGTTCAGACCGCTGCCGCAGACAAGCATGCCTTCAGCGCGCTATACGACGCCCTCGCGCCCACCGTCTACAGCGTGTGCCTGAGCGTTCTGCGCAATCCCGCCTTGGCAGAGGAAGTCGCCCAAGACGTTTTCGTTGAAGTGTGGACCTCCGCGGTGAAATTCGATCCGCAGAGAGGGAATGCGCGGTCGTGGGTGGGCAGGTTGGCGCATGGGAGGGCCGTCGATAAGCTGCGTAGCCACGTTGCCACAGTACAACGCGATGACCGCGACGCGATGCTCACCCAGGCCACCTTTGCTGAGACGCTTGAAGATGAAGCCCTCGGAAACGTCGAAGCGCAGCAGCTGCGCCAGGCCATCGACAAGATCGGGGAACCGCATTCCACCGCGGTGGCCCTCGCGTTTTTCGATGGCTTGACGCATGCCGAACTGGCAGAATCAACGGGAGTACCGCTGGGTACTGCGAAGACGCGCGTGCGCGACGGCATTAGGAAGCTAAAAGCGATTCTCGGAAAGGAGGGATGATGAGCAACACGCATGAGTTTTCTGATGAGACTTTCGATGACTTCCTCGATTCCCTCCCCGAGGTCGAACCGCCGGCGCGGATGAAAGATGCCGTCTTTGAGAACATCGACGCCACTGGTGATGCTGAGGTTGTGGAGCTTCCACGCCGCCGCTGGCGAGCCTTCGTGGCGGTGCCAGCTGCCGCGGCGGTGCTTGTGGTGGGCGTGGTGGCTGCGCCGCAACTGCTGCAGTTGGGGCAACCCGATGCAGCGGACAGTGCGCAGGTAGAGGCCGAATCGCCCGGCGAAAAGTCGATGCACGCCATTATGGGGGCCGACGACCTCATGCAGGGCAACGCCGATGCGTCGGGAGCGCAGTTGGATATCGTTTCTTCGGCGTCGATGGCGAAATCCGGCGCGATGGTGGATGGCCAGCCGCAGCTCGCCGACGGCATGGGCGCCCAGGTGTGGGCAGTCAGTGCTGACGGTGATATGGCCTCGGCGGGGGTCATCGGCCAGGATCCGCACGATGGGGTGTGGATGCCTTTCGACGGCGCGGCGGTCAAGGTCATGGTCACCGAGGAACCTGTAGGCGGCAGCGCGCAGCCGACGGGCCGTACCCTCGCCACCGTGACCTTGGCCAGCGCCGGCTAGGCCTCAGTTCGCAAGCGCCTGCTTGACGAGCTCGAGGGCGGCGGCGAGCTCGACGTCGCTTAGGTGCCCAAAACCCAACACCACACCTTCCTCGGCGGCCGCACCACCCCAGTAATCCCGCAGTGGGGTGAGGGTGAGGCCCAAGTCGGCCGCGCGCTTGACGACGCCCTCCTCACACAACAACACCGCATGGAGCCCACCATGGATGGGCAGGAGGGTGGCGGGGGTATCCTCCAGCGCGGCGCGGACGAGGTCGCGGCGGCGCTTGTAGGCGCGGCGCATTCGGCCGGTATGACGCCGCAGCGCGCCGCTGGCCAGATAGTTTGCCAAGGCTGCTTGGGGGATAGCTCCCACCGGCTGGCCAAAGACCTCCCGCACCTGATCCACCGCCGAGCGCAAGCCCGGCGGCACCACGAGGTAGCCACACGCAATCGACGGCGAAATCACCGAGGAAAAAGTACCCAGCAACACCGTGTGCTCCGGGGCGAGCGCCGCCAGCGCTGGAAGCGGTTGGCCGACGTAGCGCAACTCGGAATCGAAGTCATCCTCGATGATGAGCACGTTATTGTCTCGCGCCCACTCGACGAGCTCCGCGCGCCGGGCAGCCGGCAGGGAACCGCCGTAAGGGTGCTGATGGGACGGCGTGACGATGAGAACGTCGAGGTCAACGGTGGGGACGGTGACGCCTTCGGTGTCGGTGGGGACGTCGATAAGCACGTGGCCCAAAGCCTGGGGAACGCGGCGCAAACTGGGATAGCCCGGCGATTCCACGCCCACGCGAAGCTGGCCGCCCAGCGCGCGCAGCAGCACCGACAGCCCGTCGCGGGCGCCGGCGGTGATGACAACATAGGCGGGGTCGACCGTCAGCCCACGCATGTGGCGAAGGTGAGTGGCCACCTCGCGGGGGAGATCGCCGGATGGGTCTACGGCGGCCTTGCGCCACGCCGCCCTCCATTCGGGGGTGATGATTCCGGCCGTATCGGGCAAACCGGGAGTCAACTCCACGCGCGGCGGGGTGGGGGTGGACCGCGGCGCAGGAGCAGGCTGCGGAGCGCGCCCGTGCGGCAGGTGCGGGTTGATGACGGTACCCGAACCAACTTCCGCGGTGAGATAGCCCTCGGCGGTGAGCTGTTCGTAGGCGGTGACCACGCTGCCTCGGGAAATGCCGAGCTGACTCGCCAATGCGCGCGTGGAGGGAACCTGCTCGCCGGGTAAAAGAATTCCGGCGGCCACCTGGGTGCGGAGGGCTTCGGCAATCTGCACCGGCAGGGCGCGCGTATCAGATGGGTCGAGGCGGAGAGGCATGGCCCCATCATAAGTGGTCTAATTCAACACCCGGAAAATGGCTCTTGTCTTGGACCACTTTTCGGGGCCATGATGTGACCTATGACTGAACAGAAGAATGAACAGGGACGCGCCACCACGCGCGTCAAACGTGGACTGGCTGACATGCTCAAGGGTGGCGTCATCATGGATGTCGTAACCCCGGAGCAGGCACGAATCGCAGAGGACGCGGGTGCGTCTGCCGTCATGGCGCTCGAGCGTGTGCCGGCTGATATCCGTGCCCAAGGTGGCGTGGCTCGCATGTCGGACCCGGACCTCATTGAGGGCATCGTCAATGCCGTCGACATCCCGGTGATGGCGAAGGCCCGCATCGGCCACTTCGTCGAGGCGCAGATTCTGGGCGAGCTGGGCGTGGACTTCATCGATGAGTCCGAGGTGCTCAGCCCGGCCGATTACGTCAACCACATCAACAAGTGGGGCTTTGACGTGCCGTTCGTGTGCGGTGCGACGAACCTGGGCGAGGCCCTGCGCCGCATCACCGAGGGTGCGGCGATGATCCGTTCCAAGGGCGAGGCCGGTACTGGCGACGTCTCCGAGGCCGTCAAGCACCTGCGCACCATCAAGGGCGAAATCGCGCGCCTTCAGAACCTGGACCGCGATGAGCTCTACGTGGCGGCCAAGGAACTGCAGGCGCCGTACGACCTGGTTGCTGAGGTGGCAGAGACCGGAAAGCTGCCGGTCGTGCTGTTCGTCGCCGGTGGCGTGGCCACGCCTGCCGACGCCGCCCTCGTCCGCCAGATGGGCGCCGAAGGTGTCTTCGTCGGCTCCGGCATCTTCAAGTCCGGTGAGCCTGCCAAGCGCGCGGAGGCCATCGTCAAGGCGGCGACCCTCTATGACCAGCCGGCAGAGTTGGCCAAGATTTCCCGCGGCCTGGGTGAGGCTATGGTGGGCATAAACGTTAACGACGTCCCCGCGCCGCATCGCCTGGCTGAACGCGGATGGTAACCACCGTCGGGGTCCTCGCGCTGCAGGGCGGCGTAGAAGAGCACATCGCTGTGCTGGAAGGTCTCGGCGTGACTACGCGCCGGGTACGTCTTCCCCAGGATCTCGACGGGCTCGACGGCATCATTCTGCCCGGCGGCGAGTCGAGCACGATTGACAAGCTGGCGCGCTCTTTTGGCGTCGCTGAGCCGCTGCGCCGCGCCGTCGAAAATGGGCTGCCGGTCCTCGCGACATGCGCAGGACTCATCTACAGTGCCCGCGAGCTCGACAACCCCGCGCCGGGCCAGCAGACGCTCGCGCTTATCGACGTCTCCGTTCGCCGCAACGCCTTCGGCAACCAGCGCTTCTCCGAGGAGCGCATCGTCCCGGTCGTCATGCCCACCGCCGCCGGCAGCAATGAGGCGGCGGGTGATGAGGTGATGGATATCGAGGCGAGCTTTATCCGTGCGCCCATCGTTACTCGCGTGGGCGAAGGGGTGGAGGTCATCGCGACCGTGCCGTTCTTGGCTCCCGTGGGAGAAGGCACGGACCGTGACGTGGATGGACAGAAATCCTCACTGGATGCGGGTGGCGACGCAATCGTTGGCGTGCGGCAGGGCAACGTTACGGCGCTGAGCTTTCACCCGGAAGAAAACGGGGATTCCCGCCTCCATGCCGCGTGGTTGGCGTCGCTCGAGGCGGAGGCAGCTAATTTAGCTGTTTAACTATCGCTTGATAGTGATGTGGGCTACATTGAAGGCTAAACGCTGAACAGATCACGTCCAGAAAGGCCCGCTGTGAGCACACCCGCCCCAGAACAAGTCCGCGAAGATATCCGCCTTCTTGGCCGAGTGCTGGGCAGGGTCATCGCTCAACAAGAGGGCGAGGACGTCTTCGACCTCGTCGAATCTACCCGCCGCATGGCCTTCGACGTTGCCCACGGCGATGCCAAGCCGGAAGACCTCGTTGCCATCTTCCGCGACCTCGACATCACCAAGGTCAACCTCGTCGCCCGCGCCTTTAGCTACTTCGCGCTCATTGCCAACCTTGCGGAGGACTTAGAAGACGAGTCTGTTGATGCGCCGGTGTCGCTGCGCAAGACCTTCGCCAAGCTCAAAGCCGAGGGCGTCGCGCCTGCCGACGCCTCCTCCATCATCCGCGGCGCCCACGTCGCTCCCGTGCTCACCGCACACCCCACCGAAACCCGCCGCCGTACCGTCTTCGATACCCAGACGCGCATCAAAGACCTGCTCAAGGAATCACACCGCGGCGGCGACATGGCGGCAATCGAAAAAGAGATGTACCTGCGCATGACGCTGCTGTGGCAAACCGCGCTCATCCGCATCGCACGCCCCACCTTGGAAGACGAGGTGGACGTTGGCTTGCGCTACTACAAGCTTTCCCTGCTCGACCAAGTCCCCGCCCTCAACCGCGCCATCCGCCATGCCATGCGCGAGACCTTTGGCCAGCAGCTGCCGGATTCCCCGGTCGTGCGCCCGGGCTCCTGGATCGGCGGCGACCATGACGGCAACCCTTATGTCACCGAGCACACCCTCACCTACGCCACCCGCAAGGCCGCAAAAACGGTATTGCGCTACTACGAAGAGCAGCTGGCCGAGTTGGAGCGCGAGCTTTCCCTCTCCGACCGTTACTCCTCCAGCTCCAAGGAGCTGGGCGCGCTTGCCGACGCCGCAAATAACACCGAAGAATCCCGCGTCGACGAACCATACCGCCGCGCCATTTACGGTATCCGGCACCGCGTGAAGGCGACGCTGCAGGAGGTGAAGGGGGAGAAGAGGGGGACGTCGGCAAGCGCGTATGCCTCGCCGGAAGAACTCAAGCGTGACTTGGGCGTGATCGACCGTTCGCTGCGCCAGTTCAACGACGACATCATCGCCGATGACCGCCTCGCGCGTTTACGCTCCGCAGTGACGACCTTTGGCTTTCACCTCTATTCGCTGGATATGCGCCAGAATTCGGAGTCCTTCGAGAATGTGCTGACGGAGATTTTCGCGGAAGCGAGCATCGACGAGGAGTATCGCGCGCTGAGCGAGGAGGAGAAGATTGAGCTGCTGGTGAAGGAACTGCAGACCAACCGCCCGCTGCTGTTTTCCGATGCGGAATTCAGCGAGGACACCGCCAAGGAGCTTGGCATCTTCCGGGCGGCTGCGCGGGCGGTGCGGGATTTGGGGCCGGAGTCGGTGTCGCACTGCATCATCTCCATGACGGGCACGGTTTCCGATATTTTGGAGCCGATGGTGCTGCTCAAGGAAGTGGGGCTCAAGCAGGTGGATGTGGTGCCGCTGTTTGAAACCATTGAGGACCTGAAGGCCGGTGCGGGCATTCTGGAGAAGCTGTGGGCGGTGCCGGTGTATCGCGAGCATCTGCGCTCGCGTGGTGACATCCAGGAGGTCATGCTGGGCTACTCCGATTCCAACAAGGATGGCGGCTACCTGCAGGCCAACTGGGCGCTGTATGACGCCGAGCTTGACTTGGTGGAGCTGTGTCAACGCTTCGGTATTGGGCTGCGCCTCGCGCATGGCCGCGGTGGGGCGGTTGGTCGCGGTGGCGGTCCGACCTATGATGCGATTTTGGCGCAGCCGAAGGGAGCGGTGGCCGGTTCGGTGCGTATTACCGAGCAAGGAGAGGTCATCTCCGCAAAGTACGGTGCGCCGGAGACTGCGCGCCGCCACTTAGAGGCTTTCGTCTCTGGTGCGCTGGAGGCGTCGTTGCTCGATACTGAGCCGATTGCAGACCCGGAGCGCGCCTACGAGATCATGCGCGAGCTGGCGTCCTTGAGCGGCGCGGCGTACCGCCAGCTTGTCGACGACCCCGGCTTCATCGCCTACTTCACCCAGTCCACGCCTTTACACGAGATTGGCGAGCTTAACCTGGGTTCGCGCCCGACCTCCCGCAAGCAGACCACCGCGATTTCGGATCTGCGCGCGATTCCGTGGGTGCTGTCGTGGTCGCAGTCTCGCACTAACATTCCTGGCTGGTTCGGTGTGGGAAGCGCAGTGACGTCGTGGGTAGCCCAAGGCGCTGGCACCGCCGGAAGTAGTGACGACACGTCACCCGGCGGAGAGGTTAAGAGCAGCGAGGTCAAGAGCGGCGAGGTCATAGCCGGTGAAGAGGAGCGCTGGGAGGAGCTGCGTGAGCTCTATCGCACCTGGCCATTCTTCCGCTCGGTATTTTCCAACATGGCCCAGGTCATGGCGAAGGCGGAGATGCAGCTAGCGCGCCTCTACGCCAACCTGGTTGATGATAAGACCACCGCCGAGCGCATCTTTGCTCTCATCTCGGAGGAGTTTGAGCGAACCCGCGAGGTCTACCTCAAGGTCACAGGCAACGCGGATCTGGTCAGCGAGAATCAGCGCCAGGCGCGCTCGCTCAAGCGCCGCTACCCGTACTTGCTCCCGCTCAACGCCGTTCAGCTCGAGCTGCTGCGCCGCTACCGTCAAGGCGATGACCAGTTCCTCGTGTCCAAGACCATCCAGGTCACGATGAACGGTCTCGCCACAGCACTGCGCAACGCCGGCTAAATTGCACAGCCTGCTCTCCAGCGAGCCGGCCTTCCTGTGAGCCGGCCTTTTGCAGTGCTGGTTCACCACCCAACTCAGCCACAGGCCCCAGAAGAATAATGTGGCTCAGCATCACCCTCCTGCGCCCAGCTGCACACGTTGCGCTTTCTTAGCTACTAGTCCGTGCTTCCTGTCTCATCTTCCGTTTGCACTAATGCGCGTTTTTCGTGAACCATGTGCGATAGACCATTTAGACGATCGATTTGTTCCTCTAGATAATCATCATCTATCCAGAATCGCCTTCCATCAAGCACGAATTTGCCGTTCTCTCTCTTAACATTGGCTCGATAAAGGCGTTGATCCTGATCTGGGTGCGTCGCAGGTCGAGCATGGAGGATATCGTTTCGGATCTCAGCTACTTCTTTGAGAGCTTTTCCGCATGCCGCAACATAGTCCCGTAGTGGACCTGGCTGCATATTTTTCGCTGCATTTGAAGCTATCTTGCCAATGCTTCCCGTTGTTAAGGCCTCCAGCTGGCTTGGCAAGAGCGAATCTGGCAGATCACCACCGCATCGGTAAAGGTCACCAATAAGCGTGCACTCCAGTGACGATACAGCGTAGGCGATTTCCCCAATTCGAATCAGGTACTCAGTGTCAGGGAGGGCAACGTGTACATGCTTCATACCTCCACCATAAAGCCATGCCGATTCCCGCTTCGTTTTCGCCGCGACGATCATGTGCGCCAAGCCTTCAAGAGCTTATTAAGGTTGTCCGGCTCAGCTGTAACAGCCTCGTAGATATTGTTCTACTGTTGGGGCGCCGTGAGAATCGCGCCGAACCCCTTGGTTTTAAATGTATTCGTTCCCGCCACCTGGGAAACATCATTTCCCGAGTTAAAGCCTGAACTGTTGCATCCTCCATGAGGATGCTGTAGCCAGCCCGGTTCATTCAACTCGCTGCCTTAACTGCCCCGTCAATCCCCAGAGTAGATAAGCTCTCATCAACCTGATCCATTGCCTCATCGAACGCGGCCTTCACAGACAAATGCATGATCGTCAATCCCAGGACGCGCCAAAGAACCATCGATTTCTGTTAACGCTAACCTGAGATCCACACCATCAGTGATGGGCCCTACCGTAACACCCACCAGGTCAATATCGTTGGTGTAATCATCGCCATCATCCTGGCGATCAAGGACAAAATTCTCCGCCAACAATCCCGGCACAATAGCCCTCTTGTGCAGCAACACATCCTGGAAATCCACAATCTGGCGGAGGTACTCCCACGCATGGGCGTACTTATTTAAGTTGGCCCTGAACGTTCCCCGGCTGGCCACACTGGCACGCCGAATGCCCCGCGAGGAGGTGATTTCCTGCGGGGATTCGGGACAATCATGCGCTGCCAAGGTGGGGGTGCGGTGGCTAGTTGAAGGGGCTGGTGAAGACCGGGGAGGCGTCGTAAGGCGGAATCCATGCCACCCGCCCACCGATGCGATCCATGCGGCCGCGCGAGGGCGGGGCATCGGGGTCATCGTCGTTGACGCCGTTATGGTACGGGCACAGCGGCACCAAGTTGAGGATGTTGGTCGGCCCGCCGCGGGCCCAAGCCTTGATGTGGTGAATCTGGCACTTCTCAAAAGGCACTTTGCAGCCCTTCCACGCGCAGCAGGGATTCTCTGCAGCCAAGGCGAGGCGCTGTTTGGCGGTGGCGAAGCGCTGGAAGCGGAAAACATCGAGCGGGCCATGCTCGCGGCTGACCGCCACGATGATGCCTTTATCCAGCATCGCGCGTTCCACCAGCTGCGAGCCGGTCATCGTCGCACCATCGGTGGTCCGGACAATGAACTCTTCACCATCTTTCTCGGTATTGCCTTTGAGCAGCTCCGCGTAATCATCGAGCTGCAGGACCGCCATGGCAGTCACCTGAGTCTTGACACCGCCGCCCGAAAGGTTTTCCAAGAAGCTTGCGCCGGGGCGGTCTTGGTCGATGCCCTTGAAGACGTCGCTAAGCTCCAGCGAATCCGCCGTCACCGTGAGCGTGGCAAGGCCGTTGTCATGCTGGGTAAGCTTGGCGCGCTCGGCATAGGTGCGGGGCTTGCGCATCTCACGCAGGCGCTTGCGAGCGACGTTCTCCACCAGCTCCGCGCTGGTCTGGCACAGCTCTACGCGCAGGTCCCACGCTTTATTATGGTCCCGGACTTTGGCGACGAAACTTTCGATGAGCTGCAACGTGACCAATCCGTGGCCACGACGGCGGGCGGACTCTGTGGCGGTGCGCTGCTTCCGGGTGGAGGTCGTGTGCCCGAAGTAGGTGTGGTGGAGGGAGAGGAGGAGGGAGGCATCGGCAGGCGTAGCTCCAAAGGACACGAGGTCAGATTCAGACAGACCCGTGCACTCGGCCACCAAGTCAATGGCTCGGCCGAGTGCGGCGAAGAAAGTCTGTAATCTCATACCCCGCAGCCTAAAAGCGCCTCATCCCGCCGCCAAGCCCCACACCAGCTTCCTACTGAAATCTGTGGATAACTAGCCCTGACTCAGGCACCAGCGAGACCGCGGCGTTTAAGTAGCGGGGCGACATCTTTGTCGCGGCCGCGGAACTCGCGGTAGGCCTCCGTGAAGTCGCGGGATGCGCCCTTGGACAAGATGACCTCGCGGAATTTCTCGCCGGCGGCGCGCAGGTCGGACTGATCTTTGAACCACTCGAAGCCATCGGCATCGAGGGCCTCGGCCCACAGATAGGAGTAGTAGCCCGCGGAGTAACCACCGGCGAAGATGTGATTAAAGTACGTCGAGCGGTAGCGCGGCGCGATGAGCGGGTTATCCAAACCAGCAGCGCGCAGGGCTTCGGCCTCGAATTCGGCGACTGCTTCCGGGGTGGCCTCCAGCTTGGCGGCGTCGGCAGCACTGAGCGAATGCCAGGCCAAGTCGATGATCGATGCCCCCAAATACTCCGAGGTAGCGAAACCCTGGCCGAATTCGGAAGCCGAGGTGATGGCGTCGAGGAGCTCGTCTGGGATGGGCTCGCCGGTCTCGACGTGGCGTGCGTATTCCTTGACCAGAGACCTATCGAGCGCCCAGTTCTCGTTGATCTGCGAGGGGAATTCTACCCAGTCGCGCGGGACGTTGGTGCCGGCGAAGGTGGAGTAGCGGACGTCGGAAAGCAGGCCGTGCAGGGCGTGGCCAAATTCGTGGAAGACGGTGCGGACCTCGTCCATGCTGAGCAGCGGCTGCGAGCCGTCGGCGGGCTTAGTAATTCCCATGACGTTGACGATGACCGGCTTGCGCTCCAGCAGGCGGGACTGGCCCACGAACTCGCTCATCCACGCGCCGCCGCGCTTGGTGGGACGTCCGAAGTAGTCGGTAAGGAGAAGACCGATCCCGTGCGAGTCCTTATCCTCGTGCGAGATGTCCCCATCTCGCACCTCCCAGACGCGTACCCCCTCTGCGTACCCTTCGAGGTCATCGCGCGGGTTAACGGTGATGCCGTAGAGGCGCTCGGCGGCGGCGAAGACGCCCTGCTCCAGGACCTGGTCTAGCGGGAAGTATTTGCGCAGCTCGGCCTCGTCGAGGGAGAAGTCGCGGGCACGGACCTTGGATTCCCAGTAAGGCCAGTCCGCGGCGGAGAATCCTTGGCCGTTGAGTTCAGCTTCTTCGGCGAGGAGTTTCTGCTCGCCGGCGGCGTTGGCTGCGGCGGCGGGGGCGAGGTCAAAGAGCATGGAGCGGGCGGCGTCGGCAGTCGCGGCGGTTTCTTCGGCGATGACGTAGTCCGCATGTGTGGCGTAGCCCAGCAGCTCGGCGCGTTCGGCGCGCAGTTGCACGGCCTCGATGAGCCCCGGGATGTTGTTCTCGGAGCCCCTGCTTGCCGACGCCCCATACAGCCTCCCCCTTGCATCCTCCCGCGCCAAGCGGCTCAGCTCTGACTGCACGGTCGGCAGCTCTAGCGGGATGACATGGCCCTCGCGGCCCAGCGCTTCGGCATCGGTCTTGGCAGAAGCGATGCGCTCTGCGGGCAAGCCCTCGAGTTCCTCTTCGGTGAAGGAGACCGCGCGCTCGCGGGTAGACGCCATGAGGTTGCGGCCGAATTCCTCCGACAGTGCAGAAAGACGCTGGTTGATTTCGGAGAGACGGGCCTTGCCGGCCGCGTCGAGGTCGGCACCTTTGCGAGCAAAGGTACGCAGGAGGTGATCGTGGAGGCGCTGGCCCTCGGGGTCGTCGGCAGGCGGCGTGGCCTCCTTAAGCCGCGCGTAGAGCACCTCGTTCTGGTACATCGCGTCATAGTGCGCGGACAGGCGCGGATATATGTCGGCGGCGATCTCCTCCATCTCATCAGTGACATCCGTGCCGGAGAGGTTGCCAAAGACCGCCATGACGCGGTCAAGGTCCTGGCCGGAGCACTCGAGCGCCTCCACGGTGTTTTCCCACGTGGGGTCGGAGGGGTTGTCGGTGATGGAGGCGATTTCGGCGTCGTGAAGCGCGAGTGCTTCGTCGAAAGCGGGGCGGTAGTGCTCTACCTTGATGTCCGCAAAGGGCGGCAGCTGGTACGGCAGCGTGGACGGGGTGAGTAGTGGGTTAGTCATAAGAAACAACCGTACCTATGCAGAGTGTTCTATGTGATGGCTTTCACTAGTTTCTTCTGTTGTGGCTTGCGGCTGCGGTGAATGAGGATGACGTCAAGAACCAGAAACGCCGCGAGCGTAATTCCCAAAAGCGGCAGGAAGACGCCGACGGTGGCGGCAAACAGCGCGCCGAATCCCGTCGTAGACCAGGAGAAGTGAGTCGTCGGGAGGAAGCGGGGGCGGCGTTTGAACCACATGTAATAGCCCAGCACCACGAGGGCAGCGGTGGCGAGGCCCAGGGCGAGCAGCGCGATCTGCAGTGGCAGCCCGAACATGATTCCCATGTGGAGGTAGATGCCCCAGCTGCGGAGCTTGCTAAACAGCGGCAGGCTGGAGAAAGGCTGGCGGTCGATGACCTCTCCGGTAGCGCCGTCTACGGAGACCGCGTCGGAGGTGGTGCGCCATTCTACCCAGCGTTCGCTGACCTGCCAGGCGGAGTGGGCGTCCTCTGGCGGGTATAGGCGCAGCGGTCCGGTGAGTCCTTCGGCGCGGCCGGTGGCGAGGACGCGCTCGGCCTCGGCAGCTACGTTCGCGCTTGACGACGCCCCTCCGACCCCATGCCCTTCATGTCCTTCATGGCCGGTGTGCTCATGTGTTTCAGCGGTGGTGCCGGGGAGGGCAGTTTCGATGGGGGTGGCCTTCCAATGCATGCGCTCGACGAGGGAATCGACGTTGTCGCCGGCCAGACCCGACCAGGTGATGCCGGTGGCAGACAGGCCAAGCAGGCCGATGAATATCCAGGCGCCGATGGTGGAATGCAGGCGGGTAGCTTTCCAGCGGGCGGAGCGCTTGGGTTGCTGTTGCGGGGTGTTCGCGGTTGCCTTGTTCTTAGGCCGGCGGCGAATCCACCACATATAGAGGCCGCCGCAGGCCATGACCCACAACCACGAGGCGGCCAGCTCCGAGTAGAGCTCGCCGACCTTGCCTAGGTGGAAGCTTTCGTGCAGGGAGGAAATCCAGCGTCGCAGCGGCATCTCGCCTAAACCGGAGTAGGTGGGGTAGTCCCCGATGACCTTGGCGGTGGCTGGGTCGATGAAGACGGTGCGCTGGAGACTCTCGTCGATGCTGTCATCGGAGACAAGCACGCGTGTGGAATCCGTTGGCGCCGTGGCTGGCCACACCTGCGTAACTGGCATGTCTGGGTGCTCGTGCTGTGCGGCCTGGATTTGCTCCTCCAAGCTCACTGGGTGCTCGACCGCCGGAACGGTCATGACGTCGCGGTACACCACCTTCTCCAGGGAAGGCGCCACGGCATAAAGACAGCCGGTCAGGGCCGCGATGAGGATGAAGGGGCCGACGAACATGCCGCCGTAGAAGTGGATGCGCTGAATGAAGGATCGCAGAGCCGTCCGACTCATATGTAGTGCTCTTTCGGGGTCTATCGATTAGGGCCCCTGCTGAACGTTCGCGGGGCGTTCAGGAGGGGTGATGGACAGGTGCTGATATCAACTGCACTAGTAGTCGGAGGCGATGGTTTCTCGGTTCCCGAAAATTGAAAAACTTTTTAACTAACCGAGGTCTTCGGCCTTGAAAGGATGAAAATTCCGCGCGATCAGGTGTGAGAAGCAAGAAACAGTCAAGAAAAAGTTCTCGCAGCTCAACGGGTAAAAATAGCGTCCGGATCTGTGGTTTTGGGCCTATCTGTGGTTAATGAAGCAAGAAAAGACCGCCTCGAACTCCAGGGAGGAGACGAAGCGGTCTTTTGTTAAGCGCCTAGCGCAGAATTACTTCTTCAGGCCATCGATGATGTCGTTGAAGGCAGCGACTGGGCGCATGGTTTGGTTGAGCTTCTCCTCGTTCGGGGCGTAGTAGCCGCCGAGGTCGACGGGGGAGCCCTGGACGTCGAGAAGCGCCTGCTCAATCTCGCCTGCCTTGGCCTCGAGGGCCTCAGCAACTGGCTTGAAGGCCTCGGCCAGCTCGGCGTCGTCAATCTGTGCAGCCAGCTCCTTGGCCCAGTTGAGGGTCAGGAAGAAGTGGGAGCCGCGGTTGTCGTTTTCGCCCACCTTGCGGGACGGGGACTTGCCCTCATCCAGCAGGGTTTCGGTGGCCTTGTCCAGTGCTGCGGCCAGGACGCCTGCCTTGGCGTTGCCGTTGGTGTTGTGCTCGTGGCGGAAGGACTCAGCCAGGGCCAGGAACTCACCGAGGGAATCCCAGCGCAGGTGGTTCTCCTCCTGGACCTGCTGGACGTGCTTCGGGGCGGAGCCGCCGGCACCGGTCTCGAACAGGCCGCCGCCAGCCATGAGCGGAACTACGGACAGCATCTTGGCGGAGGTGCCCAGCTCGAGGATGGGGAAAAGGTCCGTGTTGTAGTCACGCAGGACGTTACCGGTCACGGAGATGGTGTCCTCGCCCTTGCGGATGCGCTCGACGGAGATCTTGGTCGCGGTGACCGGGTCCTCGATGGAGATGTCGAGGCCCTCGGTATCGTGATCCTCAAGGTACTTCTTGACCAACTCGATGAGGTTGGCGTCGTGGCCGCGCTCCGGGTCGAGCCAGAAGATAGCCTTCATGCCGGACAGGCGGGCACGGTTGACGGCCAGCTTGACCCAGTCCTGGATCGGGGCGTCCTTGGTCTGGCAGGCGCGCCAGATGTCGCCAGCTTCCACGTCGTGGGAGATGAGGGCCTCGCCCTGGGAGTTGCGAACCTCAACGGTGCCCGCAGCCGGGATCTTGAAGGTCTTGTTGTGGGAACCGTACTCCTCAGCCTTCTGCGCCATGAGGCCGACGTTCGGGACGGTACCCATGGTGGTCGGGTCGTAGGCGCCGTTAGCCTTGCAGTCCTCGATGACGGCCTGGTAGACGCCAGCGTAGGAGGAATCCGGGATGACGGCGAGGGTGTCCTGCTCCTCGTCGTTCTTGTTCCACATGTGGCCGGAGGTGCGGATCATGGCCGGCATGGAGGCGTCAATGATGACGTCAGACGGAACGTGCAGGTTGGTAATACCCTTGTGGGAATTGACCATGGCGAGGTCAGGGCCGTCGACAAGCGCGGCGTCGAAAGCAGCCTTGATCTCAGCACCATTCTCCAGCTTGTCCAGGCCCTCGTAGATAGCGCCCAGGCCGTTCTCGCCGTTGAGGCCAGCGGCCTCGAGCTCCTCGCCGTACTTCTCAAAGACGTCAGCGAAGAAAGCGCGCACGACGTGGCCGAAGATGATGGGGTCAGAGACCTTCATCATGGTGGCCTTGAGGTGAGCGGAGAAGAGAACGCCCTCCTCCTTGGCGCGGGCAACCTGTGCCTTGAGGAACTCGTCGAGTGCCTTGGCGGACATGAAGGTGCCGTCGATAACCTCGCCCTTGAGCACCGGCAGCTCCTCCAGCAGAGTCTGGTCGCCCTCGGCAGTCTTCAAGACGATGGAGAGGGTGTCCTCCTCCGGCATGATGACGGACTTCTCGTTGTGGCGGAAGTCGTTAGCGTCCATGGTGGCCACGTTGGTCTTGGAATCAGCAGACCACGCGCCCATCTTGTGCGGGTTCTTCTTAGCAAAGTTCTTGACCGCAATCGGAGCGCGGCGGTCGGAGTTGCCCTCACGCAGAACCGGGTTCACAGCGGAACCCTTAACCGCGTCGTACTTCTCCTGTGCCTCTTCGTACTCCGGAAGGTCGAAGCCGGCGGCCTGCAGCTCAGCAATGGCCTTCTTCAGCTGCACGAGGGATGCGGAGATGTTCGGCAGCTTGATGATGTTAGCTTCCGGGGTTTTCGCCAGCTGGCCAAGCTCTGCCAGGGCGTCGGAGACCTTCTTGTCACCAAGGCGCTCCGGGAACTGGGCCAGGATGCGGCCGGCCAGGGAAATGTCGCGGGTCTCTACCTCAATACCTGCGGTGGAGGCGAAGGCCTCCACAACCGGCTTGAAAGAGTAGGTCGCCAGCAGCGGCGCCTCGTCGGTGCGGGTCCAGATAATCTTAGCCATGGTTCTCCTCGATTAGTTGAAAACTGTTCAACCTCACAGGATACCTGTCTTGTTATCGCCGCGTGGCGGCCCCCGTGTGACACGTACCACCTGTGGGGGAGGGTTGTTGACTTGGCACAACCTTCCTGTCTGAGCTTACGAGCCCCGTAGGAGAAGTACTAAGGTCTGCCCACGTGAACCCGATGAAGCCAGCCACTCGCATCAAACGCCGTCCCGTCCCGCGCCAGACGGAAATTTCCGCGTCGCGCCGCACCATCGTCATGATCGCCATGGCGTTGGGCGCCTTCGCCATCGGCACTACAGAGTTCACCTCCATGGGCCTTCTACCCCTCATCGCGGATGATTTCGGCATTACGGAAGACACGGCGTCGGTAGTCATCTCCGTCTACGCGCTTGGCGTCGTCGTGGGCGCGCCGGTCATCGCGGCACTCACGGGCAAGCTTCCGCGCCGCCGACTCATCATCTTGCTCATTGGCTTTTTGCTTGTGGGTAACCTGCTCACGGCCGTAGCACCGAACTATGGAGTCCTCCTCGCAGCCCGTTTCATCGCCGGTCTGCCGCACGGCGCCTACTTCTCCGTAGCTAACCTAGCAGCGGTCTCGATGGCGCCTCCCGGCCGTCAAGGTTTTGCTATGTCGATGGTCGGCATGGGCCTGTCCGTTGCCACCGTGATTGGTGTGCCAGCAGCCCAGGCGTTGGGCCAAGAGCTCGGCTGGCATGCGGCGTACTTCCTAGTCGTGGCCATCGCGGCGCTGACGATGGTGCTGCTCTTTTTCCTCTTCCCGCACATGACGCGTATGCCGCAAACGGATATGTTTACTGAGCTTGGCGCGCTGAAAAACAGCCAGGTCTTGCTCACCGTATTCCTCGGCACCGTGGGTTTCGGCGGTATGTTTGCTGTCTATACCTACATCACGTGGACCATGACGGAGGTCGCCGGCATGGACCCGAGCCACACGTGGCTTGTGCTCATGGCGTATGGCATCGGCATGACCACCGGCAACGTCGCCGGCGGTTGGTTGGCGGACCGCAACCTGGAATTCGGCATCATTTTTGCACTCATCTGCATGGTTGGAGTGTCCGTGACCTTCTACTTCGTGGCGCACAACGCGTGGGCCGGCACAATTGTCTTCGGCGTCTTGGCCTTCTTTGGTTCCATCCTCGTGCCGTCGCTGCAGCTGCGCCTGGTCAACGTGGCGGGGGATGCGCAGACCCTCGCGGCGGCGTTGAATCAGTCCGCCCTCAACATCGCGAATGCGGCCGGCGCTGCCATTGGCGGCGTGGTCGTGGGCGCGGGCTACTCCTATAACTCCACCGCGCTGGCGGGCGCTGCTCTGGCAGTGTCCGGCATTCTTACCTGGTTTGTCACCATGTGGGACAAGCGCCGCCTGGGCCCTTCCGTAAAGATCATCGAACACCGTTAGACTGACCGGCATGAGTTTCACCATCGCCTCCGTCAACGTCAATGGCATCCGCGCGGCCTGCAAACAGCGCAATGACGACAACCCCGGTATGAATGCGTGGCTGGAGACCACGCCTGCCGACGTCGTCCTGATGCAGGAGGTGCGCGCCAATCCCGAGCAGACTCAGAAGGCCCTGGCCCCGGCCCTGGAGGCTGGATGGAACCTGGTTCAGGCCGAATCCGCCGCGAAGGGTCGTGCGGGCGTGGGCATCCTATCGAAGCATGCGCTTGGCGACGTCTCCGTGGGCTTCGGCTCCTTCGCCGAATCCGGCCGCTTCATCGCCGCCACCGTGGAAGGTGTCCGCGTGGCTTCTTTGTACCTGCCTTCCGGTGATGTGGATTCCCCGAAGCAGGATGAAAAGTACCTCTTCTTGGATGAGTTTTCTGAGGTTTTGGATGACATGGCTGAGGCCTCCCCGGAGGCCGTTATTGGCGGCGACTGGAACATCTGCCACCGCGCCCAGGACTTGAAGAACAACAAGGCCAACGAGAAGAAGTCCGGCCACCTACCGGAGGAGCGCGCCTTCATGGACCGCGTCTTTGGCTCCTTCCCAGATGCTGAACCCCAGGCCAAGAAGGGGCTCGGGAACTGGCTCGGCGTGGTGGACTATGACGCGAAGACCACATGGGAGGCGACTGCGGACCCGCAGTGGTTTGACGTCGCCAGGCGCCTGCACCCGGAGGCGGACGGGCCCTACACGTGGTGGACCTACCGCGGCCAAGCCTTCAACAACGATGCAGGCTGGCGCATTGACTATCAGGCCGCCACGAAGGCCATGCTGGAGCGCGCGCAGCGCACCTGGGTGGAGAAGGCGCCGACTGTGGAGCAGCGCTGGTCTGATCACTCTCCGCTTCTCGTCGAGTATAAGTAGCCGAATACAAGTAGTGGTACGATAAGTCCGAATTAACGTCCTTTCTATATCGCAGGAGATGCTCATGACCCGCGCACTTATCTTTTTTGTCCTCGGCGCAATTCTGCTCGCCCTGGGTATCTGGTGGTGGACCATTGTTGGCCCGTCCTTCGCCTTCCTTGGACCGATTGTCCTCCAGGGCGTCGGTGGTGCATTCATGGTGGCCGGTTTCGCGGTCATGATGGACGTTATTAGCCCGACCTCCCGCAAGATTTAAGGCCCACAACGCCGCGCGGAGGCGGCGGCAGAGTAGAGTAGTCAACCATGACTGACTCCACTTCTGCATCGTCCTCCGCATCCCGAGTCCTCTCGGGAATCCAGCCCACGGCGGATTCCTACCACTTGGGCAACTACCTCGGAGCTCTCAAGCAGTGGATTGACCTGCAGGAGAGCTACGAGGCTTTTTACTTTATCCCGGACCTGCACGCCATCACGGTGGAGCAGAACCCGGAGGAGCTGCGCCACCGCACTATCGCGGGTGCCGCCCAGCTCATCGCCTTGGGCATTGACCCGGCGAAATCTACCCTCTTTGTGCAGTCCCACGTGCCCGCGCATGCGGAGCTGACCTGGGTACTGCAGTGCCTGACCGGTTTCGGTGAAGCCTCCCGCATGACCCAGTTCAAGGACAAGTCCTCCAAGCAGGGCCAAGACCGCACCACGGTGGGCCTGTTTACCTATCCCATGCTCATGGCCGCCGATATTCTTCTGTACTCACCGCACTATGTGCCGGTGGGGGAGGACCAGCGCCAGCACCTCGAGCTCACTCGCAACCTGGCGGAGCGCTTCAACAACAAGTACGGCGAGGTTTTCCGCGTGCCGGAGCCTTTCATTCCGGAAGGCTCGGCCAAGATTTATGACTTGCAGGAGCCGACCTCCAAGATGTCGAAGTCGGGTGCGAACCCGAAGGGCATTGTCAATCTTCTCGACGCCCCAAAGACCTCCGCCAAGCGCATCAAGTCCGCCGTGACCGATGACCTTGGTGTGGTGGCCTTTGACCGCGAGAAGCAGCCGGGCGTGTCCAACCTGTTGGCTATTCAGTCTGCGCTGACGGGCGAGAGCATCGATGCCCTCGTGGAGAAGTACGCAGGCCAAGGTTATGGCCACCTCAAGGTCGATACGGCCGAAGCCCTAGAGGCGTTTACCACTCCGCTCAAGGCTCGCTACGACGAGCTCATGGAGGACCGCGGCGAGCTCGAGCGAATTTTGGCCGCGGGCGCTGCGCGCGCGACGGAGATTGCTTCCCCGCTCGTGGACAAGGTCTACGAGGCAGTGGGCTTCCTCCCCGCACGTCGCGCCTGAGTTGGTTAGCATGTGAGGGACGTTTAATAGACAACATAAAAGGGGTGTGCCCGTGGCACCAACGACACGCACTGATGAGAAGAAGACCGATGAATACGGTATCGAGCGCGCGCACGCTGATGAACCGGGTGCGGTAGACAAGGCCCGTGAGAAGTCTGGCTTCATCGACCACATTATGAAGATGCTGGACCGCTACGGCAGCCAAGGCGGCAATCAGTTTGCCGCGGGTATCACCTACTTCTCGGTTCTGGCTATCTTCCCCATTTTCATGCTCGTTGTCGCCGGTGCGGCCACGGTGCTGGCCAACCGCCCAGACTTGATGCAGCAGTTGGAAGAACAGATTGCCAACTCTGTTTCCGGTGATCTCGGTGATTCCATTACCGAGCTGCTCAAGACAGCCATCGATCAGCGCGGCGCCATGTACGGCATCGGTGGTCTGACCACCCTGTGGTCCGGATTGGGCTGGATGAACAACCTGCGCATCGGTATTTCTGCAATGTGGATGCAGGATCCTACTGACGCTCCTGGCAACTTTGTGACCAAGAAGCTCAGCGACCTGCTGGGTCTTATCGGTCTGCTTGTCGCCTTGGTGATTGCATTCGGCGTTACCGCGGCTGGTTCTTCTGGTTTGACCCAGAAGGTCTTTGAATGGGTAGGTATTGATGCCTTCCCAGGCATGGATGCAGTGCTTGTTGTGGCCGGTATTGTCATTGGCCTCATCGCGAACTTCTTCGTCTTCTGGTGGATGGTGGCCTTCCTGCCACGCACCAAGGTGCCCACCAAGTCTGGTCTTATCGGTGCGCTTATCGGCGCTGTAATCTTTGAGGTCCTGAAGCAGCTGTCCACCGTCATCATGTCTTCGGCGACTGGCAACCCGGCGGGCGCAGTCTTTGGACCGGTCATCGTCCTCATGGTTGTCATGTACCTGGTGTGGCGCGTCGTGCTCTACGTATCTGCCTGGACCGCCACCACCGAGGAATCCCTTGAGCTGCTCGAGCCGCCAGTCCCAGCCCAGGCAGTCATCCGCGTACGCAACGAAATCAAGAAGGGCCCGAACACGGGCGTAACCCTGGGCGCAGGTGCTGCCCTGGGTGCGGTTGCTGCCAGCGCTGTGGCCCTGCTGCGTCGAAAGTAGGCTTGTGCTTCCCGAAACCCCTGCACCGAACCTGTATACCCACTTCACCCTGGACCCGCAGGCGACGTCGAACGACCTTGGCGTGCAGCTCGCGGCTGCCGACGCCAACCTAGAAGACATCGGCTACATCCCCGAGGATGTCGAGCGCCAAGAGATAGCGGTGGCCGCCCGCATTCTGTGCGAGCCGTCGTCCCGCGCCACCTACGATCAGGGCCTTGAGAGCGGGCGCCAGCCAACGTGGCGCCAACTGGAAGAGTTCGCGGAAACGGGGCGCTGGCGCACTGAAGCTTCGAGTACAGACGCTTCGAGTACAGAAGCTTCCAGCGCAGAAAGCTTTAGCCCCGAATCTCAGCCTGTTTCTGTCGACCCCAGCCCGGCTCCGTCTCAGGACTCCCAGCGCGCTACCCCCGGCAACCGCGTGCTTATGGCGATTCTCGATTACATCATTGCAGCCGTCGCCGTCTCAGCCGTTGTGAGCTTTGGCCTCTCTGACCCCAATGCCCACGCCGCCCTCGTGATGGGCGCATCTAGCCTGTTTAGCGTGGCCTACTACCTTGTCTCCGAGGTTTACCTCGGTGCTACGCCAGCAAAGCTGATCGCTGGTTACACCGTCCGTGATGTGACAACACACAAGAATCTCACCTGGCAACAGAGCATTCAGCGCAACTGGTGGCGTGTGGCCTCCCTCGTGCCGCTCATTGGACCACTTGTGGCTTTGGTTGGCGCGCTTTACGTGGTCACCACCATTGGCCCTAAGAACGCGCTGCGCGGCCAGCACGACATCATGGCTAACGCCGAAGTAGTGAAAAAGTAGCCACGACCACCACGAGCAAGGCGACGAGCCCCGCCACCATCCAACCGATCCAGCCCTGCGAGTCCTCGAACGATGAGGATGAGCGGGGCTGAGTCGTTGCTGGGGCCTCGGTAGAGGTAGGCGGAGTGGGTGTCGGAACGACTGTGGTTTCCTCAGCCGCCTGGGCTGAGAAATCCTCCAGCTGGCCTACGCCATGGCCGGGGGTGACGGTGGAGGATTCGTCGAGAAGCATCTGCGCCTGCTCCCAGGCCCTAAAGCCGTGATCGACGGTGGTGTCCAGGATGACGGCCTGGAGGCGCCGCCCGTCGCGATCAATGGCGCCGACGAAGGTGTGCTGCGCGTCCTCGGTATAGCCGGTCTTGCCGCCGATGCCATCGGGGTCATTGAGATAGAGCCCGTTGTCATTCCAGAGTTCGTAACCGGGCATCTCGCCCCAGCCGGGAAAATCCACGTGTTCGGTGTCGACGATGCGCGCAAAGGTGTCATTGGCAAAAGCCTCGCGATAGATGAGCGAGATATCCGCGGCAGACGTCGACATTCCCGCGGCATCGAGCCCCGAGTAACTCGCCGCGACGGTCGAGCGTGTGCCAATCTCGCGAGCCTTCTCATTCACCTTGCGGAGGGTGTCCTCGTCGCCACCCAGCGCGGTTGCCAGAGCATGCGCGGCATCGTTGCCTGAGGCCATGAGCAGGCCCTGCAACAGTTGCTCCACCGTGTAGGTGCCCTCCGGACCAATGCCAACGGCGGAACCTTCGACAGAAGCGTCTTCCATCGTGGCGGTAATGCGCTGGTCTAACGGGAGCTCCTCAATCACCACGAGCGCCAGCAGGGCCTTGATGATTGAGGCTGGGCGGTAGCGCCCATTGGGGTCCTTCATCGCGATGATCTCACCCGAGTCAAGGTCACTGACCATCCAGGCTGAGGCCACAACATCTTTGTTGACCTTAAAACCACGTGGCGCCGTGACCCCGCAGGCGGCGCCGTCCACCGGCGGCAGGGGAGTAGGCGTGGCCTGGCCGGGGGCGAGCTCCTCAGAGGTCGTGCTCGGCTCGGCCGGGACGAGCGAGTGCGGGCAGGAATCAGTATCGGGTGCCGTGGTACGTGTGGGCAAAGACGATGATGTCTCGTCGGATTCCTCCGCGTACGCCGGTGGGGTGATGAGCAGCGTGAGGGTAGCGATAAGCGCGGAGACATGTTTCATAACGTGCTTAATCCTAGACCCCGCCCTAGGATGAACCCATGCATGACGCACCTTTGATTAGCCCCGAAAACAAGGACTCTGGAGCCGAAATTTTCGCCTCCCTGCCCAAGGTCACGCTGTTCGTACCGCTGCCGACGGACGCTTCCACCCCGGAGGAGCTGCGCGCGGCCACTCGTTCCGTGGTGCAGGCGCTTGTCGACGACCACGTGGTCTACGCCGAACTCCGCCTCCCCGCCGACTCGTTCCCCTTCTCACGCGATGAGGCCCTAGCGGCAGCCGCTGAGGGTCTTGAGGTGCCGGGGATCGACGCGCGACTGGTTGTGCACGGAAAAGCATCCGAGCATGCGGCGGGCGTAGTCCTGAGTGATCTCACGAAGGCCCCGGCGCTGCGCGAGGAGTTCATTCCGTGGGAGTTCGATGCCGCGTCTTATGACGACGCGGTGGCGGCTGTGCGCGCGGGTGCCACCCGTCTTGTTCACGCGACGGATCTCATTGATGATTTCAGCGCTGACCTTGATGGTGTTCGCCCGGGTAAGGCGTCGGCATGGGTACGTGATCGCCGCATTGCTCTGACTTTCGCGCCCCTTGAGGAGCTTCCGGCCGAGGAGCTCGCCGACCACCCCCTGCCGCTTTTGCAGCAGCTCGGCTTCACCTGCACCGTGGCGGGCGACAAGCTCAGCGATGTCTTCGTGGCACTCAGTGAGGCCTTTGGTTACGGCCTGGAGGAGTTCTTCGACCTGACCATCAAGGCTATCGAGAACTCCTTCGCCAGCGAGGAGGACCGTCAGCGCCTCATCGAAGAGGAAATCCTGCCCGCATATGAAGACCTCGCGGACCCGGAGTTTGCTGAAGACGCTGACGTTGCAGACGACGAAGAAGACCTCTCCGCCACTGACTAGGCGCTGATTAACTAGGCGCTCATTAGAAGCGCGAGAAGCGCTTGGTCAGCATCTCTTCCAAGCCCTTCCAGGACTCCGCATGCTCGGTGTAGGGCTTGGACGGCACATAGCCCGCATGCTCGGTGGAACCCAGCATGTAGCCCAGGTAGTCCTGGAAGCGCGGGTTCTGCAGCATGTAGGAGTTGATGGAATCATCGCCAGCCCAGTCGGCGGCATCGGCGCAGATTTCATAGCAGCGGCCCATCTGGTCGCTATCAACAGACTCGGGACCCTTCTCAATGTCACGGACAATACCGTTGAAGGTGTACTGGTTATCCGGGTGAACGGTGACCTCGAGCTCGCCCGCATTGGCTGCAGCAACTACTTCTTCCCAGGTGGAGACCTTCGCTAGGTCGTGGTCATCGTTTTCCATGATCCAGCGGGTGAGCACCTTGGAGGTAGGGAAGGTGAAGATTTCGCCCCACTTACCCAAGAAGACCGGCTTGCCATCCAAGTAGGTGCGCAGGGTATAGACCGACTTCTGGTTAGCGGTGATCTTGACCGGGTCAATACCGGCAGCAGCCCACGGGGAGCTGTCATACGGGTCAGCTGCCTCAGCGGCGGCCTTGCGCTCTTCTTCGGCCTTCTTGCGGGCCTCGGCAGCAGCTTCCGTGGCCGCGGAGATGCGGGTAGCAGCGTCTGCCGTGGCATCGTCAGCAAAGTCAGCGGAGGGCACGATCTTGACTACCTTGTCGAGGTCCTCAATAACCTCGCGCCAATTCGCGAGAACGACGCTGCCCACGCCAGACCACTCGTTCATACCTGCATCGCCGGCGTAATGATCCGCTCCGCGCGCAGGGTTGCGCAGGATAGAGTGCGAGGCAAAGAAAATAACCGTGTGCTCTGCGGCGGAGACCTCAGCGAGAGCATGCGCAATCTCCAAACAGCGAGCAACCGAGGATACGTTCTCGTGGCTGGGGCGGCCAGCCAGGTACTTCGGCATTCCGATGAGATCATAGACGTGCTTCTTGTCCGGCACGACTCGGTCCGCAGCCTGGGAGTTAAAGACTTCCCACTTGGGGTGGTCAAGCAGGTCATGCTTCTTGTCTGATTCGAGGAAGCACAGCATGTCGGCTTCGGTGTGGAACAACAAGACAGACTCATCATCACCAAGGAAGGCCTGCCATTCGGAACCATTCTGACGCCACTTCGGCGCCCACAGGGTATAGAAATCGCCCTCAGACAAAGAGAGCTGGACGGGGACAATCGCGCGTGTGTTCATGGGGAAACAGTCTACCCTGTGGGCCTCCAGAAGCCTTTGAAAGCCATCCCCATGTTGTTGGTGCGCAATGGCCCAGTCTGTACCGGGCTTCCCGCTTCAACGATTTGTCCGTCGCCGGAGTACATGGCGACGTGCCCGTCCCACACCACGAGGTCACCCGGCTGTAGCTCTTCGGCGCTGACTTGCCGGCCCACTGTCTGACTTTCCGCGGTTCGGGGCAGCTCCACTCCGGCTTGCCGCCATGCCCACTGTGTCAGCCCGGAACAATCGAAGCTTCCGTTGCCCGTTCCTCCCCATCCGTAGGGTGTTCCCACCTGCGATAGGGCTGCCTGTGCTGCGGCCTGTCCCTGCTCGGAACCGCCTTCGACTGCAGGTTCCCTAAGCGCATGGCGCGCCACGGTGACATCAGTGCTGTCCTGGCGGCCGCGGACTGCGGGCCGTACGGCACGCTGGCCGATCGGCACTAGGGGAGCGGCTGCCTGGAGTAGTTCCCCAGCAAGGCGTTTGATGCGCATCATGGCTTTGCCTATGTACTCCATGGCCAGAGCTTGCAGTGCGGAACGTGCAGCGGCCTGCGCTGCTGGGTTCGGGATAAGTAATCCAAGGGTGAGCGGAAGGCCGCGCTGTAACAGCTCGAATCCAAGCCCCACGAGATCCCGAATTGTTGCCGAAATCAAACTCCGCGCAGAGCCCAGTGCCGAATGCACGGTGGAGATGTCCTCGGCGGCCTGGCGGGAGACGTCGAAAAGCGCCTGCGGGTCTCCATGCGCAATCTCTGCCAAGGGGCCCGCAGCAGTGAGATCCGGAACGGTGGGCAATCCCACATTAGGCAGCTGTGCTGGCTGCATGCGAGCGATCTGGGCAATAGCTGATTCCAACATCACAGGCTCCCACACGTGCTGGCGAGCGCATGATCGGCGTCCTCAGCCTCACGCGCCATGAGGAAACTTGACTCCGCCACCGCAGCGGCATCAGCTCTGACCTGGGTAAGCCGAGCAGACAGGTTCTCTAAGGCTGCATCGAGTGCACTCGTAAAACCCTGTAGGACGGGGTCATTCGGCAACACAGGAGGGGGAGTAGGGGAGCCTTGAGAGGCCTCAACAAGCTCGTGCGCCAAGCGACGCGTGTATTCGGTATCAATGGCAAAGGTATCGAAGTCAGTCATGTCCTATTAGACTGCCCAACCTGCCAATCGGTTCCCGCCCAACTCTTATAGAGTGGTGGTCATGGATATCCACGTTGTAGACCACCCCCTCGCCACATCCCGCCTCACGCTTATGCGCGATGCCCGCAGCGACAACGCCGCTTTTCGCGCTGCCCTGCGTGACCTCGGCGCCATGCTTGTCTACGAGGCAGCCCGCGACCTCCCCGTTGAGCATTTCGACTGCACGACTCCCGTTGCTACTGCAGACGGCACGCGCCTGCAGGACCCGCCGATTGTCGTGCCCATCATTCGTGCTGGCCTGGGCATGGTCGACCCGGCTCTGTCGATGATTCCTGATGCCCAGGTGGGATTCATTGGCATGGCGCGTGATGAGACGACGCACCAGCCGGTCCCGTACCTTGAAGCCTTGCCGGAGGATCTCAGCGGTCGCAGTGTTTTCGTTGTCGACCCTATGCTCGCCACGGGTGGCTCCCTTCTGCATTCCCTCAAGCTGTTGGCAGATCGAGGTGCCACGGATATCACCGCCATTTGTATGGTCTCCGCGCAGCCGGGCGTTGATGCCCTCGCCAACTCTGGCCTGCCGGTTCGCCTCGTGACTGCGGCTATCGACCCCGAGCTCAACGACGATGCCTACATCGTTCCTGGCTTGGGTGATGCTGGCGACCGCCTGTACGGTCCGCGCAATATCGATCTTTAAAAGTCACCCTGAGAAACCGCAGACCACTCAGTATATCTACTGTTTGACCTGCCCGACTAACTGAACCGCATGGTCTAGTTGTAGACTCTTCCCCAAAGAAAACCATGGAGGAGGAAGCAGTGATCTCAGATTATGTGAGTGAGTGGTTCACCAACCACCGCGCAGAGGTCATCGCGTGGCGCCGTCATATTCACCGCCACCCGGAAACCTCCAATAATGAGGTGGAAACCACTCGCTTCCTTGCCCGCACCCTGCGTGAGTATGGCCTGAAGCCGCAGCTCTTTCCTGAGACAGGACTCATGGTGGACATCGGTCCTGACACGGAACTTGGCCGTTTGGCATTCCGTGCGGACATCGATGCTCTTCCGGTTACTGAGGTCACCGGGCTCGAGTACACCTCTGAAGTGCCCGGTGTCATGCATGCGTGTGGCCATGACATTCACACCACCATTGCGCTAGCCACTGCCTGTGCACTGGCCGATTTCCATCGCGAGCACCCCCTTGACTTTGGCATCCGCGTGATTTTCCAGCCCGCCGAGGAAGTGTGGGTCGGCGGTGCCACTGATGTCATTGAATGGGGCGCGCTCGAAGGTGTGAATTCGATTTTCGCCGTCCATGTTGAGCCTAAGCTTCGCGTCGGACGCATTGGCGTTCGGGCGGGCGCTATCACCTCGGCTACCGATGTGGTTGAAATCAACGTGACCGGTCCTGGTGGCCACACCTCGCGCCCACATTTGTCGGCGGACGTCGTCTATGCGTTGGGCAAACTCCTGACTGATTTGCCGGGACTGTTGTCGCGCCGCGTTGACCCCCGTACCGGTACGGTCCTGGTCTTTGGCCAGGTCAATTCAGGATATGCGCCGAATGCCATTCCGGAGACCGGCACTGTGTCTGGCACGATGCGCACAGCGGACATTGGCATCTGGCGTGAGATGCAGACTCTGTTCTCTGAGCTCGTGGAGCAGGTTCTGGCGCCGTTGGGCGTTGAGCACGAGTTGGTCTACCACCGAGGGGTTCCGCCGGTGCTGAACGACGACGTCTCAACCGCCCTCCTCGCCAGTGCCGCCCAAGCCATCGACCCACAAGCCGTGGTCCAAGCGCCGCAGTCCTCAGGCGGTGAGGATTTCTCCTGGTACCTCGAAAAGGTTCCCGGCTCCATGGCCCGTCTGGGCTGCTGGTCTGGCGAAGGTGAGCAGCACGATCTCCACATGGGCGATTTGGCTCCAGATGAGCGGGCAATCGGCGTGGGTGTCAAGCTCTTTGGGTCGGTGGCGGAACAGTTCGCCAACGTGGAGGATTAGGGCTTTAAGCATTACACTGTGACACGGATTTCCCAGAATTTAATTTAAGGAGCGACATTGTCACAGGAAGCCCCCCGCATCGTAATCATTGGTGGAGGCCCCGCTGGCTACGAGGCCGCGACTGCCGGCGCCAAGTACGGCGCACATATTACGTTGGTTGAGGAACAGGGCCCTGGTGGCTCCTCCGTTCTTTTGGACTGCGTTCCCTCAAAGTCCTTTATTGCTGGCGCCAACATCCGCACCGACTTCCGCCGCGCTGATGACATGGGCCTTGACAACCAGCTCAGCTCCCTGAAACTGAACCTGCAGGCGCTCAACGGCCGTGTGCAGGCGCTGGCGGCTAATCAGTCCCGCGACGTGCGCGCGGGCTTGGAAAAGATTGGTGTCACGGTTATCGATGGCCGTGCGGCCTTCTCCGAGGACCAGCACGGAGTGAAGGGTGCCGCCCACAAGGTCGATGTCACCCATAAGGATGGCACCACCGAAACCCTTGAGGCGGACCTTGTCCTCGTTGCCACCGGTGCCACCCCACGCATTCTGCCGGGCGCGCAGCCGGATGGCGAGCGCATCCTGACCTGGCAGCAGGTCTACGACCTCAAGGAGGAACCGGAGCACCTCATCGTGGTCGGTTCTGGTGTGACCGGTGCGGAGTTCGTCTCTGCCTTCGCCGAGATGGGCGTGCGCGTGACCATGGTGGCGTCCCGCGATCGCATTCTGCCGCACGATGACGCCGATGCTGCCGACGTCCTCGAGACCGTGCTGGCCGAGCGTGGCGTGGAACTTGAGAAGAACTGCCGCGTGGAGACCGTCTCCCGTACTGAAGACGGCAACGTTGTGGTCAAGACCCAGGACGGCCGCGAGATCCACGGCTCCCACGTCATCATGTCCATCGGTTCCATCCCGAATACCAAGGACCTAGGCCTTGAGCACGTCGGCGTGGCCACCACGAAGTCCGGCCACATTGAGGTGGACCGCGTCTCCCGCACCAACGTTGCAGGCATTTACGCCGCTGGTGACTGCTCCGACCTCTTCCCGCTGGCTTCCGTTGCTGCAATGCAGGGCCGTATCGCGATGTACCACTCCCTGGGTGAGGGCGTGTCCCCGCTGCGTCTGAAGACCGTCGCCACCGCCGTGTTTACCCGCCCGGAGATTGCCGCTGTGGGCTTTACCCAGGCTGAGATTGAGGCCGGCGAGGTGGCTGCCCGCACCGTCATGATGCCGCTGAACACCAACCCGCGCGCCAAGATGCGTTCTCTGCAGCACGGCTTTGTCAAGCTCTTCTGCCGTGCAACCTCCGGCCGCGTCATCGGCGGCGTGATTGTTGCTCCGACTGCCTCCGAGCTCATCCTGCCCGTCGCGGTCGCCGTGACCAACCAGCTCACCGTGAACCAGCTGGCGGATTCCTTCGCGGTTTATCCGTCCCTGTCCGGCACTATCACTGAGGCAGCTCGCCGCCTCGTTGCCCACGACGACCTAGAGTAGGCACTGCTCAAACGCCCCCGAGGGCGGCCCCGACGGCACAAATAAAAGGCAGCTGGTCAGACCAGCTGCCTTTTTTGCTGCGCTTTCTCCGTGCTTTTGCCGCCCCCGCAGCCTAGGCCCGGGGCAGGAAGAGGTAGGCCAGTAGCGCGAAAAAGCCTACGGCCAGGGCCGCCAGGCCCGTCAGGTTGATGGATGCGGTGCCCGTCAGCGCGATGAAGGACCCCACTCCCGCGATGATGAGCGCGGCGCCGAGGCCACCCACAATTTTCGGCATCCGCGGCGCCTGCGGGCGGGCCAGGATGGCTACGAGTGCTGCCACCGTGACTACCAACGCTACCCATTCCATTACTCGAAAAGCTGTACCAAACTCCATGGACATGCAAGCGATCGCGACAACAATCGATACGAGCGAGAGAAAGCATAAAACTCTTGTATTTGTCACCTAAATCATCTTCAATCCGGTGCTCAAGGGGCTAGTCGAAATAAGAAGCGGCAGTGACCGCACCATAATAAACATCGTTTAGTACGGTACCGGTGCGGCCGTTACTCATCAACTCAAAATAGTGTTTTCTTCGATACAAATGTCTTTTTGCCTATATGTGCAGGCCGCTGGGGCTGGCGTTGAGATCGTGGTGCGCCTCGACGCCGGACTGCGGGAAAGCACGCTGGGGGCAGGCGCTGCGCGGGCAGGTGGTGCACCCGGGCCCGATGGGGGTGGCGGCGGCCGGGTTGAGGTTGAGGGCGTCGGAGTAGATGAGCCGGTGGGCCTGGGAGATGTCGCAACCCAGGCCGACGGAGAACTCCTTGCGCGGGGTGCCAAAGGGCTGGACCTGGCCCTGGATGTGGCGGGCGATCCACAGGTAGCTGTGCCCGTCGGGCATGGTGGCGACCTGGCGGGTGATGCGGTTGGGGGTCTCGAAGGCCCGGTGGACCACCCACAGCGGGCAGGAGCCGCCGGAGCGGGAGAAGTGGAAGCTGGTGGCGGACTGGCGCTTGGAGATATTGCCCGCGCGGTCGGTGCGGATGAAAAAGAACGGCACGCCCTGGGCGCCGGGGCGCTGGAGGGTAGCTAGCCGCTGGGCGGTGGCTTCGAAGCTGGTGCCGAAGGCGGCGCCGAGGCGCTCGACATCGTAGCGGAAGTCCTCGGTCTGCTCGAGGAAGGCGGTGTACGGCATGGTCACGGCGGCGGCGAAGTACTGGGCCAGGCCATAGGTGGCCAGGTCGCGAGAGTCGGCATCGGCCAGCTCGGAGACCAGGTTGTCCATGACGTCGCGGTAGGCCAGCAGGCAGTACTGGAGGGCCATCTGGAAGCACAGCTGGGCATCGGTCAGCCCGTCCTGCAGGTCCAGCTGCCGGGTCTCAGGGTCGTAGTGGCGGCGCAGGTGGGGGCCGGCCGCGCGGAAGCGGACCTGCACGCCGAGCTCGCGGTCGAGCAGCGTAGACAGCTGGGTCAGGCGGAACAGGCTGTCGCCCAGCCGGCCGGAGAGCTCCTCGGCCAGGACGTCGAGCTCGTGGATGTAGTTGTTGGCGTCGTAGAAGAAATCGCGCACGACCTCGTAGGAGCCGGCGGGGCGGGAGTCCGGCACGCGCCGGGCGATGTCGACGAGCTCCGGCATGAGCTCGGGGTAGCGGGCGGCGATTTCGGAGAGCGTGGACTCGGGCGCCTGGGGGAAGATGGCGCGCAGATCGGAGATGGTGCGCACGTCTTTGACCGGCGAGAAGTAGGTCGGGTCCACGTCGAAGCGCTGGGTCAGCTGCATCAATACCGTCACGGTCAGCGGACGCTGATCGTTTTCCAGTTGATTGAGATAGCTCGTGGACAGGCCAAGTTGCTTGGCCATGGCCGCTTGAGTGAGCCCGCGTTCCTTGCGTAGCGCGTGGATTCTCGCCCCCGCGTAGTGCTTCGTCATCTCTCGAATCCTCCAAAAATGCTACGTGAACTGGGGTGTCCACAATGTTCGCTAATAACGCAAAGACTTGCAACAGATTTCCACAGTTTACACATGTGGCGGGCCGCACGTTCGGATAATTAGTGTGATGGCTATCGCAGTCGCAGTTATTGCCTAGGAGGAGAACACGTTGATTAACCACGAAGTACGGACCCACAAGTCCGCGGAGGATTTCCCCATCGAGGAGCACCTCGCACACAAGATTGCCAAGGTCGCCACTGATCCGGTCGAGGTCCCGGCTGAGACCACCGAGATGATCATCAACCGCATCATCGACAACGCCTCTGTTGCTGTGGCCTCTGCTACGCGCCGTCCTGTGACCTCGGCGCGAGTGATTGCGCAGGCCCATGAGACGTCGGAAAGCGGCGCCACCATCTTCGGCGTTGACGGTACCTACTCCGCCGAGTGGGCAGCGCTGGCCAACGGCACTGCCGTGCGCGAGCTGGACTACCACGACACCTTCCTTGCTGCGGATTACTCCCACCCGGGCGATAACATCCCGCCGATTCTCGCCGTGGCTCAGCACAAGGGCCTGACCGGCAAGGACCTCATCCGCGGCTTGGCCACCGGCTACGAAATCCAGGTCAACCTGGTCAAGGGTATCTGCCTGCATGAGTGGAAGATTGACCACGTGGCACACCTTGGCCCGTCCGTCGCCGCGGGTATCGGCACCATGCTGAACCTCGACGTGGACACCATCTACCAGGCCATCGGCCAGGCACTGCACACCACCACCACCACCCGCCAGTCCCGTAAAGGCCTGATTTCCTCCTGGAAGGCCTACGCCCCAGCCTTCGCGGGCAAGATGGCCATCGAGGCAGTGGACCGCTCCATGCGCGGCGAAGGTGCTCCCGCCCCGATTTGGGAAGGCGAAGACGGCTTCATCGCCTGGATGCTCCACTCCCCGGAGCGCACCTACACCGTCCCACTGCCGGCTGAAGGTGAAGAAAAGCGCGCCATCCTGGACACCTACACCAAGGAGCACTCCGCGGAGTACCAGGCACAGGCGCCTATCGACATGGCCTTTGCCCTCAAGAAGACCCTGGCGGAGAAGGGCCTGAAGACCGAGGACATCGAGTCCATCGTCCTCCACACTTCGCACCACACGCACTACGTCATCGGCACCGGCGCCAATGACCCGCAGAAGATGGATCCGAACGCCTCCCGCGAGACCCTGGACCACTCCATCATGTACATCTTCGCCGTGGCCCTGCAGGACGGCGAGTGGGATTATGAGACCTCCTACTCGGATGAGCGCAAGCACCGCCAGGACACCATCGACTTGTGGCACAAGATTTCCACCGTCGAGGACCCGGAGTGGACCCGCCGCTACCACTCCAACGACTTGGAGGAGAAGGCATTCGGCGGCAAGGCTGTCATCACCTTCAAGGACGGCACCGTGATTGAGGATGAGCGTGCAGTGGCCGACGCCCACCCGCTCGGCGCCCGCCCCTTCGGCCGCGAGGAGTACATCAACAAGTTCAAGAAGCTCGCCGCCGGCAAAGTCTCGGAAGAAGAGCAGGAGCGCTTCCTTGCCGCGGTACAGGACCTGGAGAATCTCACCGACCTCAACGAGCTCAACGTTCGCCTCACCGACGAAGCACTCGCTACCGCACCAGAAACCCCGAAGGGACTGTTCTAAATGGCTGGTCTGTTTGGCTCCACCATCAGCAACGCAGAAAAGCGCAAGAATTTCCGCGAGGCGCTGAACGCGCCGGGAATCACCACCCTGCCGGGAGCGTTTAACCCGCTCACCGCGCGCCTTATCCAGGACCTTGGTGGTTTCGGCGGCGTGTACGTCTCCGGCGCGGTGTTGGCCAATGACTTGGGCCTGCCGGACATCGGCCTGACCACTCTCACCGAGGTAGCGCAGCGCGCCGGGCACATCGCTCGTGCCACGGACTTGCCGGTGCTTGTCGACGCCGACACTGGCTTCGGCGAACCCATGTCCGCCGCCCGCACGGTTGCCGCGCTGGAGGACGCTGGCCTGGCCGGCTGCCACCTAGAAGACCAGGTCAACCCGAAGCGCTGCGGCCACCTCGATGGCAAGGAAGTAGTGCCGACGGATCTCATGGTTCGCCGCATCACCGCCGCCGTCAACGAGCGCCGCGATGAGAACTTCATCGTCTGTGCCCGCACCGATGCCGCCGGCATCCACGGCATCGATGAGGCCATCGAGCGCGCCAAGGCCTACGCCGACGCCGGCGCGGACCTCATCTTTACCGAGGCCCTGTACTCGCCGGAGGACTTTGAGAAGTTCCGCGCCGCCGTGGATACCCCGCTGCTGGCCAACATGACAGAGTTTGGCAAGACCGAGCTGCTGTCGGCTAAGCGCATCGAAGACTTGGGCTACAACGCCGTCATCTGGCCGGTGTCCACCCTGCGCGTGGCCATGGGCGCTACCGAAGAATTCCTGCGCGACATGCAGGAAACCGGACTGCAATCCGAGGAGTGGCTCGAGCGCATGCAGCACCGCTCCCGCCTTTATGAGCTGGTGCGCTACGACGAGTACAACGCCTTTGACCAGAGCGTGTTCACGTACTCGAAGGACACCTACAAGCCCACTTTTGATTAATACCCCATAACTGCAAAGGAGAAATACCATGTCTGAGACCCCAGAGATCCGCAAGGGCCTGTACGGCGTTGTCGTTGATGAGACCGCCATTTCCAAGGTCGTCCCGGAGACCAACTCCCTGACCTACCGCGGCTACCCGGTCCAGGAGCTCGCCCGCTACTGCTCGTTCGAGGAAGTGGCGTACCTGCTGTGGAACGGCGAGCTGCCGAACCAAGGTGAGCTCGTGCGCTTCTCCGCTCGTGAGAAGGCACTGCGCCACCTGGACCGCCACCTCATCGACCTCATCACCTCCATGCCGAAGTCCTGCCACCCGATGGACGTTCTGCGCACCGCAGTCTCCTTCATTGGTTCCCAGGACCCGGAGGAGTACACCAAGGACTCCGAGCACATCCGCCGCACCGCGCTGGAGCTCATGGCGAAGCTGCCGACCATCGTTGCGCTCGATATCCGCCGCCGTCGCGGTGAGAGCTACATCGAGCCTTCCCGCAAGAAGGGCTTTGCGGAAAACTTCCTGTGGATGGTCTTCGGTGAGGAGGAAGGTTCCCCGGCACTGTCGCGCTCCGATATTGAGGCCTTCGATAAGTCCCTCATCCTCTACGCCGAGCACTCCTTCAACGCCTCCACCTTCGCCGGCCGCGTGGTGACCTCGACGATGTCGGACACCTACTCCGCCGTCACCGCTGCTATCGGCGCACTGAAGGGTCCGCTGCATGGTGGTGCCAACGAGGCTGTGATGAAGAACTTCCTCGAGATTGGTGACCCCGCCAAGGCAGAGGAGTGGACCCTGAACAAGCTCAAGAACAAGGAGCTCGTCATGGGCTTCGGTCACCGCGTGTACAAGAACGGTGACTCCCGTGTTCCGACCATGGAGGCTGCTTTCCGCGAGCTGGCCAAGGATCACGGTCAGGAGCAGTGGGTAGAGATGTACGAGAAGATGGCGAAGACCATGTACGAGAACACCTCCATCAAAATCCAGCCGAACCTGGACTTCCCGGCTGGCCCCGCGTACCACATCCTGGGCTTCGATATTGAGTTCTTCACCCCTATCTTCGTGATGGCCCGCATCACCGGCTGGACCGCACACATCGTGGAGCAGAACGAGAACAACTCCCTCATCCGCCCGCTGTCTGCCTACAACGGCAAGGAGCAGCGCTCCGTTCCGCCGAAGGAAATTTAGTTAGCAGTTGCGCTTGACGACGGGCGCTGTGAGTAGCGAAGGCATGTCATACCAACGCCACTTGCAGCGCCTAGTGCTATTGCGCCTGCAGCTACAAAAAGTGCCTTCCAATCGATAGCAAAGGTGAGACCGTCTCCCATTGCGAGGGCTATGCCAGCAAGGGGGAGGATTCCAGCTATACAGCCAGTAACGATTGCAGCACATGCCAGTGTGGCCGTCGTGAGTACAACGATTCTTAGGTGCCAGGAAGAATCGAGGCCAAGTACTTTGAAGGTGGTCTCGATTGCTTCGGTAGCGCGAGCAAGTTGCCGCGAGAAAACAAAGGTTACGGCTAACGCGCTGAGCAGCGCGGCTGCCAAACTGATGTAGAACGCCCGCGGTGTCGAAGAGGTTTGAACCAGCGGCAGTAGCACGAGCTCGTGGGGGATACGGGCTTGCGCAGCGCTATCAAGAAAGCGCTTTTCTGCTTCTTCGTTGAGTTCCGAAAAGACCCACTGTGTCCCACGTGCCGGTGCGTTGAGTTTCTGCGCCGTGGATTCGAGGATAAACCCTCCAGCTAGTTTCTCCCAGTGAGGTCCGAAATCCGTGCTCAGCGCTGGAAGTGATGTGAGACCTGAGCGTTTGTCCGTGGTGATTGAAGCGTGGTCTTGATTGATGAATCGGTTATCGCGGACCAAAGCTCCGGTCTTAAGAACATCTTTTTCACGGTCCGTGAGCTCTCGGCCTAAGAGCTGCTCTACGTCATGAACGGATTCGACGGTCAGTACACCAAAGGTTCCCGACATCTCCGTGGGCATGTCTAGCGTGGCCTGGACATAAGAAACTCGAACTGGGGCGGGAACACCCAACGCGTGGGCTACGTGCTGAACGGAATCAGCGTCTGTGGCTAGGCCGTCATCGGTTTTCTCTAAAACGTGTGCCTGGTTTGGGGCGATTGTTGACGTCAAGCTGTCGTTTTCACTGGCTGTAAAACTGGCCGACATTGAACTACTGAACACTGCGGTTCCCATGCACAGGACCAACAACGCCAGACCCGTACCAATGAGTTGACGGTGTTTCTCGGCAAATCTAAGAGCCACGCCTGCTGGAGTGTAGGGCCGACTGGTTCGCGGACATTGTGCGAGAAGAAGGGAAAAGACGATGCACAATGCCACGGTTGGCAATGGCACCCAGGTTTCGAACACGTCTGGTCCCAGCAGTGCTGAAGCGACCGTGAAGAGTGTGGCCACAAGGACAATAGCAATCGCACTCCAACGCAAGAATGATGCCGAAGGGGCCGGCAGCGGGATGTCTTTCCAGAACGGATGCGGCTGGGTCGATGGCGCGGTGGCAACACCGCCAATCAGGAGTGCTGCTAGCGAGCTAGCGAGAAGAAGTACTAACCATTTCCACGGAATGAGGACTCCAGGATCAGGCAACCCTGCAAGTCCCGAAATGAAAGGGCGCACGCATTGCGCCAGGCCTGCACCTACAACGAGGCCAAAGACGGAGTACATCAAGGCTGAACGAAATAAGGCGAAAGCACTGGATTTCCACAACAGGAAGGGGGAGATTCCTAACTCGAAGAACCGCCGATTCAATGGGTTAAGCACGTGGTAGGTAACCCGCCACAAGAAGAAGATCAAAGCGCATGGGATGACAACGGCGAACAGGCCGAAGAAAAAGGAATAGCTATCGGCGAACCCTGAAGGTGGTTTTGCGAGGAGGCTTTCGCGGGTGAGGAGCGATGCCGAGAAGGCGTCGTTAAGCGCTGCACGATCAACGAGGTTTGTAGTTTCGAGCTGACTGCTAATGAAGTCGGTGAGCTCGGCAGGAGTCGTTCCTTCGGAACCGAACACAATCGGCCGGACCGAAGCGGAGGTCATGGAATAAGCGTCGGCGTCGATGGTGTTCCATGTTCCCGATGCGCCGTACACCGCTTTCTCCTGGCTGTGGAAGGAATTCGATACAACGCCAACGATGCGGAGCGGTAGCGTGCCGTTGAATGCTGTTGTGTTTTCTCCGAGGCTAAGGTTAACGTCCTCAGTGACGATTACTTCCCCGGGGGCGCTTGGCCAATGGCCCTGAACCAATGCCAACCCAAAATCGGGAGCTTGCTCTTCCCAGTGGGACTCCTCGTAGACAAGGGAAGCTGAAGGATTGCTATCGATATAGAGATCGTAAGTCTCGAGTTGGGTAGTAAAGCCCCTCTCTGGGGAATCAAGTTGCGGCAGCGTCTGTTCAACCACGCCCGCCCGCGTGTACACAGGCACGTCCACCCGCACGGCGTTGTTTCCCAATTCTGACTGCGCCTTCTGCTGTGGGGACAATGTCATGAAGAGATCGGCCGAGACAGCAAATGCGAATAATCCTAAGCACACTGCGATTGCCGCTGCGCCGAAACGATACCGTTTCGAAGAATGCACGACCTTCGTGATCAGTTCATTGAGCATGCGGGGCTGCTTTCCCAAGCTGACCATCGATCAGCGTGTAGGCGGTGCTGCAGTAGTCCAGCATGATGGGATCGTGGCTGGTCGCTATCACGGTTGTGCCAGTTGATGCGAGCTTTTTGAATAGTCGAAAAATGCCATGGGAGTTCTCGGAATCGAGCGCAGCAGACGGCTCATCAGCCAAGAGAATTCGCCGGTTCCCAGATAGTGCTCGGGCGATTCCTACTCTTTGGCACTGGCCGCGCGACATCTCTGCGGGAAATCGTTGAGCGAGTTCTGCAAGTCCTACCTGGGCTAATGCCTCGGAAGCCTTGTCGTGCGCCGTCGTCTCATCGACACCCGCCGCGGAAAGCACAAGCATGACATTTTCGAGCGCGGTGAGTTCATTCATCAACAGGTCGTCTTGATGGACGAAGCCGATTGTGTTGCGGCGCAAGGCAAGTAGTTCCTTGGGAGCAGCGGTGGATACACAGGTATCGAAGACCGAGATTGAGCCTTCATCAATGGGTAGAAGACCTGCAACCGCGCGCAGGAGAGTGGTTTTGCCGGAGCCGCTCTTTCCTGAAATACCGAGAAACTCGCCTTCATCAACCTCGAGGCTTGTGCCTTTGAGAACATGCGTGCGCTGGGCACCTTCGCCCAAATACTTGTGGACGCTAGAAATAGTGACTGAATTCATGAGCTCTTTACAGTAGGGAAGCCTGCGCCATGCTCGTTGGCCGAGGCTCGGGTGGGAACAGGAATGGCTGGTGGCGAGAACGCAACCTACAGTTGGTATCCATCACCACTGCGGGTCCTTCGGAAATGGAGGATGAGGTTGGTTTATGTACTTTATCGAAATATTGCAACCCTAAAGAAGGCATGTCAAGAGGTTTATATCTTTTTGAAAGGGAAGTAATTTCCGCTCGCTTCGGTTCTGAAGTGATGTGGGTTGGGGTGTCAATGGCGTGCAAAGCGAGTCTAGGAAGAAACTAAACAATTTCTGTTGACCTATATGTCGAATTCCGCCTCACGTGAGTACGAAGGGCACTACTCTGAGATCTGTATCGTGCTTATCTGAAAGGATTACTCCCAGTGTCTGATACCGCCCACAAATCCTTCTCCAAGGTCTTGGTGGCAAACCGCGGCGAAATTGCCGTGCGTGCTTTCCGTGCGGCCTTCGAGGTTGGTGCCAAGACGGTCGCCATTTACCCCAAGGAAGACCGCAACTCCTTCCACCGCGCGTTCGCTAACGAGGCAGTGCGCATTGGTACCGAAGGCCAGCCGGTCAAGGCTTACCTGGACATCAATGAGGTGATTCGCGCCGCCAAGAAGTCCGGTGCGGATGCCATTTACCCAGGCTATGGCTTCCTCTCTGAGCGTGCGGATCTGGCCCGCGCATGCCGCGACAACGGCATTAAGTTCATCGGCCCCACCGCTGAGACCCTAGACTTGACCGGCGACAAGGCTGCCGCTGTGGCTGCGGCCGAGGAGGCGGGGCTGCCGACTCTGAAGGACTCGAAGCCCTCGACGGACGTCGACAAGCTGGCGGAATACTCCAAGGACTTTGAGTTCCCCGTCTTCGTAAAGGCAGTTGCCGGCGGTGGCGGCCGCGGTATGCGCTTCATTGAGAACGAGGCGGAGCTGAAGACCAAGTGTGCGGAGGCTTCCCGCGAGGCGGAGGCCGCTTTCGGTGATGGCAACGTCTACCTTGAGACCGCGGTGATTCGCCCGCAGCACATTGAGGTGCAGATTCTGGCTGACTCCCAGGGCAACGTCATGCACCTGTATGAGCGTGACTGCTCCGTGCAGCGTCGCCACCAGAAGGTCGTGGAGATTGCCCCGGCCCCGACGCTGGACCCGGAGCTGCGTGACCGCATCTGTGCGGACGCCGTGAAGTTCTGTGAGCACATCAACTACGAAGGCGCCGGTACCGTTGAGTTCCTCGTCGATGAAAAGGGCAATCACGTCTTCATCGAGATGAACCCGCGCGTGCAGGTGGAGCACACCGTAACTGAAGAGGTCACGGGCGTGGACATCGTGAAGTCCCAGATGCAGATTGCCGCGGGCTTTTCCCTAGACGAGCTGGGTCTCAAGCAGGAAGACATCCACATCAACGGCGCGGCCCTGCAGTGCCGTATCACTACTGAGGATCCTTCCAACGGTTTCCGTCCGGATACCGGTACGCTGACCCAGTACCGTTCGCCGGGTGGTGCGGGCGTGCGTCTCGACGGTGCAACGGCCGTCGGCGCGGAGATTTCCCCGAACTTCGACTCCCTGCTGGTGAAGATGACCTGCCGTGGTGCCACCTTCGAGCAGGCGGTATCCCGCGCCCAGCGTGCGCTCAACGAGTTCACCGTGGCCGGCGTGGCCACCAACATCGGCTTCCTGCGCGCACTGCTGCGCGAGCCGGACTTCGTCAACACCCGCGTGGACACCAGCTTCATTCCGGAGCACCCAGACCTGCTCAAGGCCCCGCCGGCCGTGGACGAGTCTGGTCGCATCATCGACTACATCGCGGACGTGACCGTTAACAAGCCGAACGGCGAGCGCCCGACCATCCTGCGTCCCTTCGATAAGCTGCCGGATCTGGACTTTAACTCTGAGCTGCCGCGCGGTTCCCGCGATGATCTGCTGGAGCTAGGCCCAAAGAAGTGGGCAGAAAAGATCCGCAAGCAGGACGCCTTGGCCGTCACCGATACCACCTTCCGTGACGCCCACCAGTCCCTGCTGGCCACCCGCGTGCGCGGTACCGCGCTGGTCACGGCTGCAGAAGCCGTCGCCCGCATGACCCCGGAACTGTACTCCGTGGAGGCATGGGGCGGTGCCACCTACGACGTTGCCATGCGCTTCCTCAAGGAGGACCCGTGGGTCCGCTTGGACCTGCTGCGTGAGGCTATGCCGAACCAGAACATCCAGATGCTGCTGCGCGGCCGTAACACCGTGGGCTACTCGCCGTACTCCAACGATGTGTGCAACGGCTTCGTGCAGGAGGCCGCCAAGTCCGGCGTGGATGTCTTCCGTATCTTTGACGCACTGAACGACGTCACCCAGATGCGCCCGGCTATCGACGCCGTCCTGGAAACCAACACCACCGTGGCCGAGGTCGCTATGGCTTACTCCGGCGACATGTGCTCCCCGGATGAGAAGCTCTACACGCTGGATTACTACCTCAAGCTGGCCGAGGAGATCGTCAACACCGGCGCTCACGTCCTGGCTATTAAGGACATGGCGGGTCTGCTGCGTCCGGAGTCCGCATCCAAGCTGGTCATGGCTCTGCGCAAGGAATTCGACCTGCCGGTTCACGTGCACACGCACGACACCGCAGGCGGCCAGCTGGCCACCTACTACGCGGCAGCGCTTTCCGGCGCGGACATCGTGGATGGTGCCTCCGCACCGCTGGCGGGTACCACCTCCCAGCCTTCGCTGTCCGCCATCATCGCGGCGTTCTCCAACTCCTCGCGCGATACTGGTATCTCCCTCAAGGCAGTCTCCGACCTAGAGCCGTACTGGGAGGCAGTGCGCCAGCTCTACCACCCGTTCGAGAAGGGTATTCCGGGACCGACCGGTCGCGTCTACCGCCACGAGATTCCGGGCGGCCAGCTGTCCAACCTGCGTGCGCAGGCTACCGCGCTGGGCTTGGAGGACCGCTTCGAGATCATCGAGGACACCTACGCAGCGGTGAACGAGATGCTCGGCCGCCCGACCAAGGTGACCCCGTCTTCCAAAGTGGTCGGTGACCTCGCCCTGCACCTCGTGGGCGCTGGCGTGGACCCGGCTGACTTTGAGGCTAATCCCACCAAGTACGACATTCCGGATTCCGTCATCGCCTTCCTCCGCGGTGAGCTCGGTACGCCTCCGGGTGGCTGGCCGCCGCTGCGCGACAAGGTCCTCGAGGGCCGCGCGCCTGGCGACGTCACCGTGAAGCCGGTTCCGGAAGAAGAGAAGGCACATCTCGCCTCGGATGATTCCACCGAGCGCCGCGCTTCCCTTAACCGCCTTCTTTTCCCGAAGCAGTTCGAGGAGTTCAACGAGTTCCGCCGCACCTTTGGCAATACCGAGGCGCTGACGGATACTGTCTTCTTCTACGGTCTGGAAGAAGGAAAAGACTACATCGTTCACTACTTCCCGGAGGGCTCCACCGACCGCGCGGATCTTAAGCCCATCACCTTGCGTCTTGACGCGATGGGCGAGCCAGACGAGAAGGGCATCCGCAACGTGGTGCTCAACGTCAACGGCCAGATCCGCCCGCTCAAGGTACGCGACAACAACGTCGAGTCCACCGTTGCCACCGTGGAGAAGGCTGACCCGTCCAACGATGGCCACGTGGCCGCACCGTTCGCTGGCGTGGTCAACCCGACCGCCAAGCCTGGCGACGAGGTCAAGGCCGGCGACCAAATCGCCGTCATCGAGGCCATGAAGATGGAAGCCTCCATCTCCGCCACCAAGGATGGCACCATCGAGCGCGTCGCCATTGGCGCCGCCACCAAGGTTGAGGGCGGCGACCTCATCGCCGTTATCAGCTAGAACAGCCGCCAAACCCTCCTGCTTAGATGTTTTATCTAAGCAGGAGGGTTTACTTTCTGTATTTAAGGGGCTAGGTCTTGTCCGGCTAGGAACGCAAGGCCATCGACCCACTGGACGTGGCCTGTCGGCGGTGGAAATCGGTCTAGTGTGATGAGTATGCAGCGTGAGCCAGCAGGAGTATGCGCGAAAGGGGCTAATTCGCGTTCCAGAGTAGATGGTTCTGAGGTGGCGTAAGCCACCTGCACGTAAAAGGTGTCATCCCCACGAGTTGCGATGAAATCTATTTCCCCGTCTGGGACTGAGCCAGTGGACACCTCATAGTCTCTGCGAAGAAGCTCGAGAAACACCATATTCTCAAGGTCGTGGCCCAGGTTGAAATCACGGGAACCAAGTACGGCATTACGTAATCCTGGATCCACGAAGTAGTACTTACCGTTGCTTCGCAGCCATTGTTTTCCCTTCGTATCACGGCTACGACAGCGGTATAGCAGGTGGGCGTCCTCCATCAACTCGAGGTAGCGGTCGATGGTTTCAGAGGAGCTAGCGTATCCATCTGCTTTAAGGACTCCCCGGATTCGGCGGGTGGATAGTTCTGAACCAGAATTATCGAAGATGAACTGAGCAAGCCGTAGGAACGTTGATGTATCACGGATTTGGCCACGAAGAGCGATGTCTCGGGTAAAAATTGAATCGAAAAGTGCCCGATTGAAATCTGAGGCAACTCCGACATCGTTTGCCAACACACTTGCAGGGAACCCGCCGATTCGCATCCACGCCGAAAAGTCTTCGGCAGCCGGTATCGTTGGCGGTGACTTTTCACGATGGGCGAAGGCAGTGAACTCGCTCAATGACAAGGGGAGCATTCGAAGCTCTATGTAGCGGCCGGCAAGATATGTAAGGGATTCGCCAGCAAACATAGAGGCATTCGAACCAGTGAGAGTGATTTCGAGCTCATCATTGAGTCTTAGCGAGTTGATGATTCTTGCCCAGTCTTCGAGTTCCTGCACTTCGTCGACATGGAGATAGCGAAGCCCTTTGTCTAGGGCTTCTTCGACGAAAGTGTGAAAGGCATGCGGCTCACGGAGCCGATTATTACGCGCGTCCTCAAAATTGATGACGAGAATGTCCTCAGCAGGCACTCCCGAGTTGAGGAGATCCTGTCGATATAAGGAAAGCAGTGCGGACTTTCCGCAGCGACGTACGCCCGTGACTATACGGACAAGGTCGCGATCCTCGATCGCGTGCAATTTTGCAAGATAGTTTGGGCGAGGAATGAGGTCAGCCATGGTGTCGAGTATAGTCGACACTTTTGGAAGAAACCGAGGAAGTGTCGAGTATAGTCGACACCTTTTGTCGGCTTGCGTACTAGAAGCGCTTGAGCATCACGTGGGCATCCGGGCGGCCGGGGACATCGATGTCGACGAAACCTTCGGATTCATACAGCTTGCGAGCGCTGGTGTTCTCCGGCTCAATCCATAGCGATACGGCGGGCGCCTCCTGTGCCTCGGCGAGGTCGCAGGTGTTGCGCAGGAGGCGTCGCCCAGCGCCTAGGCCCCTGTAACGGGACTCCACGGCAAGAAAGAGCTCGGGGATTTCCTCCGGATCTAGCTCGGTGGCCCACTGGGATTCATCAAAGGGATCCGCTTCCGGATTGCCGGTGTAGGCAGCACCCTTAGCCTTGGTGGTGTAATAGCGCAGCCACGCACCACCGACGGGGACACGGTGACTGGAAACGGCGATGACGCCGCCGTCGACATGGGGAGACCATTCATCGACGTACATCCCCACGTCAGGCGTGTGGAAATCCCCGATATGGGCGTCCTCGTCACCAAGCACATCGGCGAGGAAAAGGAGGCGGGAGAGGTAGGTACGGTCGTGCTCCTTGGCCAACCGTACGCCGAACTCGGAATCGTTAACGCTCATGCCTTCCGAGGCTACTTGATCTCCAGAATCGGCTCGCCTTTGTTGATCTGCGTGCCGGTGGACACCTTGAGGTCAGTCACGGTGCCGGACTTGTGGGCCTTGACGGGGTTTTCCATCTTCATGGCCTCGAGGACGACGACGACCTCACCCTCCTCGACTTCCTGGCCCTCTTCGACGGCGACCTTGATGACGCTGCCCTGCATCGGCGCGGTCACGGCGTCGCCGGACACGTTTGCCGCCGCGCCCTTCCCGCGACGCTTCTTCGACTTCTTGCGCTTGTTGCCCCCACCCAAGAGCAGGTTACCCGGCAGGGCCACCTCGATGCGGCGGCCTCCGACCTCGACGACGAACTTCTGGGAGGCATCCTGTTCCTCGTCTTCGGGAACGTCGGCGGTGTCGGTGTACTCGGGCAGCTCGTTGACCCACTCTTCCTCGATCCACTTGGTGTAGACCGTGAAGTTGCCGTCCTCGGCGGTGAAGGCAGGATCGGTAAGGATTGCCTGGTGGAAGGGGATAACCGTGGGCAGGCCCTCGATGCGGTACTCGGCTAGGGCGCGGCGAGCACGCTCAATGGCGGTGGCGCGGTCCGGGCCCCAAACGATGAGCTTGGCCAGCATGGAATCGAATTGGCCGCCAATGACGGAGCCTTCACGCACGCCGGAATCCATACGCACGCCCGGGCCAGAAGGCTCGGAGTAGGAGACGATGGTTCCGGGGGCCGGCATGAAGCCCGCAGCGGCGTCTTCGCCGTTAATGCGGAATTCGATGGCGTGGCCGTGCGGAGTTGGGTCCTCGGAGACGGAAAGCTCACGGCCTTCGGCGATGCGGAACTGCTCGCGAACCAGATCGTAGCCGGTGGTTTCCTCGGTAACGGGATGTTCCACCTGAAGGCGCGTATTGACCTCGAGGAAGGAGATAAGTCCATCAGAACCGACGAGGTACTCTACGGTGCCCGCGCCGTAGTAGCCGGCCTCGCTACAGATGCGCTTGGCTGATTCGTGGATGGAGGCGCGTTGCTCATCGGTGAGGAATGGGGCAGGGGCTTCTTCGACGAGCTTTTGGAAGCGGCGCTGTAGGGAGCAGTCGCGGGTTCCCATAACGACGACGTTGCCGTGCTGGTCAGCCAAGACCTGGGCCTCGACGTGGCGGGCCTTATCCAGGTAGCGCTCCACAAAGCACTCGCCGCGGCCGAAAGCGGTGATGGCTTCACGCGTGGCGGACTCGTAGAGGTCCTTGATCTCCTCGCGGGTGTGGGCCACCTTCATACCACGGCCACCGCCGCCGAAGGCGGCCTTGATGGCAACGGGGAGGCCGTGCTCATCAGCGAAGGCCTCGACCTCCTCCGCGCTGGCAACGGGATCCTTGGTGCCCGGGGCCATAGGGGCATCGGCACGCTCAGCAATGTGGCGGGCAGTGACCTTGTCACCCAACTCCGAAATGGACTTCGGCGACGGACCAATCCAGATCAGGCCGGCATCGATGACCGCTTGGGCAAAGTCGGCGTTCTCAGAGAGGAAGCCATAGCCGGGGTGGATGGCGTCGGCGCCGGACTTGGAGGCGGCGTCGAGAAGCTTGGTGAAGTCGAGGTACGACTCTGCGGAGTTCTGGCCGCCAAGGGCAAAGGCTTCGTCGGCAAGCGTGACGAATGGGGCATCGGCGTCAGGCTCTGCGTAGACGGCTACGGATGCAATGCCCGCGTCGCGGGCCGCACGGATAATGCGGACCGCAATCTCACCGCGGTTGGCCACGAGGACCTTGGTGATGTTCTTGGTTTCAACTGCCACGGCAGGAACCCTCCTCCATGATTTCTGATAGGACTGCGTACTATTCTTGCACACCAAAACATGAGGATACCGTCACATCTTGGTTTCGTGTCAAAAAATAAACCCGCACCGGTAAAGATGCGGGTTCATTTCGGCGTGTTGTTAGCGCTCAACCGGCATACGCACCATGTTGCCCCATTCGGCCCAGGAACCGTCGTAGACGCGCGGGTTATCGAAGCCAAGCAGGTATTTAAGGACAAACCACGTGTGGGCTGCCTGGGCGCCAACGTGGGAGTAGAGGATGGTCTCGGTCGCTGGCTCGAGCTCGCCGTAGTTGACCTTGAGCTCGCTGAGCGCGCGGAAGCAACCGTTGGGGTAGACCGCACGGTCCCATTCGAGGTTTGCCGCACCAGGGATGTGGCCGTAGGTCATCGTGGTGCCGTAGGGTGATGCGCCATTGCCGGATTCGCGGGTGGCCTCGCCGCAGAATTCCTCCGGGCTGCGGGTATCGACCAATGTGGCTTCTGAGGAGCGCAGTTCGTCAACGAAGACGCGTGCGGAATCGTCGCGGGTGACCTCGGGGTAGGAGGAGGTGGTGGGCTCGGGCACCATGAAAGAGGTATCGCGTTCTTCAGACATCCAAGCGTCACGTCCGCCGTCGAGCAGCCGGACATCTGGGTGGCCGTAGAGTTCGAAGACCCACAGGGCGAAGGCGGCCCACCAGTTGGACTTATCGCCGTAAAGGATGACGGTGTCGTCGCGCTCAATGCCCTTGGAGCGAAGAAGCTCGGCGAAAGCCTCCTCATCGATAATGTCTCGTGTGGTGCTATCAAGCAGTTCCGTCTGGAAATTAATACGGATGGCGGTTGGGATGTGGCCAATGTCGTAGAGGAGGGAATCCTCATCGACTTCGACGACGCGTAGGCCATTGACGCCCAGACGCGCGGATAGCCACGGGGCGGAAACGAGACGCTCGGGGTGCGCGTACTCCTGGAAAGGGGGATTCGGGTCGAACTCGGCCACGGTCCACCTACCTTTCTCGTTGCGAGGGGGACGGTCGTCTCAACCTTAGCGTGCTTCGCGCATAAGTGGTCACTCAAGAGAAACTTTTGTGGTGTTGGATACATTTAGCTAGTGACATTTTCCACGGCACAGGCACTGGTTATAACAAGAGTACTGGTCAGGGACTTTGCGGGGCGGATGAGCACGCCTTTTAGTGAAAAATGCTTGTTCAGCGCGCGACGCAAACCTGGGTTATTTTAAGAGGTGACCCCCACATAAGTACCCAACGAAAGGGAATCGCTGTGCATAAGGCAATCGTCGTCTTCGAGGTTGAGGGCGGATCCGACAAGCAGATCAACGGCCACCGCAAGGACACCATGCCCATCGTCGACAGCATCAAGGATGCTGGCTGGCACGCAGAGGTAGTTTTCTACCGCCCCGAGTGGTCTGAACAGCTCTTCGAGTACGTCTCTGAGAACTTCGATGCCTACATTTCCCGCGTCAACCCGGGCAACATTCCGGGCGGCGAGAAGGGCTACTTCGACCTGCTCACCAAGCTGTCTGAGGCCGGCCTGGTTGGCATGTCCACGCCGTACGAGATGATGGCCTACGGCGCTAAGGACGCCTTGGTCAAGCTCAACGACACCGACCTTGTGCCGTCCGACACCGCTGCCTACTACGACGTCGAGTCCTTCCACAACACGTTCCCGACCTCCCTGTCCTACGGCGAGCGCGTGCTCAAGCAGAACCGTGGTTCCACTGGCTCCGGCATCTGGCGTGTGCGCCTAGCTGACGAAAAGCTAGCCGAGTCCGTCGAGCCGGGCACCGCACTGCCGCTCGACACCAAGATCAAGTGCACCGAGGCTGTGGACAACCACACCGAGGATCGCGAACTCGGCGAATTCATGGACTTCTGCGACCAGTACATCATCGGCGACAACGGCATGCTTGTGGATATGCGCTTCATGCCACGCATCGTTGAAGGCGAGATCCGCATCCTCCTCGTCGGCCCAGACCCAGTCTTCGTGGTGCACAAGAAGCCGGCTGAGGGCGGCGACGCCTTCTCCGCCACCCTGTTCTCTGGTGCTAAGTACACCTACCAGAAGCCGGAGGAGTGGCAGGAGCTCGTCGACATGTTCGCTGAGGTCCGCCCGGTCATCGCTGAGAAGCTCGGTGGCGACAACATCCCGCTGATTTGGACCGCAGACTTCATGCTGGCTGACAGCGAGAACGGCGAGGACACCTACGTTCTTGGTGAAATCAACTGCTCCTGCGTGGGCTTTACCTCGGAGCTCGACATGGGCATCCAGGAGAAGGTGGCCGCTGAAGCCATCAAGCGCGTTGAGGCCAAGCACGCCTAAGCGTTCATCCGTGAATCCCTCGCCTTCGGCGGGGGATTTTCCTGTTTTAGGACTAAGGGTGGTTTTCAGCGTTATGGGGCGCGTTCCCCAATGAGCGCTGCCAGTGAGCCGGATCTCAGGTACCTTCGGAGAGGTAAAAATTACACCTTTGTGTACTGCTCTGCGATTTTCTCTGTGAAAGGACAACCGAGCGATGACTAACCCCAACCAGTTCGGCGAGAACGGCGACAACAACGATCCTTCCAACCAGGGTTTTGGCGGCGGCTTTGGCAGCGGCTTTGGCTCTGATTTCAACCCGAACAATCCGGCGCCGGACCATTCCGCTGAGGGCTCCGCCGCAGCAGAGAACGGTTTCGCCGCTGACAATTCCCAGCAAGGTTTCGGTGAAGGCTTTGGCAGCGGCTACGGCAATGACAATGCTGCTGCTGGTTGGGGCAACCCGGGTGCTCAGTCCAACTCCAACTCGGGCTTCGGTTGGGGCGGCCAGGCGGGCTATGGCGATTACTCCCAGAATCCGTCTGAGCCTGCACAGTCCAATGAGCCGGCCGATTCGGCCGCATCGGCGGATTCTGTCTCCTCGTACTCTGCGTCTTCCTCCTCTTCGGCGTCCGCTTCGTCTGATTCTGCATTCGCCTCAGAGACTGCAGCACGTGACTCGGCTTCTTCCGACGCAGGAGCGTCTTTTGGTGATTCCGGTTCCGCTGTACCGGCTTCCGAGTCCTATGGTTCGGCTCAGGGCGCTTCCTACGGCTCTTCCCAGGGCTTCGGTGCGGAGTCTTCCTCCAGCAATGCCGACGGTGCCGCCAACTCCTCGAACGCTGACTACTCTGCACGTTCCGCTGAATATGGCTCGTCCAACCAGGGCTTTGGCGCTCAGAACGCAAGTTTCGGTAGCTCTTCGGCCTCCGGTCAGAACTATGGCTTCGGCGGCCAGCAGCAGACGGAGGGCTTCGGCGCTCACGCCTCTCAGGATTCCCAGGCAGCCCAGTCGTTTGAGTCCGCACAGGGCGAGCAAGCCAACCAGAACGCAGGTTTCGGCGGATTCCCCCAGCAGCAGGGCTTTGCCGCGCAGAACAACGGATTCGGTGAGCAGCCACAGAACCAGGGCTTTGCCGTACAGAACAATGGATTCGGTGAGCAGCCGCAGACCCAGGGCTTCGGCGACCAGAACAATGGATTCGGTGAGCAGTCACAGAACCAGGGCTTCGGCGACCAGAACTCGCCGTTTGCCGCCCCGGCACCGCAGCAGAACAATCAGTCCGCTGGTTCCTCTAGCAAGGGCTCTGGCTTCTTCAGCGCGCTGTTTGATTTCTCCTTCAAGGACTTCATTACCCTGAAGTTCGCGTCCGTTATTTACATTCTCGCCGTGGCTTTCGGTGCCTTCCTATGGGCAATCGCTCTAATCGGCGCTCTCGTTTCATTCTCTAACGGCTTTGTAAGCGGTTTCGCTGCGCTGTTGGGAGCCATCATCGTTGGCGGTATCTCCTTCCTCCTCTACATTATCCAAATCCGCCTCGTGCTGGAGTTCTTTGCGGCCAACATCCGTACCGCCCAGAACACCAGTGAGCTTGTAGCGAAGGCAGAAGGCGATGACAAGGAGTAAATCCTTAGCACGGTAGTCACTCCGATAACAGCAATCCCCGCGGACCCCATTGTGTGAGGGCCGCGGGGATTTTGTCTGCTAACAGCGCGCGTGGCGAGGGTGAACCGCAGTCGCCGTAAAAGGTTTCAGTCAGAAGGTTTAGGTGAGATGGTTTGCTTGGGGGCAAACAAACCATCTGCGGTGCTCTAGAAGGTTCACTTGCCCCCAGGGAAACCTTCTGGGTCGAGCCGTTTGAGTAGAACCATGTGTAGGGCGGGGGGAAACGGTGCTGAGGGAGTGAAAGCACCGCTGGGTGGGAAAGTAATTAGTCCAGCAAGGTTGCGACGCACTCGGGGTCGGCATCGGAGAGCATCTGGCGGATGCGGTCGTACTCTGCATCTTCGCCGATAGCCTTCGCGGCGTGGCCAAGAGCAGCGATGGCACGCAGCACGCCTTGGTTGGGCTCGTGGGAGAAGGGGACTGGGCCCCAGCCCTTCCAACCATTGCCGCGCAGGCGGTCGAGGCTGCGGTGGTAGCCGGTGCGCGCGTAGGCGTAGGCGGTGATGAAGTCAGTGGGCTCAGCGCCCTTGTGCTTATCCAATTCCTGCTCCGCCAGCAGTGCCCACAGCAGCGGCGAATCCGGGTGGGCGACAATTCCCGCGGTGAGATCGGAAGTGCTGTCAGCACCCGGATCGGCAGGCAGCTTGATGGGTTTTGGAGCGAGCATGTCTTTCATTTCCATGCCGCCCCACTCTAGCCATGTGGCAGCGAGGTCACCACAGGGGGCGAAACTAGAAGGATTCGACTGAAACCGGGGCTAAGCCCAGAAGTCAGAAACGTTAAGCCCGAAGGAATACAACGCACGGCGCAGCACTGGCAGCGAAAGCCCGATGACGGAGGAGGGATCGCCCTCAATGCGGTCGATGAACCAGCCGCCAAGGGCCTCCAAAGTAAAAGCGCCGGCGCATTCGAGTGGCTCGCCAGTGCGGGCATAGGCCTCAATATCTGCGGAGCTGGCTTCGGCAAAGTGGACCGTCGTGCGCGAGGCCTCGACGAAGCGCTTTTCGCCGTGGAGCACGCAATGCCCGGTGATGAGTTCCGCGGTACGCCCGGCCTGCGCGTGCCAGCGCTCCACGGTGGCCTCGGGGGTGTGGGGTTTGCCTTGGAGGGAGCCGTCGAGAAGCAGCATGGAATCCCCGCCCACCACGACGTCCTCGGGATAGTTGGGGGAGATGGCCTCTGCCTTGGCCGTGGCGAGGGCGCAGACGATCTCGGCGGGCTCAGCACCCGCAAGCCGTTCTTCGATGGCCCGCTCGTCCACGTCGGCCGGGGCGATGACGGGCTCTACGCCCGCGCCCCGCAGGATGGACAGGCGGGACGGCGACTGGGAGGCGAGGACGAGGCGCATACGCTTAGTAGTAGCGGACGTTGCGGAAGGCCGACGGGTTGAACACATCGCCCGGCTGGCCCCACAGGTTGCGCTCGGAGCGGGTATCGGCGGCCTTGGCGCGCGCCTCAGAATCGAGCTGGGTGAGCACCGTGGACAGTGCCGCGACCTCGGCGTCAGTAGGGTTGCCGCGCAGGACGGTAAACAGGGAATCAGACATGGATACCTCTACAAAACGATATTGCCGTGCTTCTTCGGCAGAGTCGGGACAATCTTGCGGTCCAGCAGGCGCAGGCCCTCAATGAGGGAACCGCGGGTGGCTGCTGGGGTAATAACAGAATCGACGAGGCCGCGCTCAGCTGCCTGGTAGGGAGTCAGGTAATCGGCGGCGTCGTCTTCACTCAGCTCCAGCTCAGCGGCCAGCGCGGGGCCGTCGGCTACGGAAATCTCTGCTGTTGGCCACGCATAGGACAGGTCGGCGCCAAGGTCCTTGGAACCGAAGGCGATGTAGCCGGTGCCGTGGGCGCGGCGCACGATGACGCTAATTTTGCCCACGCTGGCGGCGGAGTAGGCATGCACGAGCTTGGCCAGGGCGGCCTTCTCCACCTCGAGGGCGGGGGAGTCCACGAACTCGATGATGGGGGTGTTGAAGGCATCGCACAGGCGGATAAATCGTGCTGCCTTGGCGGCGGCCGCGGCATCGAAGGTGTCGCGGTTGGCGATGATGCCCACCGTGCGGCCCTCAATGCGGCCGAAACCGGTGAAGACGCCGCTCACCTGAGAGGTGAGTTCGAAGACATCCTCGCAGGTCGCGGTGACAACATCGGCAAGGTCCACGGTGCCATCATCGGCCACGAGGCTATCGAGCTCGCGGTCAGCATCGCTGATGTTGGCCTCGACCGAACCAGAGACGATGGTGGCCTCGGCGCGGGGAGCAGCAGCACGGTTATTGGAGGGCAGGTAGGAGAGCACGCGCTTGGCGACGTCCACCTCATGCTCGCCCTCTGCCTGCAGATCACCGTCGGGAGCAATGACGACATCGGAAAGAGCAGCGATAAGCGAGGCATCCTTCGAGTCCGCGTAGACCGCGGTGACCTGCGGGATGAGGCCCGAAGCGGTGGTGGCGCGGGCGAGGATGCGCGCCTGCATGGCGGAAGAAATAATGCCCTCCTGGGCACGCGGCTTATCACCGGCGACCAGTGCGACGATCGGCACGCCGGTCTTAATGGCCAGATCGTAGAGTTTGGTGACCTTTTCGCCGTAAACCTCGCCCATGGTGCCGTCGAAAAGCGAGGCGTCCTGAGCGTAAGCGCAGACCTTGCGCCCATCGACGGTGCCGAAACCAGTGATGACGCCGTCGGTGTAGGGGCGGTTGTGCTCGCGGCCGAAGTCGGTGGAGCGGTGGCGTGCCAGCGCGTCAGTCTCCACGAAGGAGCCGGCATCAAAGAGCGCTTCGATGGCGCTGCGGGCAGCGGGAACCTCTCCCTGCGGCGCGCGGGACTCGGTAAGCTTGGCGCCCAGGTCCTCGATCTTGCCAGCGGTCGTCTTCAAGTCAGTCATGAAACACTAGTGTAATACAGCGCAGCCGTGCGCTTTAAGGCGTGCTGTTTATAGCGGAATGTTGCCATGCTTGCGGGATGGGCGCGGGACATTCTTATCGGCGAAGAAGCGCAGATTCTTGGCGATGGTACTGCGGGTTTCGGAGGGGAGAATGACGGCGTCGATAAGCCCACGCTCCGCTGCCTTATACGGATTGAGCATGTGGTCTTCGTATTCGCGCTCGAAAGACTTGGTGAGCTCAGCTACGTCGAGGCCCTTCTCGTGGGCGGCCTTGATCTCCTTGCGGTAAATGAAGCCGACGGCGCCGGCGGCACCCATGACCGCAATCTGGGCGGTGGGCCAAGCCAAGTTCACGTCAGCGCCAAGGCCCTTGGAACCCATCACGCAGTAGGCGCCGCCGTAGGCCTTGCGCAGGGTGACGGTGATTTTGGGAACGGTGGCTTCGGCATAGGCGTAGAGCAGCTTGGCGCCGCGGCGCAGGATGCCATCGTGTTCTTGGTCGGCGCCGGGGAGGAAACCGGGGACGTCGACGAGCATGATGATGGGGATGTTGAAGGCATCGCAGGTACGCACGAAGCGCGCGGCCTTTTCAGAAGAATCGATGTCGAGGCAGCCGGCAAAGACCTGGGGCTGGTTGGCAACGAAACCAACAGTGCGGCCCTCGATGCGGCCGAAGGCGGTGACCACGTTATCGGCGCGATCGGCCTGGATCTCCAGGAAATCGCCGTCATCGGTGAGAGCCTCGATGACCTCCTTGACGTCGTAAGGCTGGTTGGGGGAATCCGGGATGATGCTATCCAGCACGAGGTCATCGACGGTTTCTTCGCCGAGCTCTTCGAAGGGCTCTGCCGGTGTCAGCTGCCGGTTATTGGAAGGCAGGTAGGTCAGCAGATCATGGACCCAGTCCAAGGCTTCTTCATCGCTGGCCGCGGTGTAGTGCGAGGTGCCGGACTTGTGCATGTGGACGCCCGCGCCGCCGAGTTCTTCCTGGCTGACTTCCTCGCCAGTGACGGTCTTGATGACATCGGGGCCGGTGACGAACATCTTGGACTTCTTGTCCACCATGACCACGAAGTCCGTGAGGGCAGGGGAATAGGCGTTGCCGCCGGCGCAAGCACCCATGATGACGGAGATCTGCGGGACGACGCCGGAGGCCATGACGTTCTGGTAGAAGGTCTTTGCAATCCAGTCCAGAGAGACAGCACCGTCTTGGATGCGGGCGCCGGCGCCCTCGTACAGGCCGATGAGGGGGCGGCCGGTGGTGATGGACAGCTCCATGATCTTGATCATCTTCTCGCCATAGACCTCGCCGAGCGCGCCGCCGAAGACGGTTCCGTCTTGGGAGAAGATGCAGACCTCGCGGCCGTCGATGGTGCCCCAGCCGGTAACAATGCCATCGGTAAGCGGGCGCTTCTTGCCCATGCCGAAGTCCGTAGTGCGGTGCACAGCGAGCATGTCGGTCTCCACGAAGGAGCCTTCATCGAGGAGGTAGTCCAAGCGTTCGCGGGCGGTGAGGCGGCCTTGTGCGTGCACCTTTTCATGGGCTTTCTCGCCCATGGGTTGGGCCGCTGCTTCACGACGCCTCTTCAATTCAGCGATCTTGCCTGCGGTGGTGTCGGCGCTGAGGGAGTCCAGCTCTGACAAATGTGAGGAAATAGTCATGTTTGGCAGTGTAGAGAGGTTTTGGATAGGAATGTATAGCCGTGCGCGGGTGATTTCCCTCACATTTCACGTTTCTGCAGGTAAACCAGGGTGAAAAACATGAGGAAATCCTCGCGATTGGCGCGTTGGGAGCATGTCTTCACAGTCTAGTGGGCGCGAAATGCGCGCTGCGTAGGGTGGTCGCATAAGAAAATCCCGCCCAGGGTTGGGCGGGGTTGGGTGTAGGGGTTTAGGCAAGCCAGCCGAAGCTGTGGAGGAAGAGTTCTACCTCGGCAAGGTCGCCTTCCGAGGGGAAGTCGCCCGTGAGGACGGCATAAGACTCTTCGATGTCGGTGCGGGTGACTGGGATGAGGTCGTGCTTGAGCAGGTCCTCGGCGATGTGTGTCACCAGGGGCGCTGGCTGCACGGGGTCAAGGTTGATTCCGGTGGCGCTTTTGACTGTATTGGTAATGGCGGAAAGGAATCCGTTCAGGGTATTCATTTTCCCACCTCTCTATTCTCTTGTAGTGATGATGCGACCGTGCGCATCATTGGGTGGAACCAACTATATAGCTATAGAGGGGAAAAGTCCGCATTTTGTTCTCCCTGAGTTAACTTTTGGGTAACCTGACGTGCGGGGTGAGGTAGGGCACAGTTCTCGTTTTAGACCTCGACCGGAAGCCAGGCATAGCCAAAGGGGCCCAGCTCTACGGGGCCCAGGTCCACTGCTTCGTCGGTGAAGTTATGCAGGCAGAGCAATCCCCCGCGTTGGAACCCCAGCACGCCCTTGTGACCAGTCTCCACGGCCTCGAAAGGTGCGGTGCCCAACTCTGGGTGCGCCTTGCGCTGCTGGATGAGTCTGCGCAGGCGGTGGAGAAGTGAGCCCTCATCCTCAAGCTGTTCCGCCACGGAGACGCCCACTCCCCCCACAATCGGACGGCGCGGATGGGAGGAGGACGTAAAACCAGCGCCGTCGCCAGGCTCCCACTGCATTGGAGTACGCACGGCGTCACGGTCCGGAAGCTCCGGGGCATCATTCATGCCAATCTCATCGCCGTAATACAGGAAAGGCGCACCCGGCAGCGTCATGAGCAAGGAGTAGAAGAGCTCAATCTTGCGGTAATCATTGCCCAACAGGGGCGCCAAGCGTCGCGCGATGCCCACGTGGGCACGCATTTGATCATCGGGCAGGTAGTGCTCGTACATGATGGCGCGCTGGTCCTCATCGACCATCTCCAAGGTCAGCTCATCATGGTTGCGCAGGAAGGTTCCCCACTGACAGCCCTGGGGAAGCTCCGGTAGCTCCGCCATGATGTCATAGACCGGCGTGGCGTCGCCCAGCGCAAGCGCTTGATACAACCGCGGCATGACCGGGAAGTTGAACACCATGTGGAAACGGTTGCCCGTGCCATAGAACTCCATCGTCTCCTCTGGGGGCTGATTCGCCTCCGCGAGGATAACGGCGTCTGGGTAGTGCTCTTCCAGGAAAGCACGGATCTTCTCCACGAAGTCCACGGTCTCCGGTAGGGACTCGCCGCCCAGGCCATCGCGTTCATAGAGGTATGCAATCGCATCGAGCCGGAAAGCATCCACACCTTTGTCCAGCCAGAAGGAGAGGACTTTAAAGATTTCTTCGTGGACCTTTGGGTTGTCGTAGTTAAGGTCCGGCTGGTGCGAATAAAAGCGGTGGAAATAATACTGCTTACGCTCCGGATCCCACGCCCAGTTCGAGGTCTCCGTGTCAGTAAAGATGATGCGAATTTCCGGGTAGCGCAGCGGATCATCGCCCCACACGTAATAATCGCCGTAGGGGCCTTCCGGATCGGTACGGGAGGCCTGGAACCACGGGTGGTCGGTAGACGTGTGGTTGAAGGCCAAATCCGTCATGAGGCGCATGCCGCGCGCATGCAGCTCATCCACGAGTTCGTCGAAATCCTCCATCGTGCCGTAATCCGGGTGGATGGCGTAGTAATCGGCGATGTCATAGCCATCATCACGCAGCGGGGAGGCGTAGAAAGGCGAGAGCCAGAGACAATCGACGCCTAGCCATTTGAGGTAATCGAGTTTCTCAATGACGCCCCGCAACGTGCCGACGCCCTCCCCACGAGTGTCTTTAAAGGACCCCACGAGGGCCTGGTAGAAAATAGCGTTATCGTGCCAGCTCATTGAAGATCCTTCCGTTTAGCCCGCCAGAGCAAGTACTCCGCCAGCATGAGTGCGCCGGCAAGGAGCCCTGGCCAGAGTGCGGGGGAGGGTTGAAAAAGGTTAAGAACCGCTTGCAGGAGCGCTAGGGCGGCGAAGAAACCGACGAACCCCAGCGCAGTATCCCACAGCAGTGCGCGCCGCATTAGGCCTTGACACCTCCGGCGGTGAGGCCGGCAACGATGCGGTGCTGGAAAATGAGAACCATGATGATGAGCGGAATCGTCACCAGCGCGCCGGCCGCCATCGTGGCGGCGTAGGGGTACTCGAAGGCCGAGGGGCCAGAGAAGCGCGCGATGGCCACGGTCACCGGCTCGGTAGCGGTGGTGGACAACTGCTTAGCCAACATGAACTCATTCCACGTCGTGATGAACGCGATGATGGCGGTGGTAAACAGTGCCGGTGCGGCCAAGGGGAGGAGCACGAGGCGGAAGGCCTGGCTTCGCGACGCCCCATCGACCCTCGCTGCTTCCTCCAACTCCCACGGCAGTTGGCGGAAGAAACTCAGCAAAGTGTAGACCGTGAGCGGCAGCGCAAAGGAGATGTTCGGAATGATCATCGCGCGGTAGGTGCCAATCCACTCAAGATTGCCAAAAAGCTGGAAAAGCGGGGTAACGAGCGCGATAGCGGGGAACATTGAGGCTGCCAGGATGATACCCGTGACGATACCCTTTCCAGGGAAGTCATAGCGGGCCAGCGCATAAGCGGTAAACACGCCGATGAGTACGGCCACTGCGGTCGTGGCCAAGGAGATGATCAGGGAGTTGCCCAACGCATTGAGGAAGTCGTTGCCCTTATCCGTGGCCAGAGCGTCGCGGAAGTTGTCCAGGGTTACGTGCGTAGGCCACGGGGTGGTGTCAAAGGTATGGGCTTTATCGCGAAGCGCTGTGACAACCATCCAGTAGAAGGGGGCTAGGCCCCAGAACATGATGAAGAGGATGCCAAGGTAGTGGCCGAACTTTTTCATGCTGCAGGCTCCTTGTCCTTCTTAGTGCGTTTGTCACGTGCCACACCGCCGACGTCCGCGCCCAAGAAGCGCACGAGGATGAAGGCCACGGTGAAGATGAGCAGGAAGATCAGCGTGGACAATGCGGAGGCGGAGTTGAAGTTTCCTTGGCGCATATCTTCCACCACCAGCTGGGAAATCGTGGCGGTGGGCGAGTTGGAGGACGCCGAGATCATGATGACCGGCAGGTCGTACATACGCAGTGCATCGAGCGTGCGGAAGAGAATAGCCACCATGAGCGCAGGCTTCACAAGTGGCAGGGTGATGGTGAAGAAAGTTTGGATACGGGAGGCACCGTCGACGCGCGCGGCGTCGTACACATCACGCGGAATCATCTGCAGGCCGGCCAAGATAAGCAGGGCCATAAAAGGTGCGGTCTTCCACACGTCTGCGATGATGACCGCAAGGCGCGCATAAAACGGGTCCGTGGTCCACGCGATGCGCTCACCGATGAGCGAGTTGATGATGCCATCCGGAGCAAACATGAACTGCCACAGCTTTGCCGTTACCGCCGTCGGAATAGCCCACGGAATGAGCACCGCAGCACGAACGAGGCCACGGCCGCGATATTCGCCGTTCATGACCAGCGCCATGACCATGCCGAGGATGGTTTCCAGAGCCACGGTCACGACAGTGAAGAAGAGCGTAATCTTCACCGCTGGCCAGAAGTCCGTCGCAATAACGCCATCGGGACAGGCGGTGGCCTGACCCGTGGCGGACATGCACCTGTTGGTAATCCAGTAGAGGTAGTTCTCTAGGCCCGCAAACGAGCCTTCCTCGAATACGCCCGTGGTGGGGTTGAGCCGCTTATTGCCCTGGAAGGACAACATGACAGCTCGCACGATGGGATAGCCAATCACCACGGCCAGCGCAATGAGCGCGGGCGCGATGAGGCCGGCTGCCTGCAGATACTGCTTGCGCGAATCCGCAGTACGCGTTCTACCAGCCATGCGGTGCCTGCCTTTCTACAGTGTGAAAGTTGTAGGGGGTGAAAGTTGTCAGGATATTAGGGGACAGTTGTGAAAATCATAGCGGGTGCTCCGGACATCGGTGTTATGCGCGCAGTACCCGCTAGTTTGTAGCTCGGGTTGGCCAAGATCAACGAAGGGGGCGCGGGCAAGTCTCAGTGGACTTACTCGCGCCCCATACTCGCGGGGAGGATTAACCCTGCGATGCTGCCTCGATGGCTGCCTTCATGTCCTTCGTAGCGTCATCGACGGATTTGCCGGCGGTCAGCGCTGCGTAGGCGTTGTCCTGCACGGCCTTGGAGATGGCGGTGTAGAACGGGGAGACCGGACGCGGTGCGGCGTTCTCCAGGGACTCCTTCAGAGCCGGGAGGTACGGGAACTCCTCAACCAGGGATTCATCATCGTAGATGGAAGCCAAGACCGGCGGGAAGGATGCCTCAGCGAAGGACTTCTGGTTCTCTTCGTTGATGATGAACTTGATGAAGTCCAAGGCAGTGGCCTTGTTTTCCGAGTTGATGTTGATGCCGTTGTTGTAGCCACCCAAGGTGGACACACCAACGCCGTCCTTGCCCACCAGCGGCTGAACCTCGAACTTGATGCCCTTGTCCTCAGCGTTGGTGTACATGTACGGCCAGTTGATAGCGAAGGCGGTCTTGCCCTCGGTGAAGGCGAGGTTGGTCTCCTCCTCCGTTGCGGCGGTGGAGTCCTTGGAGATGGTGCCGTCCTCGTAGGCGTCGACAAGCGCCTGCAGGCCCTCCTTGGCCTCGTCCGAATCGACGGTGACATTGCCCTGGTCATCCAAGACGGATCCGCCCCAGCCCTCAATGAAGCCCGCGGTGTTCACAGTCAGGCCCTCGTACTGCTTGAGCTGCGTGGTCAGGCAGGAGGTGTCCTTCTCGAGGGCCTCGCATGCGGAAGCGATGTCTTCGAACTTCTCCGGAGCCTTATCGACGAGGTCGGTGTTGCGGAAGAGTAGCTGGCCGTTGGTGTTCTGCGGCAGCGCGTAGAGGGTGTCATTGTAGGTTGCGGACTCTACGGTGGGCTCCAGCAGCCCGGAGGTGTCCACCTCGAGGTCACCGGTCAGTGGTGCCAGCCACTGGTTGGCGGCGAAGTCAGCGGTCCACACCACGTCGAGCGCCATGACATCGTAGTCAGAGTTGCCTGCCTGCAGGGACTGCACGAGGGTCTCGCGCTGAGCGTCGGCCTCGCCGGCGAGCTCCTTGAGCTCTACCTTCTCATCCGGGTGCTCGGCGTTCCACGCTTCGATGATGGGGGTGATCTTGTCGGTATCGTTCTTACCCATGGCAAAGGTGATGGGTCCGCGACCGTCAGTGTCCTTGGTGGCGGCGTCCGAGCCAGCGTCGGAGGAGGAATCATCGCTGGACGAGCAGCCGGCCAAGGTCAGCGCGAGTGCAGCTGTGGTGACGACGACACCGCGGCGGACTGTGCGCAGGGAGCTGGGAAGAAACGGCTTCTTCATGGAATATTCACCTTTCGGAAAACTTCTGGTGACTTCAAAATAGGGGATCAGGTCCTCGGTGCATGTGGTTTTGACATTAATTTCACTAGAAACGGGGGTGAAACTACCCCCTATTAGTCATTAATGCGCTCACCGGTCTCCGGATCGAAGCGGTGTGCCTCACGGGGATTGAAGGTGAGCACGACGTCTTCGCCGCGCTGGGGCGCATCTCCCTGTGCGCGGGCGACAAAGCGCTGTTCGCCCACGGTGACATAAACGAAGGACTCGGCGCCGAGCTCTTCGACGAAGTCCACGACGCCCTGGAAACCCAGCGGGCCCTTGTTGATGAACATCTTTTCCGGGCGCACGCCGATGCGGCCTCCGTTGTAATCGAAGATATTCATCGCCGGGGAACCGATGAAACCTGCAACGAATTCGTTCGCCGGTGCGTCATACAGCTCGCGCGGCGGGGCGACCTGCTGGAGCACGCCATCCTTGAGCACAGCAACGCGATCACCCATGGTCATGGCCTCCACCTGGTCATGAGTGACGTAGACGGTGGTGGTGCCCAGGCGCTGCTGGAGGCTTGCCAGCTCCGCGCGGGTCTGCACGCGCAGCTTGGCGTCGAGGTTGGAGAGCGGCTCATCCATGAGGAAGGCCTTCGGCTCGCGCACGATGGCACGGCCCATGGCCACGCGCTGGCGCTGGCCGCCGGAAAGGTCCTTGGGCTTGCGCTGAAGGTAGTCCGTCAGGCCTAAGGTCTTGGCGGCTTCTTCCACCTTGGCTTTGATTTCTGCCTTCGGCCGCTTGGCCAACTTGAGGGCAAATCCCATGTTTTCTGCCACGGTGAGGTGCGGGTAGAGCGCATAGTTCTGGAAGACCATCGCGATATCACGCTCGCCCGGCTCGAGGCCGGTGACGTCTTTATCGTCGATAAGAATGCGACCACTGGAGACCGGCTCCAATCCGGCAAGTGCGCGTAGGGTGGTGGACTTACCGCAGCCGGAGGGGCCGACGAGGACTAGGAACTCGCCATCCGCAATCTCGAGATTGAGGTCCTTGACCGTGGGGTTCTCGGCACGGGGATAGGTGATGCCGACGTTTTCAAATGTGACCTTTGCCATGCAGTAACCCTAACACTCGACGCCGACACTCAGCTGCGATGAGGTGCTCTACAGCAGCGAGTAGGATCGGCGACCATGACTGCTCTTGATCTGGACCGCATCCGTGAAGCTCTCGCCGATGACTTCGCCGTCATCGAGTACACCGAGTCCACTGGCTCTACCAATACCGACCTTATGCAGGCAGACAAGGTCGCCGGCGATACTGTGCTGCTCACCAACGAGCAGAGTGCTGGCAAGGGCCGTTTGGGCCGCCACTGGGTAAGCCCGGCCGGCTCGCAGCTCATTTTCTCGGTGCTTCTCCTCCCAGACTCGCTGGACCATTTGGGTACTCTGCCGCTGGCTGCCGGTCTAGCAGTTACCGACTCGGTCGACGGTGCGGTGCTCAAGTGGCCCAATGACGTCCACATCGATGGCAAGAAGCTGTGTGGCATCCTTGCGGAAGCCGGCCCGGTGGGTGAGGCCTTCAAGTCTGCACCGAAGACGGAAGTTTCGAAGGCTGAGATTAACAAGGCAGAGGTATCTAAGGCCGAGGTCGCGCCCAAGACCCAGGCCGCGAACCCGCCTTCGGCGCGCGTCGTCGTGGGCATGGGCATCAACGTCACCCTGACTCGCGAAGAGCTGCCCATTGAGGCCGCGACCTCTTTGGCGCTTGAGGGTCGAGATACTGACCGCACCGAACTCGCCATCACCGTGCTGAAGAACCTGCGCCACCGCATCACCCAATGGGAGCAGCAGGACCCACAGCTCATGGCGGACTACCGCAAGGTCTGCTCCTCCATCGGTCAGGAAGTCCGCCTCGAAGCCCCGACGGGCGATGTGACCGGCACTGTTGAAGGCGTGGCCGATGATGGCCGCATCAACGTCGGCGGTGAATACTACTCGGCCGGCGACGTCATCCACCTGCGCCCCGCAGCGCAGTAGGCACTGGTTGGGCAAAGGGACGTCGTCAAGCAGGTGCTCCCCACGGCGTGGGCCCGCGTAGCAGGCAAACACACATGAGTATCATGAGCCCCATGAATCTCATGCAGATGGGCCGCGGTGAAGTAGTCCGCGCGGATATGACAGCACCGTTTCGCACGCTGCTCTTCCCATTTCTTGAGCTCATCGTGGTCACCGGCGTGTGCTGGATTGCCATTGGCTGGTGTGACTACAACGCTATTGACCTCGCGATTCGCAACGGGCTCGTGGCCGTGTGGGCGCTGCTGGCGGTGTGGCGCTTCGTCTTGCCTCTGGTCAAAGCACGTCGCAAGCGCTTCATCGTGACCAACCTGCGCGTTATCGCCCGCGATGGCAAGCGCGTTGACTCGATTCCGCTCACCGACATTCGCGGGGCCCGCCGACGCCGCGGCGGCATTTCACTCGCGCTGCACGGCTATGAGCGCCCGATGTACTTTCCAGCCATCCCCAAAGCCAAGCGCGTTGAGGATATCCTCAACGAACAACCGGTCTGGGGCTAGTTCTTAATCTCAGTCGTGTGCAGCTGCGAATCGAGGTCTTCCGGCGCCAAGTTAGCTGAGCGGAACTCGTGGGTCAGCGGCAGGCGCAGCTCCAAATCGGTTCCCGGGCACAGCTCAATCGTGGCCTCATCCACGGTGTAGTCCAGCACATGGCCGCCGGACGTGCGTTCGGCATCAATGAAGTGAACGTGGCAGCCCGGCACCGAAATGCCCTTCTCAAACACCGGGGTGCGGAAGCCGCCGATGATGCCGTCGACGTCGCTAAAGCGCAGCTCCTTATCGCCGCCGACTGCCTGAGCCATGGGCGGATAAGGCTTGGATTGTTTGACCACCGTGCGGGTGACAACGTTGCTGAATCGCCCAGAAATACGCACCGCGTACATGTAGTTGGCTGAGGGCTCCAGCTCATCAATAAAGGAGGACAGTTCCTCGCGCTTGAGGCCCTTGGGTGCGGCCACCTTAATACGGGGGACGAAATTCGTCGCGACGGCAAAGGGAGTACCTTGGTCGAGTTCGGCGACGGCTGCCGTGCCATCGCCGCGCAGCTGATAGCAGACACCGTCGAGGATAATCATCTCCCCATCCAGCGCATCGAAGGTACCGATGCCGAAATTGCCCTTTCCCAAAAGCTCGCCGATGGTCATCTCGCCGTCGTAGATGCCGTCCAACAGGGCAGTCATAAGCGAGTTCTGGAAGATGGTATGCCGGACAATCATGGCCCCAAGGCTAGTATTGAAGGAGTGAGTGAACAACACAAACCTACCGTTACTGTTTTCGGAGATGGCCAGCTTGCGCGCATGATGCAGCCGGCCGCGGCTGAGCTCGACATCCACCTGCGCCTCTTGGCGTCCGAGCCGGGCAAGTCCGCCGCGGAGGTCATTCCAGACGTCGTCCTTGGTGACTACCACGACTACGAGGTACTGACCCAGGCCGCAGAAGGCGCAGACGCGGTGACCTTCGAACACGAGCACGTGCCGACGGAACATGTGCGCGCGCTTATCGACGCCTCCTACAACGTCCAGCCCCAGCCTTCCGCACTCCTCTACGCGCAGGACAAGCTGCTTATGCGTCAAAAACTTTCCGAGTTGGGAGCCCCGGTGCCGCGCTTTGCCGCCATCGAGTCTGTAGAGGATGCACGAGAGTTCGCCGCGCTTGTGGCCGGTCACGTGTGCCTCAAAGCCCGCCGCGGCGGTTATGACGGCCACGGCGTATGGTTCCCCTCTGTGGAGGAACTAGAACCACTGGTAGAGGAGCTTCTGGCCGCTGGCACGCCACTGATGGCGGAAGAAAAGGTGGCTCTGACCCGCGAGCTGTCCGTGCTCGTTGCTCGCCGTCCCTCCGGTGAGGTTAAGGCATGGCCGGTAACCGAGTCTGTACAACGCGATGGCATCTGCGCTGAGGCTTTCGCGCCTGCCCCGAACCTGTCGCCGGAGCTGGCGGAACATGCCATGCAGGTCGGCATTCAGGTCGCCACTGAACTTGGTGTCACCGGAGTCTTGGCGGTGGAGCTTTTTGCTTTCGCCGCTGAGCAGGATGCGGGTGCCATCATTGCCTCGGCCTCCGGCGCGCCGGGGGCTAACATCCACGAGGACATTGCCGTCAATGAGTTGGCCATGCGCCCGCACAACACCGGACACTGGACACAGGACGGGTGCGTGACCTCCCAGTTCGAGCAGCACCTGCGGGCCGTGCTGGACCTGCCGTTGGGCTCCACTAAGCCGCTGGCCCCGATTACGGTCATGGCCAACGTCCTTGGTGCGGATCAGGATCCAGCCATGCCGATGCCAGATCGCGTTCGCAAAGTCATGGAGCGCTACCCAGAGGCCAAGATCCACCTCTACGGCAAGGATCACCAGGCTGGACGCAAGATCGGACACGTTAACGTCGTCGGCGACGACGTTGATGAGACTCGCCGCATTGCCCACGATGCTGCCCACTTCCTCGTCCACGCGCAGTGGGCCTAAGCTCGCGGCGGGCTTAAGTCTTATTGAGAAGGAGATTGATGATGAAACCACTCGTTGGTCTGATTATGGGCTCTGATTCCGATTGGCCCACTGTGAAACCTGCTGCTGAGGTGCTCGCCGAGTTCGGTGTGCCCTTCGAGGTAGGCGTGGTGAGTGCTCACCGCACCCCGGAAAAGATGCTGGCCTACGCCAAGTCCGCGCATGAGCGCGGACTTAAAGCCATCATCGCGTGTGCCGGCGGCGCGGCACACCTGCCAGGCATGGTCGCTGCCGCCACCCCGTTGCCGGTCATCGGCATTCCGCGCGCGCTCAAGGACCTCGATGGCCTTGACTCCCTGCTGTCCATCGTGCAGATGCCGGGTGGTGTGCCGGTGGCCACGGTGTCCATCGGTGGCGCGAAAAACGCCGGCCTGCTTGCCGTGCGTATCCTTTCCACCGGTGATCCCGCGTTGGTGGAGAAAATGGCCGCTTACCAGGAGAACATGGCCGCCGAGGTGGAGAAGAAGGACGAGAACCTGCGCTCCCAGCTTCTCGGTGAGTAACTAGCTGGGAAGCTCGCTTGTGAGATCGGGGTAGGATGCCTGCGCGCCTTCTCCAGTAACGGCGAAGGCCCCGACCCGCGCGGCATAGGTGGCGGCTTTCACGAGGTCGTCACCGCGGAGTAGCCGCGCGCACAGCGCGCCCGCGAAGGCATCGCCCGCGCCCGTGGTGTCCACCGCAGTGACCTGCGGAGAGGGGACTGTCACGAGGGAAGTCCCCTCGGCGACGAGCGCCCCCTTCGCGCCGAGCGTGAGAACCACCGAGGCAAAGCCAACCTCCCTTAAACGCCGCGCCAACTCCGCTGGCGTGCCTTCACCGCTCAACCCCAGCTGTTCCAAGATGAGACCGGCCTCGTGTTCATTGGCCAGCAGCGGATTGGCGCGCAGGAGCGCGTCCTTGTTCACCTCGATGACCGGCGCGAGGTTGACCACGACCCGCCCCTTCGCCAGCTCGATGGCCTTGGCAAAGCCATCAGCGGGAATTTCTCCCTGGAGGAGGATCAGTTCCGATTCGGTGATGGGGGAGGAGTGGGAGGTGACAAAGGGGGCGTCGACAAGCGCATTGGCTCCCGGAACCACGATGATGGTGTTCTCGCCCTGCTCGTCCACGGTGATGACCGCCAGGCCGGTGACCTCTTCGCTGGCTTCGACGTGCGTGAGGTCCACGCCGCTGGCCTGCAAGTAATGCATCGCGGGCGCGGCGTAAGCATCGCTGCCCACCGCGCCGACGAAGCTTACCTGCGCGCCGAGCCGCGCGGCCGCGACCGCTTGGTTCGCGCCTTTGCCGCCGGCGCTGATGGTGCCACCGCGGCCCATAAGCGTTTCGCCCGGGTGGGGATGCCGCGCGGTGTGGACCACGAGGTCAGCGTTGATGGACCCGACTACGCACATGCTCATGCCGACCAGTATGCACGCTAAGCTAACGAACATGCAGTATCCGGTTTTGGTGTTAGGCGCGCGTGTGGTGGCCGGTGAGCCCGGCTCGCTGCTACGCAGTCGCCTTGACCGCGCGGTGGTGGCTGCCCGCGTGATGCCGGAGGAACTGGTCATCGTCTCCGGCTTCGGGGAAGCGGACGCCATGGCGCGCTACCTCATTGAGCGGGGAGTGAGCGCGGGGCGCATCGTCGTTGAGCCGGCAGCGACCAGCACTAACGAAAACCTTGAGCGTGCCCATGCGCTGTGTCCTGACTACTCCTATTTTCGCGTCGTGACGAATGATTTTCACGTTCTACGCACACGGTTGTGGGCGTGGCATTTGGGGATTCGGGTTCGCGTGCATGGCGTTCGTACCCCGGCAAAGGATCGCACCTGGAATTATCTTCGCGAGGTCGTGGCCACACCCCATTCGCTGCTGCGCATTGTGTGGCGGCGGGTGGTTGCTTGGAAGCCGGCTTCGGCTCTGCGCAGCTAGCAGCTCTGCGCAACTAGCCGCTTTGCGCAGCTAGTCGCTCCGTGTAGCTAGCCGCTCCGTGTAGATGGTCCCTCAACTTTGGTTTCTTTACCCTGCAAAGGGACCATGTGTGGCCTTTAAACTGACCTCAGGTGGTCCCTTTGCAGGGTAAAGGGACCGGACTACAAGGACCATCTGTGCAGAAGCTCAAAAGCTGAGGTACAGACAGAGCTGGGCGGCGAAAGGCTAGGTGCCGATGATTACCAACAGAATCGCAATGAACCAGATGACAAACCAGTGGCGCTTCTGCGGGGTGGTTGGGTTGGTTTTCTGTTCCAGCGCCTTGATGAAGTACCACGCTCCGGGCAGACCGAAGCCGACGCCGAAGAGCACGTCACCGCTGGTCAGGGCGGTAAAGCCTATCAAGAACGAGAACAGACTCAGCACGCCCTTGAAGATGGAGAAACGGTGAATCCTGCCGCCCGCTGACTGCTGTTCGTGCTCGGGAGAATGAACCGGGGCATAGTCTGGCAGTGGGGCCGGGGCATTGGCGGGCTGGGGCTCGGCAAAAGACTCAGCAAAAGGGTCGGCAGCAGGATCTACGGAAGGGATTGTAGAAGGCTCCGCGAAAGGATTAGCCCCGCGGCCACGGAAAGGTTCGGCCGACTCCTCGAAGGGGTTTGAGTCAAAGGGATTGGTCATATGAATAACCCTAGGCCACAGGTGGTCGCAGCCCCGAATCAGAGCTTGGACAGTGCCTTGCTAATTCCTTCCATGAGCGTGGGCTGCGATTGCTTTCGCGGATGCGCAATCGCGCGCAGGCCCATGTATGCAATCTGGTCGGCAGCCCGGTTGAGCGGGTCACCTGCATGTCCCATGACGCGGCGAATCGTCACATCGCAGATGCCGTCAATGTCGTTCCAGGCCTGCTGGAAGCGCGAACGCGAGCCCGACGACAGCCCGCGCCATACACCCCGCGAGCGCACGGCCTTCGATCCTTTCGTCCGAATCTGCTGCACCGCGTCCAATGCGGCGACGGAATCGGACTCAATGATCGCCTTCGTGGCGCCAACCTTGAGCAGGTATTTCAGCGCCAAGGTAAGGGATTCGAGCTCCAACTCGTCGGTGCTCGCGGAGGTCTCGCGGGTGCGCAGGCGGTAGTCGCCATTGCCCGCCACGAAACACATCGAGCCTTTGAAGACGGTATCCGAGGAAGCATCGGTCGCGATGCGCACCGTGGTGCCCTTCGGCCAGGATGAGGCCGTGGAGAAATTCGGCCACCAGTGCGCTTTGGGGGTTTCTACCTTCACCACCTGTTTCTTGCGAGGAGCCTCGCCTTCCTTTTTGGCGCGGCGCGCGGTAATGCCGGCCTCTTTGCGCCGCACGGAGCTCGCGCTTCGTGACGCCCTATTCTCCTCCGCAAAGCTTCCCGTCACCGTATAGCCGCGCTCCTCGAGCGCGGCGCGCAACGCAGTTTGCCGGCGTCCCGTGACAATCCACTTCCGTCCTCGAATGTTCTTCGTGGCTTTCTCTAGCTCGCGGACAGCGACCTCTACGATGTCGCCGGTGCGGATCTGGCCCTTGCGCACGAAGCGGGTCTTTTTCGTGTTGACGGCGATGACCCAGCCGTCGATAGTCCCGTCCTCTGCTGAATCCCAGCGCTCGTCCCACAGCGCGATCGCCACGTGCACCGGCGCCGAGACCATGTCCGCGGTGATCTTGCGGGTGCCGTACGTCCGCGACTGATTGCCCGTGAGGGCAGAGAGCTCGAGTGGTTCCATAGCCCTTCTAGTAAACCATTAGAGAAGTTCTGTGTAACGCTGGGCTATCAGTTGCCACATACCTAGTGAGCCCATCAGTAATCTGGAGATTTTTTAGTGTCTGTTCTAACTTTGCCTGGTTCGCGGAAGCGGGAGTTTTCCCGTCTCTTTCGCGAGCATTACCCGGCGGTGTTGGCCTATCTGCGCCGCCGTGTCCCACCAAGCCATGCCGAAGAGCTGGCTGCTGACGTCTTCGAGCGTGCCTGGGCCGGCTTCGACTCGATGCGTGGCACGCCACTGCCCTGGCTGTATGGCATCGCCCGCAATGTCATGCGCGAGTTCTACCGCACCCGCAGGGAAACGGAGAACCTCGACGATCATGAGCTGGAATCCTATGCCGGCTATGACGCCGTCGACTTAAGCCTCGATATCAGCGAAGCTTTCCTGCGCCTTCCCTATGCCGACCAGGAAATACTGACCCTCCATGCCTGGGAGGGGCTCGACCACCCGGAGATCGCTGAGGTCCTGGGCATTTCCCGCAACAACGTCCGCGTGCGCCTGCACCGCGCTCGTACTCATCTATCTGAACTCACAGGAGAAACCGATGCCTAACTCTCTCGACCAGCTACGTCAGGCGAACCCCGTTCCCGACGCCACGCTTTCCGACGATTCCCTCAAGCACTCCGAAGCCACCCTCGCCCGCATTACCAAGGGGCGCCCGACGTGGACCTACGCTGCGGCCGGTGTGGCGGTCCTTGCGTTGGTCGGCGGTGCGTTCCCACTGCTGAATAACTCGGAGCCGGTGGCCTCGGCTTCGGAGATTTTGACCCAGGCCGGCGAGGCCGCCGGTGCGCAGCCGGATGCCGTAGATAAAGGTGTTACGGCCAAGGAGTACATGAAGCGCGTCGATACCCTCGGCGATGCCTCCGCGATTACCGAATATGCGGTGGATGCGGGTGGAGCCGTGGAGGTCTCCTCGCAGGGAGAGGTCCCAGGCTTTGACCCGCAGCCTTCGGTGAATCCAGAGGACCTCGTCATCGCGACTGACCGTGCGCAGCTGGAAAAGCTTGCGGATACCTTCCCCAACCGTGCCCTAGGTGCTCTGGAATTGCTGCTGCAGCCGGGACTGAGCAGCGAGCAGCAAAAGATCACCTACGACATTCTGGCGGATACTGACGGCAACGATGTGGGCAGCGTCGAAGGCGAAGGCGACGACGAACTCGTCACCGTGATTCGCGATTCCGACCAGGTCTCCTTCTCCGTCCTCCCCGCCAGCGGCCAGCTGGTGCGCGTGGTAGGTCTGGTAGGCCCAGACGTGGAAACCACCGTGGATGCCACAGCCATTCTTGACTGCGTCTCCGTCACAGGCTTGGAGGGCCCGGACCGCATTTCGCTGGCGTGCGCTGACAATAATTACCTGGTCAACCAGCTGGAATGGAAGAACTGGGGAGCCGATTCCGCGGAGGCGGAAGGCGTGGCCATCGAGAATGACTGTGACCCCAACTGTGCGGAGGGCACATTTAATGAGGAGAAGGTTAAGGTGGTCGTCGATAAGCGCGAGGCGTGTGGCTACCACGCTGAGGTGTACTCCCGCGTCCGCGTGCAGTACCCCGATGGCCGTGAGGAGGAACAGCCGATTGGCTGCGCTCCCTAAGTAAGTTGGCGCAAGGCGAACTGGCCGTACATATCCCCTAAAGCCTCGGCGGTGTATTCACCGTCGGGGCTAAACCATTGGGCCACACCGATTCCCATGTCGATGAGTGACCAGCAAGCGATTTTCAAGTTCTCGGCGCGGAAATCGCCGGAGTTGACGATGGCCATCCAGCGCGCGACATAATCGCGGCGCAGTTGGAGCACGACTGACTTGTGGGGTTCTTCGAGGTTGGTGAGCTCGTTATTGACCACGCGGACGCGCCGGGCGTGGGTGGCGTGGAAGATGACGTGGGCTTTCATGGTGGCGACGAGCTTGTCGCGCGGTTCTGTCAGGCCCGCGAGTCCGGCGGCGTTGGCGCGGAGGAGGTCCTCCATGGCGGTGATGGTGACTTCGGCGAGGAGTTCTTGCTTGGAGGAGAAGTGGTTGTAGAGGCTGGAGGCGCGCATGCCGACGGCCTTGGCGATGTCCTCCATGCCCGTGGCGTGGTAGCCGCGCTGGTCGAAGAGGTCGAGCGCGGCGGCGGCGATTTGGTCGCGACGTTTTTGGTTGGCCACGGTGGGGCGTCCTCCTGTTCTAGCTAATGGTGGTTAGTGTACAGGGCAACTGCTTGACAGGTGTCGAGATTCACGTCACAATTGTGGCTAATCGTCATTCGTATTACCTGGAGAAGCAACCATGTCCCACAATCTCTTTGAGCGCACCACTGACTTCCTCAGCGTCTTCGACGACCTCTCTGAGGCCGATGCTGCTGGCTGGAAACGTGCCGCTCAGTTCCGCGAGTACTCCGACCCGGTGATTAACCAGCACTGGCAGGCTTCTGAGTATCCGCTGGACCTGGTGGAGCGTTTGGGTTCCTTGGATGTGATGACGGACGGGCTGGCCGTGGAAGGTCACGAGCAGATGTCCACGCTTGGTGCTGGTTTGGCGCTCATGGAAATCACGCGTGCGGATGCCTCGATGGGCACCGTTATTGCGGTCCAGGCGGGGTTGGCCATGCGTTCTATTGCCATGTTGGGCTCGGCGGAACAGAAGGCTTCGTACTTGCCGCAGATGGCTAACTGCTCGCTGCTCGGCGCATTCGGCCTTACCGAGCCCGCGCATGGATCGGACTCCATCGCTTTGGAAACTACCGCGGTCCGCGATGGTGACGAGTGGGTCCTCAACGGCGAGAAGAAGTGGATTGGCAATGGTGCCTCCGGCGGCATCACCATCATCTACGCCCGTATGGAAGACGGTAACGTTAGCGGCTTCATCGTTCCGCAGGAAACCCCCGGCTACTCCGCCACCGTGATTGAGGGCAAGCTTTCTCTGCGTGCGATTCACCAGGCGCACATCACGTTGACCGATTGCCGCATTCCTGCCGCCAACCAGCTTCCGGGCTGCCGCAGCTTCAAGGACGTTTCCCGCGTGCTCACTGCGACGCGCATTGGCGTGTCCTGGATGGCACTCGGTTCGGCGGTGGCCTGCTACGAGATTGCTCGTTCTTATGTCCTGGAGCGCGTCCAATTTGGTCGCGAGCTGGCCAAGGCGCAGATTATTCAGCAGCGCTTGGCTAACATGGTCTTGGACCTCAGTCAGATGATGCTGACGTGCCGTGAAGTCTCTCAGCGAGAAGCCGCGGGCACTTTGGCCCCAGAGCAGGCTTCGGCGGCAAAGCTTCACAACACACGTGCGGCTCGCCGTATCGCCGCCGATGCCCGCGACATGCTCGGCGGAGTCGGCATCCTGCTGGAAAACGACATCGCGCGCCACTTCGCCGACATCGAGGCCATGCACACCTACGAGGGCACCGATACCGTGCAATCCCTCATCATGGGCAAGAAGATTACGGGCTTCTCGGCCTACAAGTAACCTGCCAGCCGGGGATGTGGGGAGGCTCGCTTGATGGTCCCTTTAGTTTGGTCCTCTTACTTTAGTCCCTTTGCTTGGTAAAGGGACCATTTGGCTGAGCATTTATGGTCGTAGATGGTCCCTTTTCAAGGTTAAGGGACCAGACTAAAGAGACCATAGCTAAGGGGCCTTACAGGCTGCGGAGTCTTGCAGCGAACCATATTGTTGATGCTTTCAACAAGTTATCCACAGGTTTAGGAGAGATGCCTAGCTCTATGGCTATAGGTTGTCTACTAAATGAGGTATGACAGATTTAGATCAACTCATTTATCTTCGAACTCTTCCCCAACATGATCCGACGTGGCAGAAGCTTTCCAACGGTGATCTCCTGCGCGTTACTACATGGTTTGCCTACCCTGCCGAGCGCTACAAACAACTGCCGTCCTTCCGGAAGAAGATTGTCGACATTGTTGCGATGGCGCGAGGAACATCAAAGGCAGTGGTGGCCGGAAAATCAGCAGGAAGGTTGCTCGGGCTGTGGGTATTGCCACCTAGGAACGAATCCATCACCTTGGTTAGAGCATCAAAATCCTTGCCCACGAAAGCGGCCCAAGACCCGCGAGTCCGATACAGAAAAATGTGGCTTCCAGCTGAGCATATCGTGGAAGCCAATGGTGTTAGGACCACGAGTGTTGCGCGCACGTGTGTTGACATCGCACGGCTACTTTCCTTGGAGGAAGGAATCATGGCGATGGATTCCGCACTGGTGCAGAAACTCGTTTCACTCGATGAAATCAAAGCAATGGTGCAGCAACTAAGCCGCTCAAAAGGAATAGCACGTGCGCGGATAGCGCTTCAGCATGCGTCAGCATTGGCGGAGGCGGCATATGAGTCGTATGCTCGCGGAATTCTAATTGCTGAAGGAGTGGGAAGACGGATAGTTGCCCAGTACTCTTTTGCAAACGGGTATCGGGTAGACCTCTGTATTGATGACGCCGTCATCATTGAGATCGACGGAAATGTGAAATATGACGGAACGACCTATGGCAAACCGGTCGACGAGGTCATCCGAGCAGAGCGGCAGCGAGAAAAGCAGATTCAGAATCTAGGCTTTGTTGTCTTGCGATATTCTCCGACGGAATTGCTTCATGAAAGGCAACGAATGGTCAGTGAGGTGCGGGAAGCACTCAAAGCAGTGAGTTCGCGCCGTAGCGCTTAGATGGCGAGGGGTGCAAGGCTCCGTTGGTGTTGAACCTAGATGGTCCTCTTGCTTTGGTCCCTTAACTCTGAAAAGGGACCATCTGGGCAGCGAAGGTACAGCGAAAATGGTCCCTTTGCTCCGGTAACCTGACTTGGCTCAAATTAGTGCCGAAGGGTTGGGGCGGTGATGGTGTTGACGAGGGTTTGGATTTCCGGGGGTAGTGGTACTGCGGCGTGGATGGTTTCGCCACCAATGTTGAGTTCAAAGCTGCGGTATTTCTTGAGCGTTCTCACGAGGCGTTTGATGGATTGACCACTGCGGGTCTCCATCAGGTGGGCCACGGCTAGTGCTGCCATCACAATATTGAGATGTGCTGTGATCGAGTCTTGTTTCCTGGCGTAGATTGGGCGTGCTTTCAGGTCTGATTTCGACATCCGAAACGACTTTTCAATGTTGAATAGCCTGCGGTAATGCCCGATAACCTCTTGGGCGGCAAGAGCGGTCAGGTCGGTTTCATAGCCTTTGATCCCGGCTAGGGCTCGGTGTTTGGCAGCAAGAGCATAGTTGACCTTCTTGTTCGGGGCGGAAAGATCGATATAGCGGTTACGCTTGATTGCGATATCGCCGTCAACAGCGCGTTTGGCTTTTGCGACTTGCTCTTTGATTCCGCGCAGGCTGCGCCTAGCCCGGTCGTGAGAGTACTGGAAGTGGGTCACCGAATTCGGGGTTGTGTGTTTGCGCCCATCGCTTGCCGAGGCTTGTGTCCAGATCTGGCCGTGGGTGTAGTCTTCACCGGGGTTTTCCCGCCGCCAGGTTTCGATCACCTCAGGCACGGTGGGGGTTTCACCGACAAAATGTAGTGCAGACCTGCGTCAATGAGTGCTTGTTTGTTCGCCGCAGAGAACATCCCCGCATCGGCGACGACGGTGACTTCGTCGAGTTGGTAGGCATCTTGGAACCGTGTGATCATCGGCAGCATCGTGTGGGTTTCTGCCGAGTTGCCAGCAAACGCGCCCACATGCAGTGGAAACCCGGTGGCATCAGTAAGCAGCCCGACAAGGATTTGCGGCTCTACACGGCGCTCTTTGGAAAACCCGGGTTTGCGAAGCTCATCAGGAGTATCGGTTTCAAAGTACAAGGTGGTCACGTCGTACAAGATAAAAGTACCTGGCCCGATACCTGCATGATGCGCCAGCACTTGGGTTAATCCTTCGCCGAAGGCATCTGTAGCAAAGCCAGGTAGTCGGCG